>JBHEMP010000182.1:0-2934 GCA_046262515.1 Candidatus Dormibacteria bacterium | reverse complement strand
TCTCCCGAGGTCGTGGCCGCGCTGGAGGAGGAGATCGGCAAGGTGATCGACGCCGACAGCGTCCAGCTCGCCGACCTGGACGAGGCGAAAAGGGAGGGGCTGGTCGAGGTGGTCGATCCCCGCCCCGCGTACAGGCGCCAGGTTGCCAAGATGGTCGACCTGGAGGTCATCAAGGACGCGGGCCTGAAGCTCGTCCACGACCCCATGTACGGGTCCGGGGCGGGCTATATTTCAGACCTGCTCGCCGGTGGCGCCACGACGGTGGACGATGTGCGGTCCGAGCGCAACCCCGGGTTTGGCGGCATCCACCCCGAGCCGATACCCGAGAACCTTGAGCCGACGCTTCAGTTGATGAAGCAGGGCCGTCACGACCTTTGCATCTGCACCGACGGCGACGCCGACCGCGTTGGCATCATCGACGAGAACGGGCGTTTTGTGAACCAGCTCGAGGTCTACGCCCTGCTCATGGACTACCTGCTCGGCACTCGCGGCTGGAAGGGCCCGGTCGTGCGTACCCTGACGACCACTTCGATGGCCGACAAGCTGGCGGAGCAGTACGGCGTCCAGTGCCACGAGGTCCAGGTCGGCTTCAAGTACGTCGGACCGCTGATGATCGAGACCCAGGCCATCCTCGGCGGGGAGGAGTCCGGTGGCTTCGGCTTCCGCGGTCATATTCCGGAGCGTGACGGCCTCCTGGCGGGCCTCTTCATCGCCGACTTCATGATCCAGAAGAAGAAGCCGCTCTCGGCACTCCTGCAGGACATCTTCGACCGGGTTGGCCCCCATGCCTACCAGCGCCGCGACGTGCGCCTGGGCCGGGAGACCTACGCCGATGTGCGCGAGCGGACATACAGGCAGTTCCAGGACTCGCCCCCCTCGGAGTTCGGGACCCGGAAGGTCGTCAGCGTGCGCTCGGACGACGGTTTCAAGTTCTATTTCGAGGGCGGCAGCTGGGTCCTGGTCCGGTTCAGCGGCACCGAGCCCGTGCTGCGGATCTACGCCGAGGCGCCCTCGCGTGATGTTGTGGATGAGTTGATCGCCGGGATGGTGGAAAAAGTGGGAGTCGCAAATGGGGGTCACTAAATGAGTGAGACGACGATCGAGCCAGGCACGGTGGTCACCGTGGCCGATGTGCGCGTCGACAAGCCATGGGGGTACGAATTGCGGTTCGCGATCACCGAGAGATACCTCGGCAAGGTGATCCACGTGAACGAGGGCGAATCCCTGTCCCTCCAGTACCACAACAAGAAGGACGAGACGCTGCTGATCAAGTCGGGCGTCATGGACCTCGAACTGGAGGACGCGGAGGGCCAGATGGTCACCCACCGAATGAAGGAGGGGGACGTCGTCCGGATCCTCCCCGGTCGCAAGCACCGCATGAACGCGGTTGAGGACATGGAGTTCTTCGAGGTCTCCTCACCGGAGATCACCGACGTGGTGCGCCTTGAGGATCGCTACGGGCGGGAGGGCACCTCGGCTGGCTGAGGCCGCCCGCAGCGCCCACGACGAGCAGAGCCCGGTGACCCGTCTCGGGCCGCGGTACCTGGCCTACCTCGCCATCCTGCTCCTGCTGGTCGGGACTTTCGAGCGCTGGGACCTGCTCTCGGCCCCGGCCGTCGTGGCCATCGTGGTGGGCCTGGCCGTCGTCGCCGCCGCGGGGGTCGGCGTCGCGCTGGCCGGCGCCGGGTCCCACGTGGAGTCCGCGGGACAGCCGCTCCACTACGTCATCCCCCTGATGGCCATCGTGGTGGCGGCCGCGGTGTCATACCTGATCCAGGACTGGCGCCTCCACCTGGTCAGCCAGCTGCTGATGGCGGTGGCCGTCTTCTCCTCGAGCTACGTGACCCTGGAGCGCTTCTTCGAGAGGGAGCGGCCCGGCCACGAGTTCCTGATGAACGCGGCCGTCATCCTCATCCTGCTGGGTGCCTATTTGGCCATCCTGGTGGGCACCACCGTGCTCCCGCTACGCCTCGTGGGCATCTTCCTGGCCACGGCCCTGGCGGCCTACGAGCTCCTCGGCCGGGTGGCGGTCGAGCAGGCGCGGGCGGTCGTAGCGGCGCTTTTCGTGGCCCAGCTGGTGACGATGGTGGCCTTTGCCATGTTCTCGGTGCAGTTCGTGGACAACAGCCGGCTGGCGGGGGTCATGCTGGTGACCTGGTATGTGAACCGCGACCTCGCGCGGCATCTCTTCGAGGGAACCCTGACGCGCAACATCCTTGCCGAGTACTCCGTCGGGCTGGTGCTCGTGGGCGCCCTCATCGGCAGCGCCCTGCTCTCCCGTTGAGGCGCGCAGCCGCCGCGCCTGGACTGCTCGTGCTGGCCGTCCTGCTGGCCGCCTGCGCCTCGGGCGGGACGGGCTCGGTGTTGCCCGGGGCGACGCCGCAGCCGCCCCTCAGCCGCAGCCCCATCCCGGCGCCGGCGGGCCTGGTCACGCCCAACACCCTCACGGTAGGCGCCGATTACCATTTCGCCCCGCAGTCCTACGTCGACCCCGCCGGCCACGCCGCGGGGTTTGACGTCGACCTGCTCGGCGCCGTCGCCAGCCAGCTGAAGCTGAAGCTCAAGGTCATCAACATCGATGACCCGAGCATCGTCCAGGGGCTGACGGAGCAGAAACGGCGCTACGACGTCGGCGTGAACCAGCCCCACTCCGCGACCACCACCGGGGGTGTCCTCAGCCTCAGCTACTTCTCCAGCGGGCAGGCCCTGCTGGTTCGCACCTCGCAGAAGGTCATCAAGGGCTTCGACACGCTCTGTGGGCTGAAGGTGTGGGCCTCGCCGGGCAGCGAGGGCGAACTGGCCGTGGTCACCGTCAACGACAAGGCCTGCCACGACCGCAAGGTGCAGGTGACCACAGCTAAAGACGACGTGGAGGCGGCGGCACAGCTGAACGACGGCAAGATAGACGCCGTGGTGGACGATTACCCCGCGGCG
>JBHEMP010000181.1:0-13977 GCA_046262515.1 Candidatus Dormibacteria bacterium | reverse complement strand
CCGCCATCCCCGGGGGCGAGAAAGGAGGCCCCATGTTCCGCGAGATCTACGTTCCGGTCGACAACTCCGAGCACTCCAACGCGGCGATCCAGGTTGCGGTGGCGCTGGCGCAGGCCACCGGCGCCCGGCTTACCGGCTGCCACGTCTACGCCGCGCGCATGCACGACGTGCGCTTCAAGCAGATGGAGTACACCCTGCCGGAGGAGTACCAGGACGAGCAGGAGCTGGAGCGGCAGCGCAAAATCCACGACTCGCTGATCACCCGTGGACTGCAGTTGATCTCGGATTCCTACCTCGACGTGCTCAAGGAGAAGGCGAACGCCGCCGGCATCGAGGTGGATTACAAGACCTTCGACGGCAAGAACTGGGAGTGCCTGGCCAAGGATATCCAGGACTCCGGCTATGACCTGGTCGTGATGGGCGCCCTGGGGATGGGGGCGGTCAAGGACAGCCAGGTCGGCAGCGTCGTCGAGCGAGTGGTTCGCCGGACCCGCGCCGACACGCTGGTGGTCCGCGACGTGCACCCCCTCTCCGACCGCGCCAGCGATCGCATCGTGGTGGCGGTGGACGGCAGCCCGCAGTCATTCGCGGCGGTCAAAACCGCCATCGCGCTCTCGCGAATCTTCGACAAGAAGGTCGAGGCCGTGGCGGTCTATGACCCCTACCTCCACTATTCCATGTTCAACGGCATAGTGGACGTCCTGTCCGCCGAAGCCAGCAAGGTCTTCCGCTTCAAGGAGCAGGAACAGCTCCACGAGGAGATCATCGACAGCGGGCTGGCGCGGATCTACGAATCCCACCTCAAGGTCGCGCGCAGCGTCGCGGCCGAAGAGGGCTTCGAGCTCAAGACCACCCTGCTCGACGGCAAGGCCTTCAAGAAGGTGCTGCAGTTCCTGCGGGAGGAGCCGCCGTGGCTGCTGCTGGCCGGCCGCATCGGGGTGCATTCGCATGAAGACATGGACATCGGCAGCAATTCGGAGAACCTGCTTCGCCTGGCCCCGTGCAGCGTCCTGCTCGGCAGCCGCACCTACGTCCCGCCGGTTGACGTGCAGGCCGAGGCCAGCGTGGTCTGGACCGAGGAGGCCGAGTCGCGCATGGAAGAGGTCCCCGCGCACGTCCGCGGCGTGGTGCGAAGCGCCATCTGTCGCTACGCCATGGAGCGCGGCAACTCCGTGATCTCCAGCTCGGTGATCGACGAGGCGGTCGCCGACATCATGCCGGAGCGCGCCGCCGCGTCGATGGGCGTCAAGCCGAACCCCCGCCCGGCCTCGATGTCGGAGGCCGGCTCACGGGACGCCTGGGTCTGCCAGCGCTGCGGGCGGCCGTCCCGTGACCGTCGCCCCGACGCCTGCCCGGTCTGTGGCAGCGCCGAGCTTCGCCTTGTCGAAAAAGCGGACATCGGTCGCGCCGCCGAGCGCGAGGGCGGCATCCAGGAGGAGGAGACCTTCGACGGCTTCAAGGTGCAGTGGACCGCCGACGCCCGCAAGGCCCTGGAGGTCGTGCCCAAGGGCTACGAGCGACGCCGGGTCAAGGCCGTGATAGAAAAGATGGCCCGGATGCAGCGCCTGGGCGCGATCACCGAGCAGTTCGCGACCGCCAAGGTCGGGGAGGCGTGGGCGCCGGTGACCGCGGTCGTGGGCGATGGTGCATACGCCGCCGTTGGCGCTTCCGCCGGCGCTCCTGGTGGGCCGGGGATCGCCACCGCCGGCGCCGCCGGTTGGGTGGCCAGCCCGCGAGACCGCGGCGACGAGGGTCCGACCTGGACGGACGAGGCCACCGTTCGCCTTGACCGCGTGCCCGCCGGTTTCATGCGAACCATGGCGCGTACCAAGGTTGACGAGTACGCGCGCAGGATCGGCGCGGACCGCGTCACCCTCGACGTCTGCGAGGGAGGCCTGGCCGACGCCCGCGACCTGATGGGTCAGATGATGCGGGCCTACGGCCCGGATGCCGAGAAGCTGGCCCACGTGATTCCCGGGCATGGCGCCGTCCCGATGGCGCCGGAGGTCGAGAACCCGGCGCCGGGGTGGACCGAGGATGGCGTACGTCGCCTGAATGAGGTCGAGGTCCGGGCCGCGCAGAAATTCGACCCTGCTCGCGCCCGGGAGATGGCTGAGCACGCCGCGGAGTCGCGGGCCGCGCGCACCGGGGAGGCCTTGAATGCCGCTTTCCTGGAACGCCTCGGCGTAAAGCTCGGCTACGGCCACCCCCTCGCCGGCAAAACCTACGAACATGCCTTCACATGGACCGCCGAGGCCGAGGAACGGCTCCGTGACGTCCCGGTGTTCTGCCGTGAGCTGACGCGCTGGCGGGTCGAATGGACCGCGGTCCAACAGGGTTTGGGCACTGAGATCACGCCTGAGAAGATGGACGCAAAATACGAGATGTGGGGAGAGGTCTCCCACCAGATCCAGGCGGATGGTCCCGGCATGCCGTGGTCCGATGAGGCCGCCCGGCGCATCGACCGCATCCCGGGGTTCGTCAAAGGACAGGTGATCCAGGCCGTGGAGGGCAACGCACGCGACATGGGCCAGGCGGAGGTCACGGCGGCGGTCCTCGATGGGGTGATCGAGAAGTGGATCGCCACCGGCGACTTCCACGAGGGCAGGTTCGGGTTCCGGGCCTGAGGCCGGACGTCCCGTGACGGCCCAGGTCGCGATCGAAGACCCAGCCCCGGCACTCGCCGGCCCGCCGGCGGTGAGCGCCCGCCGGCTGACTCGCCGGCACCCCAGCCGCCGAGGCTGCTTTGACGTGGACCTGTCGGTCCAAGGCGGCGAGGTGCTGGGCTTGATGGGCGTCAATGGCTCCGGCAAGAGCACCTTGCTGGCTGTCCTCGCCACCGCCGAGCCGGCGACCAGCGGCGAGCTCCGCTGGTTCGGCGCCTCGGAGAAACCCGGGCGGGCGGTGCGCCGGCGGCTTGGGGTCGTGGGCGACACCCCGGTGCACTTCGACGAACTCACCGGAGAGCAGAATGCCTACTTCTTCGCGCGCCAGTACGGGCTGGGTGATGCTGAGGCGCGCGAGCGCGTGGCCGGCCTCATCGCCTGGTGTGGGCTGGACGACTCCGCCGACCTCCGGGTGGCCGAGTACTCCCTGGGGATGCGCCGCCGCCTCTCCATCTGTGAGGCGCTGGCCCACGCGCCGGACCTGCTGCTGATGGACGAACCGACCCTGGGGCTCGACCACCTCGGCGCCGAGGACCTCGCCACCCGGCTTCGGGCGGAGGCAGACCGCGGGGCGGCGCTGGTGCTCTCCACCAACGACGCGGTGCTCGCTGAGAGAACCTGCGACCGGGTGCTGTTCCTACGCGACGGGAGGGTGGTGGCGGAGGAGACCGTTGGTCGAGCGCCCCTGTCCAGGCTCTTCCGGCGGGCCACCGGGACCGCGATCTCGAGGGCCGGGGGATGAGCGTGCTGGCAGGCAGCATCGCGCAGCGCGAACTGCTTGAGTTCGCCTCCCGGCGCCGGGCGCTGGTGGTCAAACTGGCCTTTCCGCTGGTCGTAGGCGTGCCGCTGCTGACAAGCGCCGCACCGCCCTTTTACGCCGCCATGGCCCTGACGATGTTGATCACCATCATCGGCGCCCTCGGTACCGGTGCGGTCCTCAGCCGCGAGCGCGCCGGCGGGCTCCAGTTGCGATACCGCCTGCTGCCCCGGGGGCACGGCAGGCTTTTGCTGGAACGCCTGGCGGTGAACGCGCTCATCGACGTGGCCCAGCTCCTGCTTATCCTCGGCCTTCTCTTCAGCCGCCACCCTCGGGCCGCGGTGTGGTGGCCGTCGCTCGTGCTGGCGGTGACCGGCACCGAGCTGTTTGCCAACGTCGTGGGCGCGGTCGCCAGCACCATCACCACCGCCCCGGGCGAGGTGATGCTGTACGTGCTCCTCCCGCTGCTGCCGGCTTTTTACGTCTCCGGTGTCTTCACGCCCGTGCACTCGGCGATCTTGGTTGCGGCGTCGCGTCTGCTGCCCATGACCTACCTTCACGATGGGCTGCTGGGGGCCTTGCAAGGGAACCCCTCCCTGTCCAGTACCGCAGTCGCGGCCGGTGGCCTGGTAACGCTCGCGGTCAGCTCGCTGGCGGCGCTGGCACTTGGTCGAAGGGTGCTGTCCACGTGATCGCGACGCGGCTGCTGGACGGCTACTCGCGCCTCCAGTCGCTCCCCGACATCCACGTCCCGGTGCTGGGCAATCGATGGACCGTGGGTCTCTTCTTCCTGCTGCACGTGAGCTTTGGCTCGTTCACCATGGGCACGATAGTCCTGTCACCCACCTACCAGCTGATAGCCCGGCGCCGAGATGACGCTCGCTTCAGCAGGTACGCCCGCGGCCTCGGCGAGGTCAACATTCGGATCTTCAGCATTGGCGCTACCCTGGCCGGCTTCGCCGTTCTGTTCGTGACGGCGCTCTATCCTCGCTTCTTCATCCCCCTCGTGGAGCGCTTCTGGTGGCAGTTCCTGGTTGCCTTCACAGTCTGGATCCCGGCGATCGCGGCGCTCTACCTGTACGTCCACCAGTGGAACCGGTGGGCCGCCGCCCGCCCTCGGCTGCACCTCTCCCTGGGGTACTACGCCGCCGCCTTCGAGCACATCTTTTTGATCCTGGTCGTGGGCATCGACAGCTACCTGCTGACGCCTGACCACGGGTTCCTGAACGCCTCTTTTTTGCCGGAACTCGGCCACCGTTTCGTGGGCAATATCTCCTGGGCCTCGTTCTTCATCGCTGGGATCAGCGCGGTGCGCGCGTCGTGGGCCGGCGACGGCGAGAAACGCGCTTACCTTGCCTGGGCCACCCGCCTGAGTCTGGTCGTGGGCTTCCTCACGATGGTCGTGCAGGCGATCCTGGGGTTCGTCTTCGCGGAGGCCATAAAGCAGTCCTCCCCGGGCGCCTTCACATACTCATTCAGCGGGCGGGTGGCGTGGCTCTGGATCGTCCAGGGCATCCTGCTGAGCGTCCTGATCGTGGGCTCCAACCTGTATTTCGCGCAGACCCGACCCTCCGGCGCGGGGCGGGGACTATCCGTTGTGGTGGTGGGCCTCTGCCTCATCGCGGTCGCTCCGGCGGCGCTGTATCCGCGCGGCACATACGGCGTGCGATACGTGGTCCTCGGCACTGCCCTGCTCCTCAGCGTCGCCCATTTCCTCAGCTGGCGGCGCACGGCCCCGCAGCCATCGCCGCACGTTCCGCGCGCAACGATGACGGTCGTGGCCCTGAGCGCCCTGTGTCTCTTCCTGCTCATGGGGATCATTCGTACAACTGCCCGCGGGTCCTTCACGGTGTATGGGAAGCAGACGGAATCGCAGTCGTACGGCCTCTACCAGCCTTCCCAGGGGCACTACCCGTGAGCGCGCCCGTGCTCCTGCTCGGCAGCTCCGTCGGGGACCTGCAGACGATCTTTTACCTGGTCCTTGTCAGCGCGATGATCGTCGGCCTCGCCCTGCTCTTCCTGGGTGTCGGCTATGCCGACCTGGTCGGTTTCGCACGAGAACCCGGGCATCGGGGCATGGCGGCGCTGGTCGCCGTGGCCTTCACCCTTGCCCTGCTGTTCATCGGGGTCGTGGGCGTTTCCATCCTGGTCACGGTGAGCCGCCATGGCTGACGGCAAGGGCATCCGAGAGCCCGGCGGCACGGTGCGCCGGACGATGGACGGCAGCAGCATGACCCGGCGGCGCTTCGCCGTGTGGGGAACCGCCGTCAGCGGCGGGGTGGTGTCGCTTGCGCTTGGCATTCCCATCGTTGGCTTTCTGCTCTCGCCCCTGTTCCGGCGCACGGACCGCGCCGCCGAGCGTCTCGTCGGCTACGTCGGTGACATCCCGGAGGGCCAGCCCGTCAAGTACGAGGTCCTCTTTCCGCAGAACGCCTGGCCGGTACCCGAGGAGGCGCACGCGGTGTACGTGGTCCGGCAGGGATCGACCTTCCGCGTCTTCTCCAACATCTGCACGCACATGCAGTGCCCGGTGCGGTTCCAGAAGGACATCAACCAGTTCCTCTGCCCCTGCCATGGGGGCCTCTACGACCTCAATGGGCTCAACGTCGGCGGCCCGCCGCCGAAACCGCTGCCGCAATATGCCAGCCGCATCGACGCGCGCGGCAACCTCTTTGTCAGCGACCGGCTGAGTGAGCACATATGAGCGCCCCGGCGAAGCGACGGCCGGGCCCCATGGGACGCACGTACCAGTGGCTTGACGAGCGCACGGGCATCCGCGCGCTCCTACGCAAGGGCCTTTATGAGGCAGTGCCAATCAAGGGCAGCTGGTTCTACACGCTCGGCAGCGCCACCCTGGTGCTGATCATCCTGCAGCTGGTGACCGGTATCTTCCTGCTCTTCCAGTACGTGCCGTCCGTCCAGGAGGCCTGGGAGAGCCTCCATTTCCAGAAACAGACCGACATTTTCGGGAGCTGGGTGCGAGGGATCCACCTCTGGGGCGCCTACATCCTCATGTTCGTGCTCGGTCTGCACCTGGTGCGGACGTTTATCAGCGCTTCCTACAAGCGACCGCGCGAGCTCAACTGGGTGACCGGCGTGGTTCTGCTGGTGCTTGTCCTGGGTATGGCCATCACCGGCGCGTTCCTGCCGTGGGACGAGGCTGCCTATTGGACCGCGGTGGTGGTCACCAACATCCCCTCGTACACGCCGGTGATAGGCCCCTTCGTGCGGGCGCTGTGGCGCGGCGGTGACGCGGTCGGCCCGGTCACCCTGACGCGGACATTCGGCATCCACGTGTGGCTCATCCCAGCGCTGCTCTTTCCCATGATCGGGGCGCACCTGGCCCTCCTCCGCAAGCACGGCGAGTTCGGGTCATACGTCAACTACCGCGGCGCGTTCCGCACCCGCGAGGGCCATGTCATGCCGCCCCCGGCCGACCGCCTCGAGGCCGATCCCCCCTACCCCGCCGCGCCGACGGACGAGCTCTGGTCGATCCCGCTCGAGACGGAGGACTTCTATCCTCATCAGACCTTTAAGGATGGCGTTGTCTCAGCCTTGCTGGTACTGCTCATCTTCGCCCTGGCAGTGTGGATAGGCGCCCCCCTGGAGGACAAGGCCAACCCCGCCACCACGATGTACACGCCGGTGC
Source organism: Candidatus Dormibacteria bacterium (assembly GCA_046262515.1). GTDB lineage: Bacteria > Chloroflexota > Dormibacteria > DASZGP01 > DASZGP01 > JAXDLW01. The sequence goes on along the minus strand of JBHEMP010000181.1, from coordinate 6,905 downwards.
CGGAATGGTTCTTTCTTCCCCTGGACCAGCTGCTGGTACTGCTGCCCAAGCAGCTCACACCCCTGATCCTGGCCCTGCCGCTTGGGGGGGTACTGCTTTTGATGGCTCTGCCCTTCATCGACCGGGGCCATGAACGCAACCCATTCGAACGACCCGCGATCGTGGTGCCGGGGCTGATCATCGTCTTCTTCCTGGTCACGCTCACCCTGCTGGGGTCGGGGAGGCTGTTCAACCTGTGAGCGCGGCGATGGTGACGCTGTCACTGCTGCTGGGCCGGCTTGCGGCCGGGGACCCCTTCTTCCCCACCCATTCGCCGAACGCCGGTGGGCTCGTCGGCGCCCGCGTGGCCATCGCCTTCATTGCCATGAGCCACATCCTCACCGCCGGCCTGATCAGCGGCGCCGGGCAACTTGGGCCGGTGGTGGAGTGGCTCGGCTACGTGCGCCGTCGCGACGACTACGACCGCCTGGCCCGTGCTTTGGCCAAATACCTGGTCCTCTATTTCGCCATCAGCGCATCGCTCGCATTCATCTTCATCACGGTGCTCCTGACGGCGCTCTGGGGACATTTCTGGACCTCCCTGGTCAGGGTCATGTTCGTACCACTGGTCCTGGAACTTTTCGCCTTCCTCTTCGAGGTCGTCTTCGCGTACCTCTGGTACTACTCCTGGGACGCCATGCGGACGCGCAAACGACTGCACATGGCGATCGGCGGGATGCTGGTTATCGCCGACTTCCTGCAGGTCCTGATGATCAACGTGGTGGCGTCCTACATGGAGACCCCGGCGCCGCCGGACAACCTCTTCAAGGTCATCCTCAACCCCACCTTCTATCCCCTCCAGGTCCACCGAATCGTGGCCAACCTGGCCTACATCGGTTTTGTCATTGCCGCGGTCGCCGGGTGGAAATTCCTGCGCACCCGCGACGCCGAGAAGAAGACCTTCTACGACTGGGCGGGGAGCTTTGGGATGCTCGTGGGTATCGAGCTGACGCTGCTCCAGCCACTTGTGGGCTATTCCTACGCCAAGGAGATCCAGCTGCACTCATACGGCAGCTGGTACCGCATGATGCTGGGCAGCCTGAGCACCGTGTTCCTTTTCCAGCTGACACTGCTCGGGGTCATGCTGCTGGTCTCGGCGCTCTACTTCGCCCGCCGCCTGCGCAGCGACCGCGCCCCCGGCCACCGCGCCCTGACGGTGATGTCGGTGGCGATGGTCCTCACAACCATCTTCGCCGCCATGCCCTACCACCTCTCGTTCACCTTCGACCAGGTCCAAGCGGCGGGTCGCAACCGCCCATTCTGGGAGGGCGGACTCATAAACCCCCTGGGCGCCATGCTGCCGTGGAAGGTCCTCGCCCTGATGGCCTACAGCATCCTCGCGGTGGCGGCGGTGACGTGGTACCTGCGGGGACTGCGGGGCGTCCGCTGGGGCAACGCCGGCCGGGGGGAACAGAAGTTGCTGGTGTCCTCCGCTGTGCTCACCGCGGGGATGATCATCACCATGGGGGTGATCCGGGAAAACGGACGCCAGCCGGATGTCATCTATGGACAGATGACGGTGCAGGGCCAGCAGCCCACCTCGGCGCCGTCGGCGCCCCCGGCACCACCGTGACCGGGTCGTTGGATCCCAGCTCAGCCCTCGAGCTGCTCCGCGAGCCCCACGGGGTTGAGCACCTTGATGCGGCGGTGAGAGATCTCGATGTATCCGCCGGCCTGCAGTGCGCCCAGCAGCTTGGTGACCGTCTCTCGATGCGCTCCAACCATGTCGCCGATCTCCTGGTGGGTGATGCCGCTGACCACGCCGTCCTCCTCCCGGCGCAGCCGGAGCAGGGCCAGCGCGATGCGCGAGCTGACGCTGTGGTACGCGAGGTATTCGAGGCGATCCTCGCTGTCGACCAGGCGGCTGCTGACCACCTCGAGGATGCCCAGCCCCACCTCCGGCAGACGGCGGATCAGCTCACCGGTCTGGTCCCGGCTCAGGACCTGGATCTCGCTGTCCTCGACGGCCTCCCCCACCCCGCGGGCAAGCCTCGCGCCGACGAACCACGCCGGGGGTTCGAGGAGGTCGAGTTGCAGCTTGCGGCCGCCCAGCGTGTAACGGCTAATGCGCACGCGGCCACGGTTGAGGAGGAACATCCACTCGGCGGTGGGGCTGCCCTGGAAGAAGGTCGCTCCCCTGCGGACGCGGAGCAGTCGGGGCTGTGGGACAAGCCAGTCGAGCGTCCCCCCGGGCGCCGCAACTTCCATGGAGAGGGTTAGTTTAGTGAGTGACGCGGGCGAACGTTTGAGCCACCCGATCAGGGCCCTGCCGGGCGACGCGCTCGCGGCGGGAACGCTGCGCCTGCGGGTCTACGACACCCCCGTTGCGGAGCTCGAGAAAACTGTTGGAGACCGGGTTGCCCGGTGGGTGCAGCGGCTGTACGAGAGCTACGGCGTGGACCTTTCAGATCCACCGCTGAGCGCATCGATGGAGGCCGTCGCCGAGGGACTAATGCATCGCCTCGAGGGCATGGCCCTCATCCTTCGCAAGGCCGAGGCGCGGGGTTGGCAGACCTCGGTGGAGAACTACACCCTGGTGGTGGTGACGGGCTTGCCCGACCAGCAGGTCCGCGACATGCTGGAAGAGGATGGGGTGCTGACCCTGGTCCAGGAGTTCTCCTGATGGCACGTCTGCTGGTCGTGGAGGACGAGCCCAACATCGCGGAGATCATCCTTTTCAAGCTGCGCCGCGAGGGTCACGAGGTGACGCATGTCGAGTCGGCGGCGGAGGGCGGGGCTCTGACCGGCCCCTGGGACCTCGTGCTGCTGGACAGCAGCCTGCCGGGAGAAGACGCCCTCCAGGCGCTCGAGGCCCTGGGCATGCTGGCACCGGTTGCGGTGATGACGGAGTCACGAGATACCACTACCGCCCCCCTCGCACGCGAGGCCGGTGCGTGCGCCATCGTGCCGAAACCGTTCAAGCCGACGCTTCTCGCCCGCCTCGTGCTGGAGATCACCAGCGGTAAAGGTGACGCAAATCACAGCATCGCCGCCGCATCTCCGGGGTTAATCGCAGACATGGAGACTGCGCTGTGACCCAGTTCGCCACGGCACCCGGCGCGGTCGCCACTGATGACCAGGTGAGCTGCTTCTGGATCTACCGGCTCCGCCCCAGCTGGCGGCTCCTCGACCGCGAGGCTCGCCGCGCCGGCGTGAGCGCCGTGATGGACCTCCTGGCGCCGACCGACGGCGTCCAGCTGCGCGGGGCGTACAGCCTGGCCGGCCTGCGCGCCGACGCGGACTTCATCCTGTGGTCCGTCTCGCGCAGCGCCGACGCCCTCAACGCGCTGGCAATGGATATCCGGCAGACCACGCTGGGCCAGCACCTCGAAGCGGTCGAGGTTTTTCTCGGGCTCGCGGGCCCTTCCGAGTACAACCCAGACCACCTTCCTGCGTTCCTGCGCGGCGAAGAACCGCGCAAATTCCTGTCGGTCTACCCCTTCGTGAAAACGCCGGCGTGGTACCTGCTGCCACCCGAGGAACGGCACGCCATGATGGCCGACCACGGTCGAGAGGGCCGCCGGCACGCCGTATCCGCCAACACCGTGCGGTCCTTCGGGCTTGGCGACGCCGAGTTCATCGTGGCGCTGGAGGCCGATGCGCTCAAGGACCTGGTGGACTGCATGGATGCGCTGCGACGATCAAGGGTGCGTGAGTACACCCAGCGGGACGCGCCCATCTACCTCGGTCGGCTGACCCCGGTGGCCGAGCTGCTGGCGCACCTGGCGTAGTTACCGCCTCGGGCGAACGCGGGTTTGACCCTCAGTGCGGTAGGGTATCAACCAGGCACGACATCCACCACGGATGCGCCGGCGTTTGGTTTTGCACCCTCTTCTCGAAAAGACCGCTCGCGTAACCAGGTGATTTTCGAGAAGCAGGAGCAATAACATGCCAGAAGGAACCATCAAGAGAATCGTCGCCGACCGCGGCTTCGGGTTCATCGCAGCCGGTGACGGCACCGAGTACTTCTTCCACCGCAACAGCGTCGATAACTTTGACGCCCTGCGCGGCAACGAGTCCGTGACCTTCGAAGTCGAGGAGAGCCCCAAGGGGCCGCGCGCCAACCAGGTTCGCCTGGCCTAGCGCTGCGCCCGGGGCCCAACGGCCCCGTGGATCCAGGGGAGGCAGCTTCGCCGTCGGCGGCGCTGCCTCCCCTTTTTTGCGCTCACGCCGCGCCGCAGCCTCGCATGGCGCGCGTGCCGCTGTCGCTACAGTCAGACGTGCTCGCGATCCTCCTTGCCCTGCTCTCGAGCGCCTGCTGGGGTTCCGCCGACTTTGCCGGCGGCCTCGTATCGCGGCGAGTGGCCGTGGGCACCGTGGTGTTCTTGAGCCAGGCGTCGGGCGGCGCCGTGCTCCTGGCTGTGTGCCTCGGGGTCCATGAGCCCTTCCCCTCGCACTACTGGACAGGCATGGTGGCGGGGGTGTTCGGCCTGGGCGGGCTGCTGCTCTTCTATCGCGGCCTGGCCCTCGGGAAGATGTCGCTCGTGGCGCCCGTGGCAGGCTCGGGGGCAATCCTTCCGGTGATTTACGCCCTGGCCACGGGTGAGGTTCCGCGCGCCCTGACGCTGGCCGGGCTCGTGAGCGCCATGGTGGGCGTCATCCTGGCTTCGCTGAGCGCCGCCGACTCCCCGCAGGGAGATCCCTACGCCCAACCCCACGCGGCCGCGCTGGCCGCCATCGGCGCCGCCATATGCTTTGGGCTGTTCCTGCTACTGGTCGGGCACACCGCGGCCGGCGAGCCGCACTCTGTGCTGTGGTTGTCGCTTACAACGCGGATGGCGTCCGTACCGCTGCTCGCGGCGGGGCTGACCATCAGTCGGCGCGGCCTTGACCGGCGTGGCCTGGACAACAAAGCAGCCGGACTCATTTTGGTCGCAGGCGCGGGGGACGCGACCGCCAACACCCTTTTCGCACTGGCCAACACCGCGGGCGGCCTCGCCGTCGTTGCCGTCCTTGGCTCTCTCTACCCACTTGCTACCGCGGCCCTCGCGCGCCTAACCCTGCGTGAGCGGCTGAGCTGGCGCCAGAAGGCCGGGGCCGGCCTGGCTATGGTGGGGGTGTTCCTGGTTTCAGTTCCCTAGTCCTTCACCAGTTCCCGCCAGCCGGCGACCTCCACCTCGACGTCGAACTTCTTCGCGGCCGCCTTGATTCGTTTCCAGGCCGCCGCGCGCTCGGTGTCGCTGACGTCCTTCACCTGTCCGAAGCGCGCGATCGCGTTGCGCACGTGTCGGGCGTCAGTCAGGGGTTCCTTGCGTTCCTTGGGGAAGGCGAACTTTGTAGCGGGCACGGTGCCTCGCTTCGCGGTGCTTATTTCACCCATCGTCAAACCTCCTTAGCACTATCACGGAACGTGACAGGGCAGAGGACACATTTTAGAGCCCGGGACCAACCTCCGCGACCCGCAAGACGAGCTTCCCAGTGTTCTCGCCGCGGAAAAGCATGAGCAGGGTCTCCGGAAAAGCCTCAAGCCCAACAACCACCTGCTCCCGTGACTTCAACTGACCCGACCTGTAGTAGCCGGTCATTTCCACGATCGCCTCGCCGTAGCGATCCAGGTAGTCGAAAACCAGAAAGCCCTGCATCCGCGCGCGGTTGACCAGAAGCGACATGTAGTTCGCGGGCCCGGATGCGGGGCCGGTGTTGTTGTACTGCGAGATCGCTCCACAGATGGCGACTCGGGCCCCGCGCGCCAGCCGGGCCAGGCAGGCATCCAGGATCGGCCCGCCGACATTGTCGAAGTAGACGTCAATTCCCCGCGGGCAATGCTCGCGCAGCCCGAGCGGCACGTCGTTGTTCTTGTAATCGATGGCGGCGTCAAAGCCGAGCTCGTCCACGATCCAGCGGCACTTCTCAGGGCCGCCGGCAATTCCCACCACGCGCCCTCCCTTGATTTTCGCCAGTTGGCCCACGACCGTGCCCACCGCCCCCGCCGCGGCCGAGACGACCACCGTCTCCCCGGCCTTCATGGCGCCAACCTCGAGGAGCCCGAAATAGGCGGTCAGGCCGGGCATCCCAAGCGTTCCCAACCATGCCGGGGCGGGCGCCAGGGCGGTGTCGATCTTCATCACCCCCTGTCCATTGGAGACGGCGAAATCCTGCACGCCGAAGGTGCCGACGACCTCGTCGCCCGGCGCGAAACCAGCATTCCGCGAACTCAGAACCCGTCCGACGGCGCCGGCGCGCATCACCTCACCGATTCGCACCGGCGGAACGTACGAACGGCCTTCGTTCATCCAACCGCGCATCGCCGGGTCCAGCGACACGTAGAGATTCTGAACCAGGATCTCGCCGTCGCCCGGTTCTGGAACCGCGTCCTGGACGAAATCCCAGTCGCTGCGTTTCGGCTCACCCTGCGGGCGTGCGGCGAGCTTGAAGGCGCGGTTAATTGTGGCGGTTTCGGCGGCCATGTGTTCCCTCCTGGGTGGTTCACCTTAGGCTAGTACCAACTTGGCAAAGCTCTTCAGGGCACGAGTGCTGGCCTCTTCCAACGTGGAGGGTCGCGGCACGGTGGCCATCGTCGAGGTGCAATCCGGCAGGATCGACATCGGCGCCCGGGTCGTCGTCGGTGATGTGGGCCTGACCGCGGCGGTGACCGCGGTCGAGGTCTTCGCCCAGGACGAGGAGGACCGCGCGGAGGGCGCGCTGCCCCAGGTTGGGCTGCTGCTGACCGGTGTGGACCGCGGCGACCTGCCGAAGGGTTGCCCCGTGACTAAGGAGGGGACAGATGACGCATGAGGACCGGGCCGCCGCCAACCGTGAGGTGATCGAGCGGTTCTACAGCGCCTTCCAGCGCAAGGACGCACCGGCGATGAATGCCTGCTACAGCGCCGACATCCGGTTCCGCGACCCCGTCTTCGAGCAGTTGA
>JBHEMP010000180.1:0-28666 GCA_046262515.1 Candidatus Dormibacteria bacterium | reverse complement strand
CCTGCCTCGCCAGGCGCTGACGCGTTTTTCGGTAGGCTTCTCTGAGTCAGGAGTAGCCGCCTGGTACTGGAGGTTGGATGAAGACGTACCGCAACCCGGCGACCATGCACGCACCGGTCGCGACCTACAGCCATCAGGTCGACATAGAGGGGAATTGCCGGTGGCTGCTGAGATCGGAGCAGGTCAACGGTGTCACCCGCGATGCGCGGCGCATCGTCAGGCACCTGATAGCGCGCCAGCGCCGCGACCGTGCCGCGACGCAGGGGGGCGGCATGCCGCAGCCCCTGACCTGATCATCACCCGGGGGCCGGTCGTGAGTTGAGCCGCCATTTCGGCACGACAGAGCCTGTCGTCAAACGCCCGTCAGCTGGCGGCATTTCTCCAGGAGGCGGTGCTGTATTTCTGGGTCGACGGCCTGTGCGGGCAGAGGCCGCACCTTGCCATCCTGGATGTATAGCCCGCTGTCGCGCCCGAACCGCGGACTCAGCGCGTCCACCAGGTTGGCGGCGGCCGAGGCGGGGGACTTGAATGCGATCGCGCGCACGGGACGCATGAACCAGGGCATCCCCTCGCCGGCCGTGGCCCTCGTTTTGGTCGGACCGGGGCAGCAGACACGGGATACGACCCCTTGATCGGAATACTCGAGCGCCAGTGCACTCATCACGGAGGCCACGGCGAACTTCGACTGCGTGTACGGTCCAAACAGCGGGCGGTCATCGGTTGGGTCTGGTAGCGCGTCTACGTTCAGCGCACGCGTGTGAAACATTCCCCTTGATCCGACCGTGAGCACAATTCCCGCTGCGGCCGCCAGCGGTCTGGCGAGGAGTCGCGTGAGCTGATAGGGCGCCAGCGTGTTCACCTCGAAGTGCATCTCGATGCCATGCGGCGAGTTGCGCCGCGGTCCCAGCTGCACGCCGGCATTGTTCAGCAGCAGGTCAATCGTCTTGAAGGGCGAGGCGATTTCGGTCGCCGCGCTCTTGAGTGAAGCGTGGTCGGAAAGATCCGCTTGAATCGAGGCGACTACCGAGTCGCCCAGCTCGTCAGCGAGTTCTTTCGCCCGCGTGAGATCGCGATTGACCAACACAAGTCGCCAGCCTTCGGCAGCCAGCTGCCTCGCGACCTCCGCGCCAATCCCGCTCGTGGTACCCGTGACGACGGCAAGGCCTCCCATCAGACGGCCACGGCTTCGACGATCTTCATGGGCCCCGCCGTGGGCGTGACGGTCCCCATCCGGAATCCACTCGAGTCGAACAGTGCCGCAAACTCCGCGGCCGTTCGCTCGCGACCCCCGGTCACTGCCAGCATGAGTACGTCGAGAGCGTTGATGCGCGGGTCGTCCCCGGCTTCTGGAACGACGCTTTCGACAATAGCCAGGGTTGCGCCAAAAGCAGCCGCGCGGCGGACGGCGGATAGGATGCGGACGCAGTCCTTATCGTCCCAATCGTGGAGAACCTCCATGAGGATGTAGAGATCCGCGCGAGGCAGCGGGTCCCGGAAGAAGTCGCCCGCGATCGTGGTCAGCCTCTCGGCCCTCAACTCGATGGTCCCGACCACCTCCGGGAGGTCGAACAGGATCCCGGTAGCGCTCGGAGCGGCCCCCACGATGGCGCGGAGCAGGTGTCCGCGTCCCCCGCCGATGTCGGCGACGGTGGCGAATCTTCCGAAGTCGTAGGCCCCGAGTACGCCACGGATGAAGTCGGCAGCCCTGGCTTCCATCGCCTCCCCAAAGAGCCTCGCCTCCTCGGGATGGTGTCCGAGATAGGACCACATCCCCCCGGGCTCGATAAGGCTGACGGCCGGCTGCCCGCTTCGTACTGAATGAAGGAGTTCCGTGAAGGTCTCGTTGATCAATCTCAGGTTCATCATCCGCGCGAATGCGCGCATCGAGCCTGGCGCGTCACTACGCAGCAGCAGCGAGGCGTCGTTGTGTGCATAACCATCGGGATGGCGGGCGAAGATCCCAATCGACGCCAGCAGCCGAAGTACACGGTCTAGCGACGCAGGATCAACCCCGCATTCCGCCGCGATGCTGGAGACGGGCTGTGCCTCCTCGCTGATTCGGTCCGCGACACCGAGCTCGGCAACGACATGCAAGGCTCGAGAGGCAACGATGGCGTTGGTCGTCTCCCATATGGTGGCCTGCGGATCGGCGGACTGCGTGATAGCCATTGAACAACCTCCGTGCAATGAGTCGGCGGCTCAAAGACCGCCGCGCCAGACGCAGGATATGGCTGCTCAGGCGCTGTCGGAATCCGCCGGAATGCTCAGTTCAATTACTCAATTTCTTCGTACGACCCAGGCGGCGACCTGAGCCCGGTTGGCCAGGTCGAGTTTGTTAAGCACGTGCTGTACGTGGTTCTGCACCGTGCGCTCAGACAGGAACAGTCGATCGGCGATGCCACGGTTCGAGAGGCCCTCGGCAACCAGCTGGGCGACCTCCCGCTCGCGGCGCGTCAGCGTTCCAAACTCCGGCCGCAACCTCGCCGCCACCGCCGTGGCGCGCTCCTTGAGGGCTGCCGCGCCAAGGCGGTCTACGGCGACCGTCGCTGCCTCGACCAGGGCGCGGGCGCGGGGGACGTCGCCCGTCTTGCGACGGTCGAGCAGGGCGCCAGCTAACTCGATGTTGGCCTCGGCTTCGAAGCCTGGGGTACCTGTGGTGCGCGATGCCTTCGCGGCCCTCTCCAAATCGAGGATTGCCGCATCCCCGAGCGACTCCGCCGCGCGGGCAGCGACACCTGTCCAGAGCTCGACCGGTCCGAGGTATGCCACAGCGCCCGTCCCGCAAACCACGTGGTGGCCGCGGAAGGGGAGGAGCCGACTGCGAAGCACGGCCGCGTCGCCCTTGAGGCCGAGATACCCCGCGACCGCAATCCCCAACGTCAGCGACAGCATCTCGACGTGCGGTGGTGGGCTCCACGTATGTGGCGGGCCAGCTTCGGTATATAGCGCCCGAGCCTCGTCCATCCGCCCCGCCTGGGCCAGGACTCGGGCGTCGTTGAGAAGGCCGATCAATCCCGCGTCCTCTCCTGACACGGGGCGGCGGGCCTCCTCGATCGCCCAAAGGGTTGCCTCCTCCACACCAGCGTGGTGGCTGAGGTTTGACAGTACCGCCGAGCGTAGAAGGAAAGGATTGCGGTCACCGCCGGCGGAGAAGGTCGCGAAAGCCTCCGCGGCCAAACGCCGACAGTCCTCGAAGCGACCTTGTGCCATGCTCAGCACCGCGCGGGCGGTGAGCTCCGAAAAGCGCCCGGTTCGATCCCGCAGGAGAGCCGCTGCAGCGGCGACCGCCTCGATTTGGGCCGCGGCCTCGGCGAGGTTTCCGCGCTCCAGTGCGACGTCGGCCAACGCCAGGTGACCGTGTAGCTGGAGGTGTGGGAGATTGGGCCGACGGCCCTCGCTGACCATGGCCTTGGCGAGCGCTGCCTTCTCGTCGAGATGTGAAGGACCGCTCAGTACGAACTGGAGCACCCGCAGCGCCGCAGCTATAGCGTCCGAGTCGCCCGATCGATTGGCCATCTCCACCGCCTCGCGCGCTTCCGGCTCGAAGTCAGCCAGCCTGGCGGAATAGAGGTGGGTCTCGACGTGGTGTGCTGTCAACCTCGCTCGGAGGCCGAGATTTCCTGGCTCAGCCCCGCTGAGTGCCTCCTCGCAGGCGCGCCGGCTCGCGGCCCTCCAGTCGGGGGGCCCAACGGGCGACATCGTCAGGGCGGCATCGGCGAGCAGATCGAAGCGGCCAAGCTTGCGAGCGAGCTCGGCGGCTTGATGGCATGCCTCAAATCGACCGGCATGATCGGCCGCGCGAGCCGCGGCCTCACCCGCGCCGAGCCAGAGGCGGAACCGTGTCTCGTCATCGATTTCCGCGGCCCCGGTCGTAAGGGCCTGACGGTAGAGCCGGCCTGCGCTCTCGTAGGCCAACTGCCTCCTCGCCTCGTCGGCGGCAGCTTCGATCGCCGCTGCGGCGCGCCTGCGCTCTCCGGTGAGGGCCGCTGCGGCCCAGTGACGAGCCAGCTCAAAATATTTGAGGCCGCGATCCTCCTTCTCGATAGCGGCGGCGGCGGCTCGATGTAGCTCAACGCTTCGCGACGTGCTCAAACGATCCTCTACGGCGTAGCGAAGTAGGGCATGGGTAAACTGCCAGGTAGCCTCGTCGGCGCGCTGCAGCAGCCGGGCGGCGACCAGCCGGTCGAGGTCCTCTAGCGCGTCCACCTCGCGGATCTCGCAGATCTGGGCAGCAGTCGCCAAACGGAACTCAAGGCCCAAGATCGCGCCAGCCTCCAGCAGACGTGCCGCACTCGCAGGGAGGGGAGCCAGCCGGGCTTCGACGGCCGTTCTGACGCTCGGCGATACGGAGACGTCATTGGGCCCCAGCGGATGATCCTGAATCTGCCTGCCGACCTCGCGCACCAAGAGGGGATTGCCGCCGGTCAGCCGCACCACGGTCGCGACTTCGTCTTCACTGATGTCTCGCGCGACGATCGCACCCAACTGGGCTCTTACGGCGGCGCTATCCAGCCCGCCCAGGCGCAGAGTCGTCACGTACTGCGCGCTGAGGGCATCGCCGAAGATCTCCAGCACATCCCGCTCGGTGTCGCGGGCTGTTGCCACGATGTGGAGGCGCGCGTCTGACACTGTGCGGGCGACGTACCTGAGCAGAAGCAGAGAGGCCTCGTCGGCCCATTGCGCGTCATCGATCAGCAGCGCCAGGGGGCGCAACGCCGCGGCGCTCCGAAGCAGCCGGGCCGCGGCATCGAAATGGGAGAAGCGGTCGGCGGACGGCGGCGTTTGGCCGAACACTCCCGGAGCGATCGCACCAAGGTCGCTGGCCAGATCCTCTCCGCGGGCGATGTCCCCGATCCCCATCACGGCGTCGAGTCGACGAAAAATTTGGGTCCACGGCCAGTATGGCGGAGCGCCGATATCGCCGACCGCGATTCCCGCGGCCGTAGCCATGCCGCGCCGCTCGGCAACGCCGAGCGTGGCTTGGGCGAGCGTTGATTTTCCTATACCGGGTTCACCCAGCAGGATGGTGATGGTCGGCTCCGACCTCAGGGCTCTGGTCAGCCCCGACAGCGCGAGGCCCAGTTCCCGTTCGCGGCCGGCCAGCGCCCCATCGGGGTGGTCATCTACAAGCGGCACCGCGTCCAATCATCGCATCCGTCTCGAAGGTGAGACGCATCCCTCGTGAGGCGTCGCACCATGTCCTTTATCTCACGCGCGCGCGGATGACCCACCGTGTCGGACCGATTATTCGACGACTCGGATTCATGAGTGCGCTTATCGCCGCATCAATCGATGCACCGGGCACCGCAGTGCGATCGCGGAACCGATCGATTGTGATTGCCGAGATCTCCGCCGCGATGCGCGCATCAGTCGCACTATCGGCAGGCCGGCTCTCGACTTGCTCAATAATGGCCCCGGACGCCTCGAGCAAATCAGCGATCTTGGGTCCCAATGCCACATCTATGTTGGCCGCCCGCATGACGTCAACCATGACGGCGAGACCATCTGCTTCTTCGGTGGTGGCGTCGGGAATGGCAAGCGGTGTGAAGTCCACATCATGGATGACGATCTGCCCCCCGGGCACGGTGAGTCCGACACAGCGGCGGCAGGCCTCTGCGGGATCCGGCAGGTGCAGGAGGACCATCTGAGCAACGACGAGATTGAACCTGGTCAGCCCGAAGTCGAGTACACCGAAGTCGCCGCGGCGGACGTCGACCACGTCGTCCTGCAGCGGCTCCAACCAGTGCGTTTCGATATCCACGGCCACAACCGTGCCGCCCGGGACGACGCGGTTCGCCAGCCAGCGAGTGATGTCACCACCCCCCGCTCCGATCTCCAGGCATCGCCAGCCGTCGGATACCCCTGCGGCCTCGAGTAACTCGATGGTGACCGCACCGTGATAGGCGAACAGAAGCTCCATGCGGCGCCGCTCCAGGTCGTTCGGCTCGGTGGCCAGGACGTAGCCGGTCATGGCTATGACCGGACTTCGGACGACCGTGTCCGGAGTCTTGACGACGTCAGGCGGTGGCCCATGGTTGAAGTCGTGGAGTTGGAATCTCGTCTCCCGCTCAATCGGCTTTTAGCTCAGCAGTTGTCCAGGGCGAAACCTGATACTCGGTGAGGCTCAGTAGGTTACCTTCGCTGTCCTTAAACCAGGCCGCCTTCATGTAGCCACGATCAAAGATGCCTCCCTCGGTCTTGAAGGGAGGCGTGTCGTACTCCTCCATGCTGACGCCATCGAGGCGCAAGTGCTCGACGGTGGCCTGGAGATCGTCAACGACGAAGCCAAGCTGATCGTGAGTCCCGGATGGCACCCCAAGGCTGGGAAAGATGTTGAAGTGAGCACCACCCACCTCGTAGTAAAAGTGGTTGTTCCTCTCCTCGTAGGGGATCAAACCCAACTTCTCTTCCAAGAATCGCCGAAGGCGTTGGACGTCTTGAGCGGGCAGCTTGCCGTAGACGTAAGTGGATTTCAGCACCTGTGAACCTGGCGCGAAGCAAGATACATTTGGACCTCCTTCTTGTCTGTGGTCAGAGCCCATTATCGTGCCCGGGTGATCCTGGTCTAACCGAAGTATCGGCGGAGCGCCTGGAAGCCGGCCGCGCTGCCGGCCAGCAATATTGCCCCCAGCGCCAGGACGATGGGCGCCGGGATGGCGCCCATAAGAGAGAATGACCCGCCAGATACGCACTGCCCAGACCGGCCGACACGCCAAAGTCCGCGACCATGCGCCGCACTCTTTCGTCCGATTTTCGTGCGGGCGGCGAGCCTGTGTCGACTGAACCAACCTGGGAGGACACCCTAATGACTCATTGGCAGACCTTGGCAGCTGCTACTTCCGCTCTCGCTGCCCTCGCCCTCGCGGCATGTGGCGGCTCAACCTCGGTATCCAACGGTCCGGTAGTGCCGGCCACCAGCGCACCCGCGGCCGCGGCCGCGGCCGCGACGACGCAGGCCGGGTCCTCTGCGGCGGCAGACCCCTGCACCCTGGTCACCAAGGACGACGCGGACGCCGCATTTGGCTTGAGCTTCGATGCGCCGGCGACGACCACCAAGCGGAGCACTGTTACGTGCACCTATAAGCTTTCCGGGGGTGCCAGTTCGCTGTCTATATCGGTAACCCCGGGCTCCTCGACTGCCGTGCTGGATGGCGTGAAGAAGGCGTACGGGGGCGCCGCCACCGACGTCCCGGGGGTCGGAGACGAGGCCATTGTTTTCAGCCGTATCTACACGGTGGTGAAAGGATCGACCTTGCTCAGCGTCGGTACGGGCGATGGTCCCGGCATTATCAGCGACGAGAAACTGCTCGGACTGGTCAAGCTCGCGGTGTCACGCGTCAAATAGCGTCTCCTCCAACCGTAAGCCGCCGCGCATCGACTGACACCACCTATGTCTTTCGTCCAATTTTCGCCGTCAATGAGAGTCTCGGTCAGCCGAGTCGACGGAAATCGTGTGAGGAGTGGGAATGAATAGACCGTTGCAGCCGCAGACATTAGTGATCGCATGCGCTGCTCTGATGGCCGGATGCGGCGCGGCCGGCGGCGCTGCCAGCGCTCCAGCCAAAGTCGCGGCGCCTACATCAGCTGCTGACTCTCCGGGCTCAAGCCCTCAGGGCCTCGCCGCGAGCACCGACAAGGCCAGTGCTTACAAGGCTGTCTGTTCCCTCTTCACGCGCGAGGAGGCACAGGCGGTGGTCGGCGACACCGCGCAGCTTGCCACCGCTCCGCCGCCAATCGGCGACGTCACCGCCGGCGCGGTTCTGGGTATCGGCGACGCGACCGCATGCGAATACTGGACAGTACAGCCAGATATCCCCGGAGCGCCCCCCGACACCACGCAGAACCTCCGTGGGTTCCCGGCGTTCTACCTGGCAGTCGATACCCGGTTGGTCAGCTGGCAATTGGTGCTCAACAACAAGAAGCGGGAGGCCATCACGGGGCTGGGTGCCGAGGTTTACTACGTACCCTCGGAGCTTGCGGGCGACAAAACCGGGGGCTTCCTGGTGGCTCACAAGGGAAGTAAGTACCTGTGGATCAGCCGCGGCGATTTTGCGGGCGACGCCGGTCCCGACGTCAAGGACCGTCTGGTCACCCTGGCCCGCTCCGTCCTGGGGAAGATCTGACGTGGCAGTTACCAGTCGGGATCGTCGTTTGTCGCAAGCCGTCGTCGCGGTTGCCGCGGCCGGCCTCAGCGTGCTGTTCGCCGGCTGTGGTTCGGCCGGTATGCAGGGACCGCCGAACCCGACTGCCGATCACGCTGGCGCGGGATCCGGCGCCGCCTGCGCCCTTTTCACAGACGCCGAGATCGGCGCAGCGGCCGGTCGCACCTTCACCAAGCACGACGGGGCGGACGCGACACTGATTGGCCAGTCCGTCTGCACTTACCAGGGTTCGGACCCATCGGGCGGCCTACAGACCTACATCTTCTACAACACCAAGGCGATGGAGACCTATCAGCTCAACGAGAGCGGCGCAGAACACATCCCGGGACTTGGTGACGACGCCTTCTGGACCCGGACACTGCAGAGTCTGTTCGTCCGTAAGGGAACCCACGCGCTGTACATCGTCGACATCGGTTCGGTGTCGCTCGACGGCTCGGCGGACTCGAGCCACAAGGACGCCTTTGTCGCCCTTGCCAGCAAGGCATTACCCAAGATCTAGTCTTTCCACGCGCGCGGGCGGAAGGCCAGCCCGAAAGGCGATCTTCCCGCAGGCCTGAGGCAGAGCGGCTACCTGAAGCGCGCGACCAGCTTCAAGGCGAGCACCTTGGCTGTGGCAAGCCGTTGCTCTGGCGCGGTGGAGTGATCTCGGACGTTCAGAACGAACCCACGAGTGCCCTTACGGACGTACAGAAACTGTCCGTCGTGGTTGAGCGCTTCATCCCCGATGCCACTGACATGCGGCGCGTCGCCGGCTTCGGCGAGGAGGCTGTCCCAGGTCCCCGGGGTCACGCTCACGCCGTAGCCAAGGTTATCGGTTGAGACGTAGTTGCAGCTCGTCGCCTTGTCATTGCTGGGGTCTGGCACAAGCGTCTGTCCGACGGCTGTCTGCGCATCCTGCAGGGTCAGCAGGTCGCACGCGGCCAGCGCCGCAGTGGTCGTTTCGGTGGTGGTGGGGGAGGAGACTGGCGCCCCAACGGCCCTGGCATGCGCTTGTGTCGATGCCGCCTTGGAGGGAGCGCTGCCGCACCCCACAAGCGCTACCAGGGGCACCAGGATTGCTGGTCCCACCCATGCCCGGGCGCCCGCGTTGCGAGTGGTATGCATCACAGCCTTCCTCCCATAACCGTGCAGAGAGACTTCATGGTCTCCGCCGGTGTGGCCATGGCCGTTGGGCTGATCAGGGTTATGTGGCCGAGGGTCGATCCCTTGAGGACGTAGCACCCGCCGCCGTGGGCACTGCTCGATACGAAGTTGCCATCGCCCAGCCCTGCCACCTCTATCACTGTTGACCCGGGGCTGTCCGTAGCGGAGGTGATCTTCGATTTCTCTGAGTCGAACTCGGCCCGGGTCTCTCCGAGGTGGGTGCCAACCTGCACGTAGCCGGAGCCAGCCCTGGTGTACTCACATCCCTTGTCCTCCCCCGACCCGCGTGGCGTGCCGGGGCCGGTCGTACCACCCAGCGCCACCGAGGCCTCCTGCTCCGTGATCAGTGCGCAGACGTCCAGCGCCGTTTTGGCAGCCGGCACTGTCCCTGCTGCGGCTGTACCAGTTGGAGCTGGCGCCGTCGGCTGAGATGCCACACCCTGGGTCGAGTTGGGTGTGCTGCCACAGCCTGATAGTGCAATGGCGAAGATGCACGCACTGAGACCGCTACACCGGGCGGCAGGTCGCAACTTCACAAAGTTCATTTCCACAGCTCCTTCATGTAATGGACGTTGTTGGCGGGTTCTGGCTTGGTTGGTTTCACTCGGGCATTGCGACCTTGGCGCATAGTGGGCTGCCCTCCGGTACGGTCAGGGTTGCCTTCTTCCGCCAGACGGGGTCGTGGTCCTGGGTCGGTAGGTCGATGCCCAGCACCTTGAACTCGAGCCCGGTACGACCCGCCACCGAGAACAGGGTCTTGATGCAACTGGTCCCGGTGCCCGCGTTATCCAGCCCCGTGGTGATTGACGACATCGTCAACAGCAGGTCGACCCATCCCGCGGCCGACACCCCCTTCACCGAGTCGGAGAAGCTGAGGCCAGGCTGTCGCCACCCCAGTCCCAGCGTCAGTTTGGGGAACGAGATCAGGCTGGTCATGCTGACGATTGCCGGCGAGGTGATCTTGGAGTCCTTGATCTCGAAGTTGCCGCTGTGGGTGTCGGTGCCCCCTACCTTGCCGCGGCTGAAGTCAACTCCCTCGTTGCCCTGGTAACTGAGGGTGAAGCTGGCCTTCGCGGTCCCCTGTGAACTGAACGCGGGAATGAGGGCCGCGTTGGCCCCGATCTCAACGAACATTGGGATCCCGGCTACGGAGAACGGCAGGTTGTAGGAGACCTGCGGTTTGAGGATGGTGGTGGATGCCATCTGGCCCGGACCTTCCTTTTTCGAAAGCCAGGAGACCGTCATCGCGGCACTGACGTTGCTGGACTGCTGGCTGAAGGACTCAACCGCGCCAGAGCGTATTTCGATCGAGGTGGACTGCTGGAAGTTCTTGATGAATCCCTTGGCCTCAAGGCTCACCGTGCCGGCGCCGAAGTCCTTGCTGGCCGTCAGCTTGAGGTCGACACGGTCGGCAACCACGGTGTACTCGGCCGCCAGCTTGTACCCGTCCACGTCCGACACCGCCGGGGCGCCAGCGAGGTTGAACCCGACGCTCTGACGTTGCCCGTCCGGCCAGGTGAGGACCATGCTCGTCCGGGGGTTGGACATCGCAACGGGGCTTGGCTCGGGTGTCGGCGCGGCGGGGTCTGGAGTTGCGGCTCCGGGGTCGGGTGATGCGGAGCCCGGATCCGGCGTCGCCACCGCGTCGCCGGGTGAGGCACCTGGGGATGGTGACTCCGCGGTGTGCTGGCGGCCGTTGGGCCCCTGGCTGGTCGTGCTGCCGCTGACGAAGCCGCCTTTGGTGACGTCAACGGGCTGGTTCCACTTTATGCTCCCGTCCTTCACCAGGTCGGTGATTGCAGCGTTCTCGGTGGTCACCACCACCTGCCCACCCTGCGATTTCACACCGGTCACCTTGCGAAGAGCGCGACCGTAGAGGAACAGAGTCATGCCCGGACGCAGCTTCCCTGCGGCGGCGGAGCTTGCGTCCAGGGTGTATGTGGTCTGGTCGCTGCTGATGGCTCGAACATCCTTTTTCCAGGTGGACCGGTCCAGCACCACGGCGCGGTCCTGGTAGGTGACCTGTGCGGTGGCGCCGGCAGGCACGGGAAGCTCCGGACTGTCCGCCACGGCGACGGCCCTCGATGTTTGAGGGAGCCCGGTCGGATCCGATGCCCCGACGCCGCCACAAGCCGCCAACAGCAGCGCCGTGGCTACGCCGATGAGGGCGTGCCGGCTCATGGGAGCTGCCGCGCCACCGCGGCGTGATCCGAGTAGATGCTCTGGCGGGATACCTGTCCATTGCGAATCTCGAAGATGCGTAAAACGCGTTGACTTACGCGGCGGCCCTTACCCACCAGGGCGCCAAGGCGGCCTGTGATCCGACCTTCCCAGATCACCTCGTCCACTACAAATCCCTCGCCGTACAGGCGGCGCAGGGGAATCCAGCGCTCCGAGATGACGTTGGCGAACTCCGTGAGGTGGTGAGCTCGGACGGCGTCCTTGCCACGCACCGCGCCAGTAGCGCCAGCTATGAAGTCGTACTCGATGTTGTCTGCGACCGTTCCAAGCAGAGCATCTACATCACTCTCGGCCAGGGCGCGGAGGTGCGCATCGATGAGAACTTCGTCCTGGTGGCGACGCCCCTCCGGCTGGTTGCCTGGAATTGTCATCCCGTCCCTCCTTGCATGCTCGCGCCCTGTGGACGACATACTTCCAACCGCGACGAAAAACACACGAAAGGCGTTGAGGTGGGTGCACAGCCGACATGTGATCGCCAAGTGCCACCGTGTTTTTGGGGCGGCGGGAGAGTCCTTTAAGTCAAGCTCGCGATGTCACGGCTTTAATAGAGCGAATACCGCGGCCGCCAGCGAGAGTTCGCTCGCCTCCAGCATCACCCGCCTCGCAACCTCGGTATCGAGCGCATCCCGTGCGATTGCCAGCGCGTCATTGACCTGGGCGAGCTCGTCAGGCACAAACAGCGGAGCACCCAGTTCCTCGCGGGCGCGGACCGCCAGGCCGAGCAGGCGCAGCGCCATCTCGCTGTCGCCGACATCGGCAGCGATGGCGCCGATGACCTCGAGGCAGTCGATCTGGCCCTCGTCGAACCCGAGCTCTGTGTACAGCCGAAGTGCTTCGAGGGCAAATCCCCGGGCGCTGTCGGTCTCGCCCCGGCGCCTGCCGACTATGGCGAGGTTGCTGAGTGCGGCGGCGACACCGCGCCGATCGCCGCGCTGCCGATAATGGTCGAGAGCGGTGGTGAACAACTGGCTGGCCTGATCCAGGTCACCTGCGATTCGTGCGACGAGGCCCAGGTTGTTGTGTGAGGTGGCGATTCCCTGCAAATCCCCAAGGCCCTCGATGATTACGCGGCCCTCCTCACCGTAGCGCCGAGCGGCGTCGAGGTCACCCTGCATCATCGACGTGACGCAGAGGTTGTTGAGGGCCGCCGCGACCCCCCGCTCGTCGCCGAGGGCGCGGCAGATCTCCAGTGACTCCTGCCCGAGCCGAAGGGCTTCGGCGAATTCGCCCGTGATCCGGGCCAGCGCGGCAGCACCGCGTACCGCCAGTCCACGCGCGGCCCCGGGTTCGGGGGCGGTAGCAGCAAGGGCCCGACTTAACCACATACGTCCCTCTCCGACCCGTCCGGCCATGTACCAGAACCACCACAACGGGCCCACCATCTCTAACGCGCGCTGCGCTTCCCACCCGTCGCCGAGATACCAGGCGAGGGCGGCGTGAATGTTGTCCATCTCGCGTCGCAGGCGGTCCATCCAGAGTGGTTGGTCCGGACCGGCCCAGGTCTGAGGGTCTGGAACGAGGTCGCGATACCAGGCTGCGTGGCGCGCCCGGGCGAGCGTCACCTCGCCAGCACCCGCAAGCCGCTCCGCCGAAAACTGTCGAACGATTCCGAGCATGTGGTAGGCCGTGTGCTCCGGGCCGCCCTCCGCCGCCAGGACGGACTTTTCGACCAGCCTGCCGCAAACACCGAAGATGTCGGTTTCCGGAGGCAGCGGGTCCCATCCGCCGACAATAGACGCGGCTGCGCTCGGGCTGAACGCGCCCGCGAAAACGCTGAGCCGCCTCAGGGTCACCTTCTCCGCCTCGTCGAGCATGTCGTGGCTCCACTCGATTGAGGCCCGCATCGTACGGTGCCGGGCGTCGACCGATCGGGAGCCTCCCAGCGCATCGATCTGGTGCTCGACGCGGGCGGCTACCTCGGAGAGCGAAAGGGTACGCAGCCGAGCCGCGGCCAGCTCGATCGCAAGAGGCAGTCCGTCGAGGCGCCGGCAGAGGTCGGCAGCGATGCGCACGTCGGCCTCCCCGAGGGTGAACCCAGGCCGCGCGCCGGTCGCCCGATCGACGAGCAGCCGGACGGCGTCGGCGGCCTCGATCCCCTTGCTTCCTTCTCCGGCGCTCGGGACTTCCAGGCCGGGCACGGTGAAGACGACCTCCCCCGAAATACCCAGGGGCTCGCGGCTTGTTGCCAGCACGCGTAGGCCCGGCGCGCTTCCGAGGAGCTGGCTGCATAGCTCGGCACAGCCCTGGACAAGATGCTCACAGTTATCCAGAACAAGAAGCGCCCGGTGGTGGCGGAAGCGGGCGGCCAGCTGTGCTGGCAGGGCCATGCCGTGACGCTCCCTGACTCCAAGCACCGCTGCCACCTGCCGACCGACCGACGCGCCCGGTCCGAGGGGCGCAAGGTCAACCAGGTGCACCCCGGCCGGGTGGGCAGCAGCGCTGACCCGTGCCAGCTCCAGCCCGAGCCTGGTCTTGCCGCAGCCGCCGACCCCGGTCAGGGTGAGGAGCCTTGCGTTGGCCAGCAGCTCCCCAGCCCGCGCCAGCTCGCCGCCTCGACCAATGAAACGGCTCAGGGGAGCCGGCAGGTCCGGCGGTCCCGGCGCTGCCAGGGTGGGATCCCCGCGATGAATTGCGCGGCTCAGCTGGGTTAGCGCGTCGCCTGGATCGACCCCAAGCTCGTCGTCCAGGTGGCTGCAGGTGGACGCGTAGACGGCGAGTGCGTCCGCGCTTCGGTCGGATCGATGAAGTGCGAGCATTAGTTGCCCGGCCAGCCGCTCGCGGCTGGGATTGCGGGCCAGGACGCCAGTCAGCTCGGCCACTAGATCGCGATGGCGACCCAGAGCCAGGTCAGCTTCAATGCGCTCCTCAAGCGCGGTGAGCCGGAGCTCTTCGAGCCGAGCCGCCGCGGCCGCGGCGCTGGGGCCGACAACGATTCCGCCGTAGACCGGGCCCCGCCACAGTAACAGCGCCGACGCCAGGGCGCCAGCCGTGCCAGCGGCGTCGCGTGGGCGGCTGCGCACCCCGTCAAGCAGCCGCTCAAACCTCGTCGCATCCAATTCGTCGGGCCCGACTTCCAGCAGGTACCCCGATGGGACGGTGCGAAGCCGCTGCCCGAGCGCACGGCGCAGTACACCCGCGTGGACATTTAGACTGTCGCGAGCCGTCGGCGGAGGCGCCTCCCCCCAGAGCTCGTCGAGCAGTTCATCGCGCGCGACCGGGCGTCCGTCCGCGAGTAACAGGTGGGCCAGCAGAGCGCGCGGTTTCGGGCCTCCTAGCGAGAGCGATTGCTCGCCATCGACAACGTCGACGGGGCCGAGAATCCTGAACTCCATGGTGCTGCTGCCCTCGATGAGCTGGACGCCCTTCACTCTTCCGTTGCCGCGTGAGCCTGCAGTGTACCGGCTCCTGATCTACCCGAGCCGATATGAAGAAGCTAGGCGCTGCCTGGAGCGCGACGCCGTCATACCTGCACTGCGTCAGCTAAATCACCTCTGCAATCAGTGCCCGCCCGGCCCACCTGCCCATCGCCTCGTTTGACCGCGTGAAGACCGTGCGGCGAATCGGAGCGTCCTCGAGGCCAACGTCGCTGAGGTGATTGGCAAGACCGGATGTTGAGCGTCGCTCGGCGGCCGTCGTTGATCAGATCCGAGCGTTATCGATTCGTTCTGGACCCAGGGCCCTGGCTTCAAACTCGCCTAGACTTCGCAACCTCTCATCCCCTGCGCCCAGGATCTCGCCGGCCCACCGATCGAGCTCCGATCTGTTCACTCTCGTGCCGATTAGCAGGTTCTCAATGTCCACCCAGTCTTGGGCGCGATTGAACGCCGCCTTCCACACCACCAGGTGCTCCGGGCTGATGATCCGCACCTCGCGGTCGGCGAAGGGCACGATCCGGGTCGCTCGGCTCATCGCCTCGTGGAAGGCCAGGTTGGAGTAGAAAAGGTCCACCGGGGTCCTACCCCACCACGCTCGCAGCTGCCCCTCCCGCTCGAGCCGCGCGGACGCATCCTCAACCTTGACCCCGAGTCGCATCAGGACTGCCTGGACCCGGGCGTGCTGCTCGACGGGCACGAACAGGTTGATGTCAACGTCGTCTGTCGCCCTCGGGGTTGCGTAGTACGCAAGCGCCACAGCACCACCTAGCGCATGCCCGATCCCTCCGCTCGTCAGAGCATCCGAGATCTGGACAATCTTCTCAGGCAGGCTTGGTTCGTCAGCCACGGCCGACCAGGGGAACCCGCAGTGGGGGATGCGGTCTCGCCGGCAGGGCGTCAACCAGGAGCAGCAACTCGCGCAGTGCCGCGCCCCGCTCAGCGAGGCTGGCGGTCAACCAGCGAGCATCCCCCATGCCCGCTGAACCGGCCCCGGCCCATGCGCTCTCAAGCTGGCGCCGCAGTCCAGGGATCGGATGGATGCCGCGAGATGCGCCGGCCAGGATCACCCTGGCGGCCCGATCCACGGAGAGACCACCCTCAGGACAACCAGCCCTGCGGGCCGCCTCCCACAGGCCGTCGACATCCACGGGGCCATCCGCAGACGCCACCACCCGCGCTAGAACCGCCTCATCCATCTCGCGGAACCGCGCCAAAGTGTGGCTCCTCGGGCCCTTCGGCGTGTGCAGTGACTCCCGCACCTCCCAGCTCATAGCCGATCTGCGCACGAGGTAGGCCATAGTGTCCATTATGGCACTAGGTCCGGCGCTCGCCGACGCCCCGCGGATAGGGAGTCGTGGCCCCGGATGGGTGTTGGTGACTGTGGAATGATAGGTAGGCGTGGGACGAGCTCGAGCGTGGCTGATCGACGTCGAAGCCAACCATCATCTGATGGGACCCGCCGGCCTGGTCCTCATCCCGCTGCTCGCGATTGGGTCACTGACCCCGACCTGTAGTCGGACGCTGAGCCCATGAGCGCGCGTGCCAGACGGCTGGCGTGGGGAATTTTCGCGCTCACCGTCGTCCTCGACGCTGCCGTCATCCTCCTGGCGATCGGCAACGTGACGGCGCACCCACTGGCGGGCGGCAGCACCCTCCAGGACCCGGCGGCGTCGCCCCTGCGGTTCCTGCTCCCAGTGTTCGCCATAACCTTCGGCGCTGTCGGTGCACTCGTCGCGTCGCGGCTGCCCAGGAACCCCGTCGGCTGGATCTTTAGCGTTCTTGGTTTCGAGGCCACGGTGCAGAGATTGGTGGCGGAGTACGCGATCGTCACCACCTACACCCACGGGCTGCCCCTCAGGAACCTGCTGACGTCGCTCCCGACCACCAACCTCGGGCAGCTTTACTTCACCGCCTCACTGACCTTCATTCTGTTCCTGTTCCCCGATGGGCGATTCACGTCGCGCCGGTGGGCGACCGCCGGCCAGGTGATGGCTGTTCTCCTGGTGTTGGGCGCGGCAGCCGGCGTGATTGCTGTGACCGTCCCGAAGGGATCGGGGGGAGTGCCCCTGCTCGCCGTTTTCTTGCTGATCAGCTCCACGGCACCACCGGTTGCGGCCGTGGCCAGCATGTTCTGGCGGTTCCGCAACAGTGGCGGGGAGCAGCGCCAGCAGATCAAGTGGCTGCTCTACGCAGGCATGCTCGTGGTCTTTGGAATCAGCCTCCAGCCCGTGGTCGGTGGGCTGTTCTTCAGCGCCAGTCCGCCAACCGCGCTGGCAGTGCAGGTCTACATCGCGGTGTTCATATCTATGATCGGGCTGATCCCTATCGCCGCGGCGGTGGCGATCCTCAAGTACCGCCTCTACGACGTCGACATCGTGATCAGCCGCACCGTCGCCTACGGCGCGCTGGCGGTAATCATCACCCTCGTCTATATCGGCATCGTGGTGGGGGTGGGGACCCTGGTGGGCGCCGGGCGTCAGGCCAATCTCCTGCTGTCGATTGTCGCCACGGCGGTTGTCGCAGTGGGGTTCCAGCCGGCGCGCGAGCGCCTTCAGAAGCTGGCCAACCGCCTCGTGTACGGCAAGCGCGCGTCGCCGTACGAGGTGCTGTCGGAGTTCTCGGAGCGGCTGGCAGAGACCTTCGGCGCAGGCGATGTCCTGGTGCGCATGGCGCGCATCCTGGCCGAGGGCACCGGGGCGGTGCTGGCAGAGGTGTGGCTGCGCGACGGCGGCGAGCTGCGCCTTGAAGCCTCCTTCCCCGAGCGCGCTCTTGGCGGCGAGCACGAGGTGCGCCGCCTCGCGACCGACGGCCAGGTCCTGCCGGCAATCCAGGGCACCAGCCGGGTCGTCCCGGTGCGAGATCACGGTGAGCTACTCGGGGCGCTGGCGGTGACCAAACGAGCCGGCGAGTCGCTGAGCCCCCTCGAAGACAAGCTGCTCGAGGACCTCGCCCGACAGGCCGGCCTGGTGCTGCGCAACGTCGGCCTCACCGCCGACCTGCAGGCCAGGGTTGTGGACCTGCGCGAATCACGCAAGCGCTTGGTGGCCGCCCAGGACCAGGAGCGCCGGCGCATCGAACGCAACCTTCACGACGGTGCCCAGCAGCACCTCGTGGCGCTGAAGGTGAAGCTGGGCCTCATGGCGGCCCTTCTGAAGCGCGACCCGGACCGGGTGCCGGCGACCCTCGAGCAACTGATGGCGGACGCCGACGAGGCCCTCCAAACCCTGCGCGACCTCGCCCGCGGGATCTACCCGCCACTGCTCGCGGAGAAGGGGCTCGAGGCGGCCCTGGTGGTGCAGGTGCGCAAGGTGTCGGTGCCCGTGGAGGTCGTCGCCGGCGGGCTCGCGCGCTATCCGCAGGAGGTCGAGGCCGCGGTCTACTTCTGCGTACTGGAGGCGCTACAGAACATCACCAAGTACGCGAAGGCGACCAGCGCTACGCTGAACCTATCGACCGCCGGTGACGACCTGGTCTTTGCGGTAGCGGATAACGGCGCGGGATTCGACCCCGCCACCACCCCGCGCGGCGCCGGCCTTTCCAACATGGTCGACCGTATTGATGCCCTCGGCGGCACCGTCGAGGTCTTCAGCCGCCCGGGCGAGGGGTGTCGGGTGAGCGGACGGATCCCGGTGCCGGCGATTGTCGACGTGACGCCGGACGTCGAACGGAGCGCGACGCTCTTGGGCTAAGACGGTGCAACGGGTCGAGCCTGCTTTAGTCCGTCGTACTTGAGTCACCGGAGTTGGCTGTATAGAGCCGCCAGACTCAGGCAGGCGGCGGCGGTCGGTTGCGCATCCGCGGTAGCGCATCCGAACGCCCGAGGCGTCTCAGCGCCGGGGGGTACAGAGTTATCCGGCGCCCCGGGCCAAGGCTTACCGCCCCCACGGAGGCCAGTGCACCGAGGGTGCGATTGACCTTGGCCCGACTGGCCCCGACGGCCGCCGCGAGTTCAGCCTGCGAAAGTCGCGCGATTGAAAGACCGCCGGGGGAGGCCTCGTCTGCCTGGGCCTCCGCCAGCTCCAGCAACTTGACGACCAACCGGGCCTGGACCGGGTCGTACGCAAGGCCGACCTGATCATCGGCTAATTTCCTGACGTCCAGACTCAGGCCCTCGAGGATGCGCATCATTGCCGGCGGATGTTCGAAGAGGAAGGTGATCAGAACCTGCCTCGGCAGGCAGATAACGAGGCTCGGCTGCAGCGCGGCAACGCTCGCGACGCGGTTTTGCTCCGGCACGAACAGTCCCGGCTCGCCAAAGGTTGCGCCCGCGCCGAAAAATTCGAATATGAGCTCTCCGCCGTCATGGCTGAGGGCATACTCCTTGAGCAGTCCTTGTGCGACAACATGTAGCGCGGTAGCGGCGTCCCCAGCCCGGTAGAGATGCTCGCCGGCGTCCAGGAAGCGCGGCACCGCGCGCACCGCCAAACCTTCAATCTCCAGGACGCTCAGGTCCCGGAAGGGGTAGGCGCCCAGAAGTGCGCGCACAGTGTCCATAAAGCGCCACGCATCGTAAGCGAAATGTGTCCCACGACATAGCACCGCGGCAGAAGTCCGGCTACGGTGGTCGGGCCAACCACAATGAGGGGACACCGTTGAACGCAAATGTCGAGGAACCAGGGACTGCATTAGCTGAACTGAGGAGCTCACTTCATGGTTCCGTACTGGCCGCCGGTGACGAAGAGTACGAACAGGCGCGCAGAGTATGGAATGGCACTATCGACCGCCGGCCGGACGCCGTGGTTCGCTGCAGTGGGCCGGGTGATGTCGTCGCGGCTCTCCGCTTCGCCAGGTCGGCGAGACTGGAGGTAGCCGTTCGCGGCGGGGGACACAGCTTGCCCGGTTTCTCGGCAAGCGAGGGCGGGGTCGTCATCGACCTGTCACCCATGCGCGGCGTCAAAGTCGATGTAGAGGCCCGGACGGCAATCGTGGGGGGCGGCGCCACCTGGGGCGACTTCGACCTGGCAACCCATGCCTACGGCTTGGCCGCCCCCGGCGGGTTGGTGTCCACGACCGGTGTGGGTGGCCTGACCCTTGGCGGCGGCATTGGCTGGCTAACGCGCAAGTATGGCCTGGCCTGCGACAACCTACTCGGCGCAGAGGTCGTCCTCGCCAGTGGTGAAATCGTGACGTCCAGTTTCGCCGACAAGCCGGACCTCCTCTGGGCCCTGAGGGGCGGTGGCGGAAATTTCGGTGTTGTCACCAGCTTCACCTTCGCTCTCCACCCCGTTGACGTGGTCACCGCCGGGTTTCTGCTTTTCGAGATGACGCGGTTTGACGAGGTGATGAGGGCGTATAGCGGGTACTGCGGCGCGTTCTCGGACGACTTCAGCACCATGCCCGTGGTCATGACCGCCCCGGACCAGGACGGCGTCCCCGGGGCCTTGCGAGGCGCGCCGGCGCTGGGAATTGCCGGCTGCCACTGTGGGCCGGCCCAAGAGGCCGAGGGGGAGCTCGCGCCCCTTCGCGGACTCACTCCCGCTGCCGACTTTTTCCACGCTATCCCGTACCCCGACCTGCAGCGGATGTTCGACGCAGACCTACCTCCCGGTGACCGGTACTACTTCAAAGGTGGCTTCGTCGACGATTGGAACGATGAGTTGGCGACGATCGTCAAGCGAAACATGGCAGCCAAGCCCTCGGCGCGCGACGAGTTCGACCTCCACCACATGGGCGGCGCGGCCAGCCGGGTACCGGATTCCGCGAGCCCGTTCCCAGGACGCCGGGCGGCGTTCATCTATAACGTGATCGCGGCCTGGTCGAGCTCCTCCGACGACGACGCCAATCGTGGCTGGGCGCGGCAGTTTGCCGCCGACCTGGAGGCGGCCGGCGGCCATCCCGGTTATGGCAATTTCCTCTCCGACGCGGGGAGTCCCGAAGCCCTGCTCAATTCCGAGGTCAAACAGCGGTTGGTCGATCTGAAGCGTCGCTACGACCCCGAAAACGTATTCCACCTCAACCACAACATCGCGGCAGGCTGACGGCCATGGCCACCGTCCGCGAACTCTGGAGGTTCCCCGTCAAGTCCATGGGCGGGGAGCGAGTGGAGACGCTGAAACTGACCCCATCAGGCGCTGTTGGAGACCGCCTGTTCGCGATACAGCAGAAAAAGGACGGTCGTTTGTTGACCGCTCGCCTCGAGCCGCGGTTGCTCTGGGCGCGCGCCCGTCTTCTCGGCGAGGTCGCCCACATCGCATTGCCGGACGGGACCGTGCTTTCGAGTGCTGCCCCGGGAGTGGACCGGGTCCTTTCCAGCTGGCTGGGCCAGGAGGTCACGCTGATCCGCGCCCAACCGGGTCGCGCCGACGTCACCCACCTGATCCCGGTCTCTGCCGAGATTGCGACGTACATGAAGGGGAACCCCGCGACTACGGGCGTTTTCACCCGTGCAACAGTGGCGCACCACGCGGACCTGGGCCCAGTGCTGGAGTGGAGCTCTCCCGGGGCGGGATTCAGTGACGGCGGAACCATCCACATCCTTAGCGAGCGCCAGCTCAACCGGTTGCGCAGAAGCACCGAAGCGCAGGGGTGGAGCGCACGGCGATTTCGCCCCAACCTGGTGGTGGGCCTTGTGCGGAACGAGGCTGATGAAGATGCGTGGCTCGAGCACGACATCCAGGTGGGCTCGACGGTGATGCGGCCCACCGAACGCTGCATCCGCTGCGTGCTGGCGACTCGGTCACAACCAGGATTAGCGGACGATCCCAGAATCCTCACCGGCCTGCGCTCCCGAGCGGCCCGGTTGGGTATTTATGCGGACGTCGTCAGCGGCGGCGAAATCAGGAGAGGGCAACCAATGGAGGTCGGTGCCAGTCGCTCCCACCGTTCAGTGTCAAGCGGCCGTGCCTGACTTCGGCTCATTGTTGGGGACACTCCTGACCACCGTTTTCATCGGACTTGAGCGGGAGCTTATTGCTCGCGAGCGACGCATGGGTCAAGCGGGTGCTGCCGTTGGACGAAACGGATCCGCGTGACGATGAATAAATCTCCAGCGACCATTTTCCAATCGGGCAACCTGTGTGACGCGGAGATCCTTGGGTCGCGCTGGGTCCTCGCCTGACCCTGACGAGCTCTCGATCGTGACGGTGCAGGCCAGGTCCGCGCCCACGATGGTCGATATGGTCTCGACGCTGGCCCGACCGCCCCGGTACCTGGCGGCCGCCCACTCGAGCCGCGGCCGGACGTCAGCCCATCCACGCTCGCGGCCCCCAAAGCCGCCGAAGACCGTGACGTCATCCGCGGTCGACCAGAGTGCTGCATAGGGCCCGGCATCCCCCGCGACGAAACTTGCCAGGGCGGCGCGGAAGGCTTCTTCAAATTCTTGCCAATCAGCGCTCATGCTGTGACCGCTCCCTGGACGGGCACACGGCTTTCAGCCTCCAGGACTGCCTTGAGGCGCTCGAAGTCAGCGCGGAAAATGCGCCGGAAGTAGAGGGCGAGGAGCGGCCTAGCCGCGTTGAAGAACGCGCCGACGTCGCCTCCCCCCTGGACGTGGACGGCGGTACCGGAGTCAGAGGCGCGGAGGGTCATCACTTGGGCCGACCGGAACGGCTCGAGGGTGCGGACGCCGATTCGGTCGGGCGGCTCGAAGTGCGTGCACTGGAGGCTGACGGGGAAGGTACGCCCAAACTGCCGGAGGGTGTTCTGCCAGCACAGCCCCACTGCGGCCCTGTCCGGCAGCACGCCTTTGGGCACAGCTCCCCGGATCCACCGCGGGCCATTTGACGGGGTTGCCAGGAAATCAAAGACCTCCTCCTTCGGCCTCCGAATCTCTACTTCGAACTCAAAAGACACCAACTGTCGACCTCCTGGCGCGTTGTCACGCCGTATTTCAAATGGGGCAATAGAGCCTTACTCCGACGAGCGGAGGATTACTCTAACGTCCAAGGACGTACTCTAAGAGGAGCGATGGATGTTGTCAACCGTTCTCTTCGCCAGCGCCGCGCCGACCTGACGGAGTCCGCGATCCTGGAGGCCGCACGGTCACTGTTTCGGCTGCGCGGCTATGCCGGTACAACGATCGAACAGGTGGCGGCAGAGGCGGGGACTGCCACCAGCACCGTCTACGCAGTGTTTGGCAACAAGCGCGAGGTGCTTGCCCAGCTCAGGTGGCGCGCGGTGAAAGCCGCCGATATCCCCGACATTGAGGCGATCGTTCCGCCGGGAGCGCCCGCTGCGGAGCGGCTCCGTCTCCTCGCCGGTGCCTTCAGACGGCTTTACGAAGCGGCCAACGATGTCTTCGTAGTGCAGCGTGCCGCCGCTGACGCCGACCCGGAGATCGCAGCCAACTGGAGCGCCGCTCGTAGCGATCGACGAGCACACCTGGAACGGATCCTCATACCCGCGGCGCCGTCGTTCTCGTCCGGGCGCTCACTGCGGCGCGCAGCGGACATCGTCGACGCGCTGCTGGAGTTCCACCTCTACGAAGAGCTCGTCGTCCGGGATGGTTGGTCTGCCGACGAATACGAGGAGTGGCTCGGAGACACGCTTGTGGCGCAGGTACTGGTCTCCAAGCCGTAGCTGTCGGGACTGAGGCGATTGGTTACTATTCGCGTCGTGGCGCGGCTTCCGGCGATTCTCGGAGGGATCAGGCTGCCCCGACCAGAGGTACGCAAGAAGGCGAAATACCTGACAGAGGGTCCGCGTGACGCCGCCCTCAGCCGTCGGTTCCCGCGGCTCGCCTGGGCGGCGCTGCTCTGTCCCGTGTCAGTTGCCGGCTGCGGGGCGGCTCCATCCGTGCAGGCCGTCAGGCCCACCCCGATCGCGATGAGCACGGCGGTGATCGGCTCGCTCACCGTCCCTGGGCCGGACGATCTGCTGACGGTGCACGTCGACCGGGAGAACGTTCACGAATTCAGGTCGGTGTCCGTGGATACAACCGGAATCGAAGCCATTGCGGCCAGGCCGGCGATGGGAGACATGCAGATCACGAACCACCTGCCGACGACTCTTCACGTTCCGGCGGGGACTGAGGTCGACACGGATTCCGGGATCAGGTTCGTGACCACGAACGACGTGAGCGCTGATCCTCACGTGCACATCGTCCCCGTGACGGCGCCGAGCGTCGCCATCGCGACGATCGTAGCCGTGGTCACTGGGCCGTCCGGTGACGTTCCAGCGCATACGGGCGCGCACCTGGTCGGAATCGATGCCAGCTCGGCGACCGTCGACATCCTCTACGGGACCTCGGATGGCAGGGACGCAGGCGAGCGGCACTTCGTGCTCCAGCAGGACTTTGACGGAGCCATGGCCAGGGCGCGCGACGAATTCCGGCCAGCGCTCATTCAGTCTGTCAAGGATCACCTCGAGACCCAGCCGAACGGTCAGACCGCGCTCCTTTCGACCGAGACGATCAGTCCAACTGAGTCGACCAGCGTGCGGGTCGGCGACCAGGCGGTGAATTTCAGCCTTGACGCGGATGTGCGAGGCAGCATCACCACCGTTGCCGAAGCCGAACTTCAGAAGGTGCTCCGCGCTGCCCTTGCCCGCCAGGTGCCTGCCGGGTCCCGTCTCACCGTGGAACCACTGCGGATCGAATACCACGTCGCGACCTTAAATCCAGATGGCGGCGTGACGCTGGCCTGCTCGGTCTCCGGCTCAATGCGACGGGTGGTCTAGCTCCAAGCCTGCATTCGCGCAATTTCAAGTGCTATCCACCTTCCGGCGGTGAAAGCCTGACCGCGCCAGTCATGACCCTCGGTGACCTGCGACATCCCGGATCTGAGCCGCTTGGGTCGGGAACACCTGCTGAGGCTCCACTGAGTCCCGCTGGTGGAAGCTTTCCGTACCCCGCGACAGCGCCGATACCCCGGCGAAAAGCGCCCACAGTGCGATCAGAATCCCCGACACCGGTATAACGGGCATAACTGAGCGGGTGACCTGCATCGAGATCGCGACGTTGGTCAGCGGCACCATGATCGAGAACAGGGCAAAGCCGATTCCGCCGGCCAGTCCGAGCAGGGCGACAGGCCTGTTGCCCAATATTCCGGTTCGCCCAAACCGCCATGCGATCGCGGCGACGCATAGAGCCCAGAGCCCGTCTGCCAACTCAGCGAGGTCCTTCACCCCGAGCGCCCAATCCCGGTTCGAATCCGCGAAACTATTGCGGGTGACCGGCAGAGCCAGGTGGATGAGCATCGCCACAACGCAGAACCAGGCGATCGGCAGCGCGAACCTCAGGACTCGCTGGGCCGCGGACGGAAGGACCCCGCCGCGCGACACCCCGAGGAGGAAGGCGGCGAATAGAACGTAGCTCGCCACAAACAATAGGTGTGCCGGCCACCAGGCGACCTGGCCGGTTTGGGTATAGGCCACCTGCGCCATGTCGCGGGCCTGCGGGGCATGTGGGTGGATGATCGCGGCGCCAAGGCATAGCAGACCGCTCGCGATTAGCGATAGCGCGGGAACCCTGCCGATCGGGTGCGCAGTCGCGAGGGACGCGCGCCCGGTTGCTGGTTGTGTGGATGCTCTCATTGCACTTCTCCTTTGACTATAATGAGTTGTATCGAATATAATGACCTTCGTTGTGGCGGATGTCAAGGGACGCTCGTATGACGCCTCTCGTCGACAGGAAAGGGCCCGGGCTAATCACAGGGCCATGCTGGATGCGGCTGTTGAGTTGCTTGTGACGCAGGGCTATGCAGGGACGACCCTCGCCCTGGTTGCCGAGCGCGCGGGTCTGGCAGCACCCACGGCATACAAGGCGTTCGGGAACAAGCCGGCCATGGTTAAGGCGGCCTTTGACTACGCGGTGGCCGGGGACGATGAGCCGGTGCCTATCCATCAGCGGGAACGCGCCGCACGGATCAAGGCCGAGCCGGACCCGGTCCGAAAGCTCGAGATCTACGCCGACGGCTTGCTCGGAACCTTGACCCGAACCGGTCTGCTGCAGTTGGTCGCCCGGGCCGCTGCTGAAATTCATCCTGACATGCAGCCAGTCTGGGAGCAGATCACCGCCTCGAGGCTGTTCGGGATGGGCATCCTAGCGACCAACTTGTCCGCCGGCGGCCACCTCCGGCCGGGCGTCGCGAAGGAGGAGGCGCAGGATGTCTTGTGGGCCTACACGTCGCCGGAGCTGTACCAGCTCCTAGTGCTCATCCGCGGCTGGCCGGGACCTCGCTACCAAGAGTGGGTCGTCCGCTCGCTCGTTGACGCACTGCTGCGCGCGCGGGATTGAGCAGGGGCGGAGGCAGCCGTGACGTTGGTCCGGGCAAGTCAATGGCGGGGACTCAGCCGATGAGTTTCCTCGGCGCTAAGCCGGGCGGTGGCCTTTTGCTTGACCAGTACCAATGACTAGTGACCCGTGGGGGCTGAATGAGCGCGTATTCGCCTGGTACTACCCGAAGCTCATGGGGATTTCAGAGCGGGCGGGCGGTGCCGAATTGCGGGGGCGCGCAATCAGCCAGGCCGCCGGGCGCACTCTCGAAATCGGCGCTGGGAGCGGCTCCAACCTGGCGCACTACACGTCCGCCGTTACGGAACTAGTCGTCACGGAACCCAGTCCACATATGCTGCACCTGCTCCAGGACCGGCTGAATCGCGACGCTCCCCTGGCCGGCAGGTGGGAACTCGTCGGGACCGGCGCCGAGGAGCTGCCCTTCCCTGACGCGAGCTTCGACACCGTGACCGCCGGCTATGTCCTCTGCACGATCCCGAGGCCCGAGCGCGCCATCGCTGAGATAGCACGCGTCCTGAAGCCGGGCGGCCGCTACCTGTTCATCGAGCATGTGCGCGCCCGAGACGGAACGCTTCTGGGGCGCATGCAAGACCTGATAGAGCCCGTCCATGTCTATGTTGCCGCCGGTTGCCATCCCAACCGACGTACGCAGGAACTACTCCAGGGCTCTGACCTAAGGATCGAGCGGCTCGAACACACAAACATGCCGCGCTCTCTACCCTCCGTGCGTCCGGTGATTGTGGGTAGCGCCCGTAAGCCCACTGACGGGAATCGCCCTTGAAAATACGAGCGGCGAGGGTTAGGTCAGGGCGTAGCGGACGCCCGCCCTGGGTTGCGCCGCGCGGACTGCGAGGCCGACCGCAGTACGAAATAGCCAGTCAAGTAACCCAGCACGAACAGGGGACGGGCGACGGCAGGTCCCACCTCACCGCCGCTGGTGAGGGCCAGGTAGATCCCGGTGAAGGAAAGTGGAATGAGGAAGCCGACGGGCACGAGGAGCCACGCGGGATCACCCTCGAAACGCACCAGCACGATCAGCGAAACGGCAATGAATGTGATGCTCAGGGCGACGAGGTCGAGCAGCGCACTCCGGAACGGCGAGCCAGCAGTCGCGTGAACGCTGTCGCGGGTGTACTGGACAATCGTGGTGATGGCGACGATTGCGATGTTGACGAGGATCAATCCCTGGATGAATCGAGTCACCGGAATTTTCGCATTGCTTTCCATTAAGCTAATCTCCCCCTAGTTGATACATTCACTTGGATTCAATACATGAGCAGTGTATCGAACCGCCGGTCAAAAGTCAAATCCCGGCCGTATCGGTCTGAACTGCGCCGTGATCAGGCGCTCGCCACGCGCCTTCGCGTGACCGCGGCGGCCCGTGAACTCTTCGCCGCTTCGGGCTATGCCAACACCTCGATCGCGGAGGTGGCGCGGGCCGCCGGTGTGTCCAGCGAGACGATCTATAAGACCTTCGGCACCAAGCGATCGATCCTCTCTGAGATCATCGACGTCGCATTGACCGGCGACCCGGCCGCTGCGCCCATGCTCAAGAGCGAGTTGTTTGGCCGGGTTCTGGCGGCCCGAACCCAGCGTGAACGCCTCGCACTCCTGGCTAAGCTGACGCGCACCATCCTTGAGCGCGCCGGACCGATCCACAAGATCATCCGCGATGCCGCCGCAACTGATCCGGAGGCGGTC
The DNA here is from genome assembly GCA_046262515.1 of Candidatus Dormibacteria bacterium. Lineage (GTDB taxonomy): Bacteria > Chloroflexota > Dormibacteria > DASZGP01 > DASZGP01 > JAXDLW01. Next base: position 872 of record JBHEMP010000180.1, on the reverse strand, counting down.
GTCCTGAGGGAAAAGCACCAGCATGCTCGGCTGATGGTGCAAAGAGAGTTCGTCCGGACACTGCTGGAGCTTGGCCCACTTCGGCGTGGCATGACCTTGGCGGAGGGCGCCGATATGTATTGGACAACCGCCAGCCCCGAACTGCACCACGTTCTGACGCTCGAACGCGGTTGGTCGCAGAATCGCTACGAAAAGTGGCTCCTTGACACGCTCGGGGCATTGCTGCTTCCCGCCAGTTGACGCCCAACGGCGCCCATCAGGGCGACCGTAGCGCCGTCCTGTGAGATCGCGGCTGGATCGAGCAGACATGAGTCAACCGCCACCGGTGTACGATTGGTGTATGCGGCCGCGTCGCACCCGGACCAACATCGAACTCGACGACGAGGCGATACGCACGATCATGAAGCGATACGCGCTGCGCACCAAAACCGAGGTCGTAGACCTTGCCTTGAGGCAGCTTGCCGGGCAACCGATGACCCGTGAGGAAGTCCTGGCAATGCGCGGTGCGCGCGCCATCGGGCGGATACCGCCCGACCGCCCAGTCGATTGACCAGAACTCTGGTCGACACGTCCGTTTGGGTCGAATATGACCGTGCGACGGGAAGCCCAGCAGATGATCGACTCACGACGATGATCCAAAGAGGGGACCGGGTCGCTGTGACCGAACCTGTGATCATGGAAGTCCTCGCGGGCGCGCGGACCGCGGATCGGGAGCGGAAACTGCGCAGTCTGCTGGCGAGCTTCGAGCTGCTTCCGTTCGATTCGATCGCCGACTTCGATGGTGCGGTAGCGGTCTATCGGGCCTGCCGGTCCCATGGGGTCACGCCGCGAGGGATGGTGGACTGCATGATCGCCACTGTCGCGCTCCGAAC
>JBHEMP010000179.1:0-10191 GCA_046262515.1 Candidatus Dormibacteria bacterium | reverse complement strand
CGGGGTGGTGCTGATGACCTACGGCTCGGCATCGACAGCCGACGACGTTCCGGCGTACCTGCGCAGCATCCGCCGGGGCCGTGACGCCTCGCCCGAGCTGATCGAGGAGTTCACCGCCCGCTATCGGCGCATCGGTTTTTCCCCGCTGGTGCGGATCACCATGGCCCAGGGGCAGGCGCTCCAGGAGGTGCTCGACGGCCGCCATGGACGAGCCACCTTCCGGGTCGAGGTCGGCATGCTCCATTCCGAGCCGCGCATTGAGGCCGCCGTGCGGCGCCTCGCCGCCGCGCGCGTGGACCGACTGATCGGCGTCGTCCTATCCCCTCAGTGGTCTCCGATCATCATGGGCGGTTACACGCGCGCCTTTGATGCCGCCGGCGAGGCTCACCTCCCGGCCATCCCGCGCCGGCTCGCGGGACCCTGGCACGAGCTCCCGGGGTTCCTGGATTCGCTCGCCGACCAGGTCAGGAAGGCGCTCGACAAGTTCACGCCGGAGCAGCGAGAACGGCTGGCGATCATGCTCACCGCGCACAGCCTCCCGGAGTCGGTCGTGCAGCGCGAACCCGTCTACCTGGAGCAGATCATGAGCACTGTCCACGCCGTGGCGGAGCGCGCTGGGCTTCGCCAGGGCGAGTGGGAGTTCGCCTACCAGAGCGCCGGCCATAGCCCCGAACCGTGGCTCACCCCTGACCTCAAGGACCTTTTGCCCGGCCACCGCGCCGCCGGCAAGACCGACGTGCTGGTGGTGCCCGTGCAGTTCCTCGCGGACCACCTGGAGATCCTCTACGACATCGACGTGGCGGCGCGAGAGGAGGCCGAGAGCGAGGGCCTTCGCTTCCACCGAATTCAGCTCCTCAACACCTCCCCGGGCTTCATCGCGGCGCTGGCGGCGGTGGTGCTACGCGAGCAAGGTTTGCTCTCGGGCGAGGAGTCGGCGGCCCTCACCAACTGACAACCGCCGCAAACCGGACTCAATCCCGGGCTCTATCCCCGGCTCGCCTCCACCTGGCCAACGCCGCCGCCAGGGCGAGGGCTAGCAATCCCAGGGTAATCGAGAGCGACGACTGGAGAGCCCGCGACGTGCTGGGCGAAACCGGCTGCGATCCGCCCACCGGGCCGGGCGCCGCGGTGGCGCCGGCAACCTCGCCGACAACAGCCACCCAGGTGCGCTGGTGGTGAACCAGTGGTGGGTACGCTGCCGGTTCAGCCGAGCGCGTCCGCACCGGCTCAGCACGGACCAGGTAGGTGATCCCGTCCCCTGAGGCCATGGCGTCGTAGTCGCCCAGGAAGACCCCGCCTTCACCGACGTTCGTCTGGCCGCCGTCAAACGCGCCGAAGCCGAGGTCGCTGGCCACCGAGCTGACCTTGAGCGGCGCGTTAAAGGTCAGACCGCCGTCGCGTGACTCGACGTAGTAGGTGTCAACCGAGGGACTGAAGTTGGAGAAGTCAGCGGCGGGCAGGAGGGCCTCGCGACGCTGACGGTAGCCGAGGCGGAGGACACCGTCGGCGCCCGCATCGATCATCGCGCACCAGTGGTTGAGGTTGTCGTTGGGGGTGCCGGGGTTGACGCGCTGCGGGGATCGCCAGGTGGCGCCCTGGTCGTCGGAATAGGTGAACACGATGTCGTTGCCACCGTCGGTCCGGAACCGGGCATCCGTCCACGCCGCGTAGAAGCGTCCGCTCCGGTGGTCGACGGCGAACAACGGCTGCTTCTCGGCCGAGCGCTGCCCCCTCAAAGCCTGGTTGGCGAGGTAGGCGACGCTGCGAGGCACGGGCGAGAAGACCAGGGGCGTCCCGCCCGTGGCCGTGCCCGCCCCCGCCGCGAGGTAGAGCTGGTAGCCACCGGTCTGGTTGTTCAGCGAGGTTGTGCGCGGGTCAGCCTGGACGGGCCCGGCGTCGCCGAAGTACGAGGGCGGCGGCGCGGTATAGGGGTTCGCGTTCCAATCCATGACGGCCAGGTCCCCGTTGGCCAGCACCACCGGGCGGGGGTACAGCGGGATGGTGGCGGAGTTGACGATGAAGCCCTGGTCTGTCGGGGCGCCCGCTCCCTTGACCCAGCTGGCGCCGCCGTCGTCGGAGTACGCGACGTAGGCAAACTGCGCCAGCGCCAACCGCACCCAGGTCACGTATATGCGGCCGGGGTGGTGACCCGCGCCGGACCCGAGGTCGACCGCCAGGTCGGGTTGGTCGAAGCCGTTGTTGAGGAGATAGGCATCGGACTGGGGGAAGTTCTGAGAGACGGGGTCGGAGACGATGGACACCGGCGCCGACCAGCTCAGGCCGCCATTGGCAGACGTCAGCGACACCACTGAGGAGAGGGCTGGGAAGACGTCGTTGTTGTAGGGCTGGGCGGTGGCGTAAACGTGCTTACCGTCGGGCCCGAATGCGACGCGGGGATCACTGGCACGCTGCACCGTCCCGCCGCTGGCGATCGTGAGACCAGGGAGAAGGCCCTGGGTCCAGGTGCGCCCCTGGTCGAAGGTGACCGCGTAGCCGTCGGTGGCGGCCCCGCCATCGCTGGCGCGGCCCACGTGGAAGACAGCCACGGCATGGTCGCGGTTGGTGGGGTCCACGGCGATCGAAGGTTCCGCCTCGGTGTCCCGCTGGAAACATCCGTCCACCGGCTGGACCAGCGCGCACTCCCCGAGCTCACCGGTGAGGGTGTCGATGGAAGCCTGGGTGTCCCGCAGCAGCACCGGCGTCGATGCCGCGGCCACCGCCGGCGAAGCCCCGCCGAGGCTCAGCGCCAGGAGCAGAGCCGTAGCCCGGCTGGACGCGACCAGCGCACCGAGGCGGTTTCGCGAGGCCGCCGGCCCGTGGGTCGTCATATGAGTCCACGTTAGCAGCGAGGTGTGGCCCCGCAACTCCGTCCCGTTGAGGCGATATGCTTCCGCTCGACCATGAGCGGCAGCCTGCGGGGACGCCCCGCCGCGTACGACGTGCTGGTGGTCGGCTCCGGGAGCGGCGGTGGAGTCGTCGCCTCACGGCTGAGTGAGGACCCCGGGACCCGGGTGCTGCTGCTGGAGGCCGGCCCCGACCTGGGTCAGGATCCGCCAGACGACGTGCTTCATCCGCGCCTCGGAAGCGGCGTACCCGCCCATGACTGGGAGTACATCGACCCTTCGATCGGGCTCGGCTTGCCCCGTGGTCGGCTGGTCGGCGGGAGCAGCGCGGTCAATGCCACCATTGCCATGCGCGGCCAGCCCGCCGACTACGACCGCTGGGCCGAGCTCGGCGTGCCGGGCTGGGATTGGTCATCATGCCTGCCCTACTTCCGGCGCCTTGAAAACGACCGCGACTTCGGGTCCGAGGCCCACCACGGGGACAGCGGCCCGATCCAGGTCGAACGGGCGCCGCTGCTGCCCGGCGAAGAAGGATTCGTGGCGGCCTGCGAGGAACTGGGGCACGTGAGGGTGGCCGATCACAACCTGCCGGGCGCCGTCGGGGTTGGGCCCATACCTCGAAATACCCGGGACGGCATCCGGCAGAGCACCCTGGTCACCTACATAGCCGCGGCGAGGCCCCGGGCCAACTTCGCCCTGCGTGCCGACGCACTGGTGGACCGGGTCCTGCTTGAAGGCGATCGTGCCGTGGGGGTGGTCCTGGTCGGTGGCGAGGAGGTCCGGGCCGGGGCTGTGGTCCTCGCCGCCGGGGCCTACAACACACCCGCCGTGCTCATGCGCTCGGGCATCGGGGCACCCTCCGTGCTGCGCGATGCCGGCGTGGATTGCCGGCACCCACTTGAGGGGGTCGGGGCCAACCTCCTGGACCACCCGGTGACGCTGTTAACCCTGCTCACGGAGTACGTCCCCGACCCTGCTCCTCTTCGCTTCCCGGTCGCTCTCAAGCTGCGGGCGGACGGCGCGGATGGTCTCGACGACCTCAAGCTTTCCTTTTTCCCCGGGGGGGCGTTCAACATGCCCGGCCTCACCGGCCTCTTTTTGGAGGTCAACGACTCGCGTACGCGAGGATCGGTCGCCATCACGTCCACGGACCCGGCCGCCGCGCCCGCCATCAGGCACCGTTTCCTTGCCGACGAACATGACCTCGCCCTGATGCAGGCGGGGGTGCGCCACGCCGCCGCGGTGGCCGAGGTGATGTCTCGGTCGGGCCCCTGCGAACTACTCCTGCCGGACCTTGCGACGATCGGCGATGACGAACTACTGCGCGCCCACTGCCTTGAGTTCCATGGCACCGGGTATCACCCCGCGGGCACTTGCCGCATGGGAGACGTCCAGGACCCCGCCGCGGTGGTCGATGCGGGACTGCGGGTGATCGGCCTCGACAGGCTCTGGATCGCGGACGCCTCGGTGATGCCCGAGCTGCCGCGCTGCAACATCAATCTTCCCGTCCTGATGATCGGCGAAAGGGCGGCCGAGCTGGTCCGGGCTGGGCTCTGACCGATGATCACCGCCCTGGGCGCGAGAATTGCAGCCGGCATGAAAGCGATAGACAGCCCGGCACCTCAGGACATCGCACTTCGCGACGGCACCAGGGTGCGTTTCCGCCGCATCGAGCCGGAGGACAAGCACTGGCTGCAGCGGGGGATCGAGGCGATGTCGCCAGAGTCTCGCTACCGCCGCTTCTTCAGTCCCGTGGACCACCTCTCGGATGCCATCCTGCGGTATTTCACCGAAGTCGACCACGTCGACCACGTGGCCTGGCTGGCGGTCCTGGCGGACGACCCGGGCGGACGCGTCGTGGCCGTCGCGCGCTTCGTGCGCATCCCCGGCGAGCCCGACGCAGCGGAGGCGGCGGTAACGGTCATCGATGACTTCCAGGGCCGCGGGCTGGGCCGGGCGATCCTGGTGGTGATGGTTCGCGATGCCATCGAAAAGGGGATACGCCGCTTCAGGATGTTCGTGCTGGGCGAGAACCAGGCCATGATGGGGCTGCTGCACGAGGCGGGCGCGGCCCCTGACGGGGTGCATGACGGGCTCTTCAAGATGCATGTCGACCTACCGGAGCGGGCCGAAGAGCTCGAGTATTCCGCGGCCCCGCGAATTCTCAAGGTGGCCGCGGAGGGCCGCCTCCGCGGCGAGGCGGGACCCGGCCGGCCGCCATCGACGCGCTTCCGAGTGAACCCGACGTGAGCCTCAAGCCTGCCGCGACCCTGACCGAGTCCCTGGCCGAACTGGTCTCCTCGGCGGCCCGGCGCTGGCCCGAGGACATCGCGGTCAGCTGCGGGGATCGCCGCCTCACCTATGGCCAGCTCGACCGCGCGGTAGCCGGTATTGCGGCCGACCTGGCCGAGCGCGGACTGCAGCCGGGGGACCCCGTCGCCGTGATGGCCGGCATCGGCCTGGAGTTCGCGGTCCTGGCGCACGCCGTGCTGCGCGCAGGCGGCGTGCTGGTGCCGATCGGCGCCGACTCACCGGCGCGCGAAGCAGCCACGCTCCTGCGGACCGCGAAGGTGGAGCTGGTGCTGTGCGATAGCCGCCGGACGGGAGTGGCGAAGGATGCGGCGGCCCTGTATGACCGCGGCTGCGGCGTCGTCACGCTCGACGCGGGTGCGCTGCGGACGAAGGGCGACATCCTCTCACTGCGCCGGCTCACCGAAGCCCGACAGGCGCCCGCGTCGCCGGCCCGGGTCGGCGCCGGCACCCCCGCCGTCGTCCTCTTCACCAGCGGCAGTACGGCCAAGCCCAAGGCCGTGGTCCATACCCACGAGTCGCTGCTCTACAACGCTCGCTGCGTGGCCTACGAGATGATCGGCCTGAAGCGTCGCGACGTCATGCTCGGGTTGCTGCCCCTGGCCCACTCCTTCGGCCTCAGCGCGGTCCTCAATACGTCCCTCCTTGTGGGCTGCCGGCTGGAGTTACTCCCGGAATTCGATGCCGCCGCCGCCTGGCGCCTCGTGCTGTCCCGCGAGATAACCGTCCTCACCGGCGTACCCACGATGTACCGTCGCATCGCCGAGCTGCGCGAGGCCACGCGCAACACCGACCTGCGGCTGGGCATCGTCAGCGGCGCACCGTGCCCGCGAAGGGTCGCCCGCGACGTCAGGCTGCGGCTCGGCATCCCGATGATCGAGCGTTATGGCATGACCGAGGCGTCGCCGCTGACCTGGCGCACCCTCGAAGCTGACACCGCAGAAGGGGACGTTGGATGGCCGGGGTGGGGCGTCCGGCTGCGCGTGGTGGGTGACGACGGCAGACCCCTGCCTCCCGGGCGGCGGGGGCAGGTGGAGGTGCAGTCGCCGGGGATGTTGCAGCGCTATCTCGGCGCAGCCGACACGCGCGAACTTCTCAAGGAGGGCTGGCTGGCCACCGGCGACCTCGGCACGATTCGGATTGACGGGGGTCTGACCCTTGGCGGTCGCCAGAAGGAGGTCATCATTCGCGGCGGGTTCACGGTTTCCGCCGCCGAGGTGGAGGCGGCACTGACCCAGCACCCCACCGTTGCCGAGGCGGTGGTCGTGGGCCTGCCCGACCCCGACATGGGCGAGGACATCGCGGCGATGGTCGTGTTGAAGCCCGGGCGGACAACGGAGGCTGCGGAGCTGTGGCGGTTCCTCGGCGAGAGATTGGCGGCCCACAAGCGACCGCGGCGCTGGCGGATCGTCCAGGAACTCCCGCGGACCGCCCTTGGCAAGGTCATGCGCGAGGAGGTCATCCGCAGTTGGGCCCCGGCGGGCCAGGAGTAGATGTCGGCAGGGACAGTGGACTGTAACGGCGATCTCGCCGTTACGGGCCACTAGATGTCGCTGATCGCCCCCCGGCGGTCACCCCTTCGCCTGCTGGCGGGCATCGGCCTCCTGCTGCTCCTGGTGGCCGGCCTCGCGACCTTCCAACTCCTGCGCCCGGTACCCGCGCTCACCGCGCAGGCCCTGGTGTCGACGGCGGCGGCCTCGCCCGCGACCGCTCCCAGCCTGCCATGGCCCGCGAAAGGGGCGGGGGCCGTGGCGGTCACCGACCTGGGGCTGCTCGGGGTGGGAGGGTCGACGGTGCCGCAGCCGATGTTCAGCGTGGCCAAGATCATGACCGCCCTGGTGATTCTCGAAGACCGGCCGCTGAAGCCGGGCGAGACCGGGCCCACGATCACCGTGGATGCCTCGGACGTCGCGATATACCAGGCCAGGCAGGCGGCGGGTGAGTCCGTGGTCAAGGTGGTCGCCGGCGAACAGCTCACCGAGTACCAGGCGCTCCAGGGATTGCTCATCCCGTCGGGAAACAACATCGGTGTCCTGCTCGCGCGCTGGGACGTGGGCTCCGAAGCAGCGCTGGTGGCCCGGTTGAACGCGCGCGCCGCGGCCCTGCACCTGGATGGGACCAAGTTCGACGACGTCAGCGGGGCCTCCGTCAAGACCGTCAGCGTCCCTTCGGAACTCGCGGTCCTCGGCGGACTGGCGATAAAGGAACCCCTGATCGCCTCCATCGTCAGCCAGGTCCAGGCGCAACTCCCCGTCGCGGGGGTCGTGTACAACGTGGATTACGTCCTCGGCCAGGAGGGAATCATCGGCATCAAAACCGGCAGCAGCCCCGACGGTGGAGCCAACTTCGTCTTCGCCGCGACTCACACGGTGGAGGGGCGACCGGTGACCATCTACGGCGCGATCATGGGGCTTGGGACGCTCGATGAGGCGTTCAGCGCCACCAGGGCCCTGATCAAAGCGGTCCGGCCGGGACTTGGGCTGCGCCACGTTCTGACCGCACAGCAGGTCGTGGCGCGCTACCAGGCCCCCTGGAAGCGTCACACCGACGTGGTGGCGCAACAACCACTCGACGTTCTGACCTGGCCGGGCATCCCGGTGCGCACCCACCTCGAAACCCGGCCGCTGAACGCCCCCGTGCCGGCGGGGAACCGCGTGGGGTTGTTCTCGGTCAGGGCGGGTGACCAGGTACTCCAGACCGAGCTCATCACAACCGATGCTCTGACCCGTCCCCCCACCCGGTACCGACTCACCAGGACCGATTTCTAGGCGGAGCGGAAGGTATCCTCGGAGACGCACGCCTGCTTTTGTGATAGTGCCGCCATCAGGTCGCGCCGCACTTCGGAAGCCACACAAACACCTCGCAGGTGAGCAGAGAGAGGCATTTGTCCGACTACTTCGAGGAACTCAAATCCCCGGCGGCTGACCCCGCGCCCGTTACCCCGCCGGCGCGCACCTGGGTTGACGTTGGAAGGGACTCCCGGCAGCCGCCCCCATCTACCGTCGAGAACGCCAGGGTCGCGCCAGTGGCGCCAGTGGCGCCGGTGGCGCCGACGGTGCACGGTCCCGCTGCACGGGCCGTGGGTGCCGTCGGGGGTCGCCGGCGCGCGCGCGTCCCGAGGTCGCGACGCCTGCGCTTCCTGTTGGTCGCTGCCGCCGCGGTGCTTGCGCTCAGCGTCATCAGTTCCGCATACGCCAGTTCGAAGCTGGCCGGCCTCCCCAACCCCGGGGCCGCACCGGTGCTGGCGAAGTCAATCGTCTTCCTCGACCGCAACGGCAACGTCCTGGCGGAGCACAATCCCCAGGGGCAGTTCCACGTCGTCCAGCGCATCGGGGAGATGGGAAAGTGGGCGCCGCTGGCAACCGTCGCGGCCGAGGACAAGAGCTTCTACAAGCACGGCGCGCTCGACCCGCTGGGAGTCGCCAGGGCCATCGTGGTCGACACCCTCGCGCGCAAGCCGCTCCAGGGCGGAAGCACGATCAGCCAGCAGCTGGTCAAGATCACCGTGCTGCAGTCGGACAAGACCTTCACGCGCAAGATCAAAGAGGCGATCATCGCCAGCCAGCTGGAGCACCGCTACAGCCGGGACCAGATCCTGGAGATGTACCTGAACCGCCTGTACTACGGACATGGCGCATACGGCATCGGGTCCGCGACAAAGACCTATTTCGGCCGCGCCCATGAGACGCGGGACCTGACCATCGCCCAGGCGGCTTTCCTTGCCGGCATGATCCAGGCGCCGAGCGGCAATGACCCAAAGGTGCACTGGTCGCGCGCCCACGCCCGCCAGGGATACGTGCTGGATCAGATGGTGCAGGGGGGCTTCATCACGCGCGCCCAGGCCGATGAGGCCGCCCGTGAGGACATCCAGAAGGAGCTTGTCTATGACACGGGGTACCGGGAGAGCAAGGCGCCGCATTTCATCGAGTTCGTCACCAACAAGCTCGAGGCGCAGTTCGGCACGGAGGCCCTGCAGACAGGAGGTCTGACGATTCGCACCACGCTGGACCCCACCATGCAGGCCCTCGGTGAGCGCGCGGTGACCGAGGGGGTGCACGCGATGGCGGGCGAGGGCGTCAACAACGGCGACCTGCTGGCGGCCCGGCCTTCCACCGGTGAGGTCCTGGCGTGGGTGGGTTCCGCGGATTACGCCAACCAGGGGATCGGCGGTCAGTTCGACGTCGTCAGGTCAAACCGCCAGCCGGGCTCGTCATTCAAACCCTATGTCTTCGCGGCCGCGCTGAAGGACCACAAGATCACGCTCAGCAGTTGCCTGCAGGACGTCCCGACAAGCTTCAACGGGTACCGCCCCCATGACTTCGACAATGCCTACATGGGCGACATGACGGCACGCAGGTCGCTCCTGCTGTCGCGCAACATCCCGGCCGTGGAGGTGGCCCAGAAGGAGACCATTGGAGGAGTCATAAACCTGGCCACGGCGATGGGTATCCGGACCACCCTGCCTCCGTACCTGTCCACCGCCATCGGTGGGGGTGAGGTCACCATGCTGGACCACCTGCAGGGGTATGCGGTGCTCGCCAATGAGGGTAAGAAGATGCCGCTGATCACCATCCAGCGGGTGACCGACGCCACCGGGAACGTGCTGTTCGACGTCACCCCCGGGCACCAGGATCACCAGGCCCAGGTGCTCTCGGCGAGCGAGGCCTACCTGGTCACCGACGTCCTCAAGGGCTACCCGGACCAGTGGCGGCTGGGCTGGGGGCGGCCGATGGCCGGCAAGTCCGGTACCACCGGCGGGGATACAACCGGCGTCCACTCCGATGCCTGGATGATGGCCTACAACCACGATATCGTGGTTGGCGCGTGGGCCGGGAACACCGGCTCCAACGGCGCCGGCCACGCCATCAGTGCCTTCGGCGTGGAGACCGGTTCCACTGCCCTCGCGACCTTTATCAACGGGCTGCCCGCCGAGCTCAACCACTGGTACCAGAAGCCGGCCGACTTGACCCTTCGCAACGGCGAGCTCTACCTTCCCGGGACGCAGCCGAACTCGTCCTGCGTCCCCCCGGCCCCCCCC
>JBHEMP010000178.1:0-11474 GCA_046262515.1 Candidatus Dormibacteria bacterium | reverse complement strand
GGATGGCTTCCCCTCCCCCTCTGGGTGGCCCTGGCTGTACTCCCGTTGATCGCGACGCTGCGGTACGTACGGCTGAGGGGGCGTGCACGGCGGCGCCAGACGAAGGTCGCGGACCAGCTTGCCGACTCATTGCTGGGCCTGGCGATTCTTGTCCCCGGTATGCCGCCGGAGGACGCCCTTGGGCTGTTGGCCCGTTGTCAGCGGGAGTCGGCCCTGGCGCAGGTCCTCGAGGAGGGCAGCCTGGCACGGCTGTTGGGCGAAGGCGCGACACTGCGGTCGACTCGGGAGCGCTACTCGCTGGTCGGTAAGGCCCTGCGGATCCCGCTTTTCCAGGAGCTCGCGCAGGTTATGAGGGGCATCGAGAGCGAGGGGCTCAGCCCGGGCGAAGAGTACCCCGCCCTGTCGCGCATCAGCGCACAGTCACGCGTAGCCCAGAACCGTCTCAGGGTCGCACGGGCAAAGACCGGCGCAGCGGCAGCAATCGCCCTTCTGCTTGTTCCGCTGCTGATCATGGTGGGTGGCGGCATCGCCTTCGCGTTCCTCGGCTCAGTCAACGGCTGAGTGCCGTCGATGCGAAGTCGGAAACTTCCGGCAACCGCGGGGAGCCTGCTCCTGGCGGCTATCCTCAGTATCTCCGCGGCAGTCGCGCTGGGGCGGCCAGACACCGCGGCTGCATACGAGTTCCTCACCTCCGGCCGGCCCACCCACGACCAGGCGGTTGCCACGGTACAGCTGATCGTCTGGTCGCTGATCGCGCTCGTTGTGCTGGCTCAGGTCTGGGCGGCGGCACGCCACTCGCTCGGGGAGGCTGAGCGCGCGCGTCAGCGTCGGTTCCGGGCGCGAGCCACGCTGGCCATGGGACTGCTCGTGTTCTGGGGAGGCCTGATGCACCACCAGGCGGGCACCGGGTCCCTGTGCTGCGCGGATATCCCGCGCGCTGAAAGGCTCCTGCACTGATGGTGCCGCCAGCGGGTGGCTACGCATTCATCGTCCTGTTTGCCGTCGGCCACGAGCAGGCCGTGGAGGCGGCCCTCGGGTCGGCGGTCAACAGACCGGTGGATACCGGCGTCCTGGTCCTGACGCCTGAGGTCCGAGGGATTGATTTCCTGAAGGCTTCGGGCCCGCGCGGAGAGCACCTGGACTCCTGGTGGGAGCGCCACGTCCCCCGCGACAGCCTACCGGTGTACCTGCTTCTTGACGATGGTGGTCTCGAGGAGTGGATACCCGGAACGCATGGCCTCTGGTTCATTGGAGTTACCGACTGGTCGCGCGGTGAACGGCTGGAGTCCCTGGCCGAACCGGTCTTTACCGTGCCGACGGGCGAGCCGGTCCGCATTGCGCAACAGGCGATGCTCACCGTGGCTTCTGCCGCTTCCGCCGTCGCTATCCCCGGGGTCGAAGTCCCACTTCCGCCACCTCCACCGCCGCCGTCACAGCCGATTTCTTATGACCCCGACCCGCAGCCACCACGGCCCGCCCCAACGCGATCGACCGACAAAGACAGTAGGAGGCGGCCGCGATGGACGCCGGGAACGGGGATCGCGCCGACGTTTCGACTGTTCAGGGACACCTTTATGGACAATTCTTTGCGCGTCCGCGCCAGGCTGACGTTCCCTGCGCGACCGGTGTCCATTCCGGCTGACCTCGGCGCGCGGGTCAATGCCAACCGTCCGATCGTCGCGGGTTTTGCCTCGCGGAAAGGTGGCGTTGGCAAGACAACCCATGCCGCCGCCGTGGCCGCCACCGTCGGAGAGGCACTGGACGGCCTGCCCGACACGGCCGCGCTGGTCGATGGGAACATCACCAACCCCGACTCCTGGGCCTTGAAGCCTCCCCCCGACGCGGCCACGGTGCGGGTGCTGGTGAGTCGTCTTACAGCCGGGCTGGATCCACCCGCCGAGCAGTACGCGCGGACCCCCCGCCTGGCAATCTACCCCGAGAGCCGAACCGGGGAGGAGGTATATACGCAGGCCGAGATCGACGTGCTCGCCGAGTACCTGCGGCGTCGCCACTCTTTTATCGCCGTGGATCTCCCCAATGCCTTGCCGTCGCTCGCCAGCGGCGGCCCAGGGGCGGTGGCGGCCGCATGGTTGACGCATTGCGACGCGGTGGTGCTCCCCGTGAACGCTGATCCCCGCGCGCGCCAGGGTCTCCTGGAGTACGTGGCCGCCATCCAGGACGATGTGGCATTCGCGTCCATCCCAATCCTCGCCCCCTGCATCCTCAGCTCCAACCGCGCCATCTCTACCGACCCGGCGGTGCAGGCGGACCTCGCATCACTGCGACACCTGGGCGTGGAAGTCATAGAGGTCCCCGACGACCAGAATGCGCTGCTGGCGCTGCTGCGCGACCTGCCCATCAACCAGGCCAGCCAGGGACTGCGCCGGGCCTACCTGGAGCTCACCGAAAACCTCGTGTCCGCGGTGGTCAGGGCGCGTTCAGCTCGGTGAAGCACAAACTTCTGCCCCTGCCGCTTGGCGAACGTGCCCCCCGTGGTTCAGACGTGAATTTCTGGCAGCAGTACACGTTTCGCACCCGCCTGGAGAGCCTGATGATCCTGACAGGGCTCCTATTGGGTGGGCTCGGCGCCTGGCTTGGACTCCACCAGGCGCCCCTGCGAGTAGGCCTGGATCACGCTGGTTACCACCTGGGCGAGACGACCTTGACCCCGCTGGACCCCGCGCACTTCGGTGGTGACGTGGCCATCGCCCTGCACCAGGAAGACGGGCAAGTGCGGGCTGCCGCCGCCGGCCGCCTCTCTGGCGCGCCGATGCAGGGCCTCTGCGTGATGGTCACCGGGAGCGACACTGAGCAGTGCATATTCGTGGTCGGTGACAGAAGCTTCCATGCGACCGACCGGCTCCGGGCGGGGTCCTGGGAGCGCCTCTACGATGACGGGACGAGGGTCAGGATCAAGGTGGCTGACCCGCGGCACCCCGTGCCGGTGCCCGTGCCCATTGGCGCGCGTTAGGGGAGCGTCCGGATCCGAAGCCACCGGTCCCTGTCTCCATCAGGGGAAGCTGCTCGGCGCTGTCCCTGGCGCTCGGGTTAGCCGATTGCGGCACGTCCCGCCTGGGGCGAGCAGGCCCGGGCCGGGGCTCTGCGGCAGCCCCGTCGACGGAAACAACCACCGCACGGCGCTGCGCGGCCGAGGCATAAGCGCCGCCGCCGTACATCTCCTCGTAGCGGGGAACAAGCCCCGGGAACTCGCGTCCGAGCCAGTCCATGAACACCTCTTTCACACGCGGCCTGAGGTGCAGCAGGATTGGGTAAACATGGGTGGCACCGGCCATGACGGCCGCCTCGGCGGTGCGCTTGAGCGTCTCGGGGTCGTCATTTATACCGGGCAGGATCGGCGCCATCAAGACCCCGCACGGAATTCCTGAGCGGTTCAATTCCGCAACCGCTTCGAGTCGCTTGCGCGGGTGGGGTGTGCGTGGTTCCGCCAGGCGCCACGCGTGCTCGTCCAGGGAGCCGATGGAGTAGGAGGTACGCACGTCGGTGACTTGGGCCGCGGCGCAGAGCAGGTCCAGGTCCCGGAGCAACATCGTGCCCTTGGTCAGGATTGAGAATGGGTTGCGGAAGTCGATCAGGGCCCGCAGGATCCCGGGCATCAGGCGGTACTGTCCCTCCGCTGCCTGGTAGGGATCGGTGTTCGTGCCCATGGCGATCTGCTCCCCTTTCCAGCGCCGCGCCGCCAGCTGAGCCCTCAGCACCTCAACCACGTTGACCTTGACCAGGATTTTCGTTTCAAAGTCGCGGCCCGCACCGAGGTTCAGGAACCAGTGCGTGGCCCGGGCAAAGCAATAGACGCAGGCGTGTGAGCAGCCGCGATAGGGGTTGATCGTCCAGCTGAAGGGCAGCCGCTCACCGGGCACGTGGTTGATGACGGTCCGCGCCTCCACCTCGATGAACTCAATGCCTCGCAGCGCCGAGACATCGAACGTCCGCCGTCGAAGCTCAAGAAGGCGAGCCTGCTCGAAACCGCCGCGCGGCTGCTCGAACCCCGGCAGCTCCATGGGCAGCGATTATAGAACAGATGTTCGCGGTAGGTTGAGCTCTTTCCTTAGGCCGGCTCGAGGATCTCCCAGTGGATGGGCTTGAAGCTGTGGTTATTACTCTTCTCCGCCGAGCACGCGGTCAGTCCGACGTACATGTCCATCTCGGCGCGCAGCAGAACGTGGTCCCCCGCCCGCGACGCCGGCGGCTTGATCTCCAGTTCGCCGGTGACCGGGGAGACCTCGACGTTCATAAAGATGTTGAAGGTGGTGGGGATGGCGTCCGGGGCCACCGCGAACTGGGCAAGACTCCGCCAGAGGTTTTCGAAGCAACTGGGGTGGTGGCCCTGATGGTTGTAGATGATGCTGAACGTCTCGGGACTGCACGGCGTGAGCAAAAAGTCGTGCCTGCCCACGGTGTCCTCTTCGATGGTGAACATCGGTCGGCTCCGATTGCTGTAGAGCACGTGCCCGGTGGTCAGGTAGATCGTGTTGGCGTAATCGATGCTGCGCCCCGAGGACAGCCATTCCCGGGTGTCCTCGCGGGAAAAGGACACCATGTCGCTGACCTGCTCGCCCTGCACGTCTGTGACCCGCAGCGCCTGCCCTTTGCGCATTTCAAATGCGGTCCCGGTCTGGGGTTCCAGGCGGCCCAGGGTCAGGTCCCCTCCGCATGGAAAGGGCACTTCCAATCCTTGCTGTTTCTGCGGCCGGAATACTGTCGCGCCTCTGGTAGCTCGCCGAAATCGCTCAGGTTGGGGTTGGGTGCACCCTGGAGCTCCGCATCGGCCCCGCGGATCACCTCCTGCCACCGAGACATGCGTCCATCTGCGCGCAGATCGTCGAACTGGGCGTGCGGGTTGAAGACCAGCGTCGGCCAGGCAAAGCGACGGCTCCACCGCGAACTCGCGGCGTGCAGGCCGACGATGAAATAGGCGTGGCCGGCAAAGCTGAACGAGAAGTCCGGGTCCGTGGGGTTGGCGCTGACCGCCGGGTCCCAGTCGGAGTCGTCGTGCTGGTGCAACATGCGCAGCTGCCTCCAGAGCGCGTCCTCAAATCCCACCTCATCCATCCCCACCGGGCCCGTGAAGAACGCCGCGTAGGTGAAGAAATCGCTCTCCTCCCGTTCTGGATCGGACGAGAACCGGTGCAGCCCTTGGGCGAGCCGGAAGCCGGACTCCGGGCTGCCCAGGTCACCGAACATGCCGACGCGGTAGGAACCGCGACTAACGGCGGCCCTGGCGCCGACGCAGGCAAACGCGGGGCTTGTGACCATGCCGACAAAGGCGTCGTGCGCGAGCCGGGCGACGCCGGGAACCGCCCCGTACCCGGTAGGGTCGACCAGCTCGTTGCCCTCAAGTGTCAGGTAGGTGCTGAAAAGGTGGTCACCGGGGGCCGGCAGACGTACCGCGGTCACGCTGCCACGCGCTCCCGCGCAGCCTGCGCTTGGCGCAATTGCCGGGAGGAGGTCGCTGCATGGCGCACGCGTCCACCGCGGTAAGGGATGCCGCCAAGGACCACCCGGCAGCCGAGGGCCAACCACATCGTGACCGCCCGCTCCAGCATCCACAGGGGCGCGAAGAGGGATACCACGGCCGGGAAGTGACGCCTGCCGTCATCGCGCCGGCGGCCCGACTCAGCGACGGCCACAGCCGCAAGCCCGCAGAGCAGGAGGAGCAGCCAGTCGCCCCCCGCCGCCGCCACCGCGATCGCGGGCAGCAGACTGAGAAAGAACAGTGCTCGTCGCGGCCGCGCGAGCTCGTCGTAGGCCTGCCTGATTCGCTGTTCGAAGAACTGCGCCGTGGAGGGTGGGCGCCGGGCGATGTACAAGTCCTGCGCCAGCGACTCACGACCACCTGCGGCCCGGATGGTACGCACCATCTCCAGGTTCTCAAACATCACATCCCCGCGGTAGCCGCCCGCGTCGAGTAGCGCCCGCCGGCGCACCGCCAGAGTTCCCGGCCAGTCACCGCCGCCCAGGGCCCGGTTGAGCAGGCTGCGGGCGCCATCCCACAGGGCATGCCAGGGACGCGGTACGAAGTAGTTCTGCGGCCGCACCACCTCTGCTGTGTCCAGCCGTGCCAGCACGCAGCGGAGGGTGGCGATGTCGTAGCGCACATCGTCGTCGGCGAGCACGACTCGCTCGCAATGCGTCGCGTTCAGTCCGGTCATCACGCCGCCAACCTTCCCCATCTGGGTCGTGAGCGCGGGGTCGACCGGGAGATGGCGGATACACTCCGGAAACATCCTGGCGTGTTGGTCGAATATTTCGGCCGGGGAACCGTCGACGACGATCACGTCCACCTCGCGGCAGATCCCCGACAGGTACGAGGGCAGGTCGGCGAGAGTTCCCGCCCGGTTCCGATAGAGGGGAAGCACGTACGCCCCGGGCCTTACCTGGAACTGGGCGGAGCGTCCTGACTCGGACATCGTATCGATCATGGTTTTGTACATCGACAGTATAACCTTCGTCCGGCGGGCGCGGGAGGTGGTATGACTTCCCTGATGACTGGTTCGCTCTTCGATGCCGCCGAACCGGCCAGCCCGGAGTTCAGTGCCTCGGCCCCCCTGGCCGCCCGGATGCGGCCGCGCACGCTGGATGAGCTGGTGGGACAGCAGGCGGTGGTGGGCCCCGGCAGCCCGCTGCGGTCCCTGATAGAAGACGACCGGCTCTCATCCGTGATCCTCTGGGGTCCGGCCGGCACGGGTAAGACCTCGCTGGCCGGGGTCATCGCGGGCGCCACCTCGGCGGCGTACGTAGAGGTCAGCGCGGTCTCGTCCGGGGTCGCGGACGTTCGCAGGGCGATCGCCGGCGCCACCGACCTGAGGCAGGCGACGGGCCGGCGAACGATCCTCTTCATCGACGAGATTCACCGTTTCAACAAGTCCCAGCAGGATTCGCTCCTTAAGGCGGTGGAGAGCGGGGTGGTCACCCTGATCGGCGCGACCACCGAGAACCCCTTCTTTGAGGTCAACTCGCCGCTGCTCTCCCGAAGCCTGCTGTTCCGGCTGGAGTCCCTCGGCCCGGAGGACGTCCTGGAACTGTTGCGCCGCGCGATCGCCGATGAGCGGGGCCTCCGCGAACAGCTGGAGGTGGAGCCGGGTGCGCTTGACCACATCGTGGACCGCGCCGGCGGTGACGCCAGGTTCGCGCTCAATGCCCTGGAAATGTGTGTCAGTACCGTCCTGGCCGGTGGCGGGCAAAGGCTCACGGTGGAGGATGCCCAGGCGGCGCTGCGCCAACCAGTGCTGCGTTACGACAAGGCGGGGGACGTGCACTACGACGTGGTCTCCGCCTTCATCAAGAGCATGCGCGGGACCGACCCGGACGCCGCCGTGTTCTGGCTGGCGCAGATGATCGAATCGGGTGAGGACCCGGAGTTCGTGGCCCGCCGCATGGTCATCTTCGCCAGTGAGGACGTGGGTAACGCCGACCCGCGCGCACTGATGCTGGCGGTCTCGGCGTTCGAGGCGCTGCGGTTCGTGGGTCTGCCCGAGGCCATGCTGAACCTCTCCCAGGCCGCCATATACCTGGCCTGCGCGCCCAAGTCGAATGCGTCCACGCTGGCGATCAGCCGCGCTCGCGAGGAACTGCAGCGGCGAGGGGCCCAGCCCGTGCCCGCGCACCTCCGCGACTCCCACTACCCTGGCGCACGCAAGCTGGGACACGGTGACGGCTACCGGTATCCCCACGACGCGCCGGGCGGCTGGGTGGACCAGCAGTACCTGCCCGACCGGCTGCGCGAAGCCCGTTTCTATACCCCCACCGACCGCGGCCTGGAAGCGCAGATAGGACAACGCCTGGCCCGGGTGCGGGGCCAGGGGCCGGACGGGGAGCGCGGATGAGGCTCATGGGTATCATTGGCTGCTGCGCGCGCCCGTAGCTCAGTGGATTAGAGCGTCTGACTACGGATCAGAAGGCCGGGGGTTCGAGTCCCTCCGGGCGCGCCATACCTGCCTCTTCACCGCACCTGCTCCCGCGCCGGTTCCGCCCCCGCGAGCCACCTCGCAGCTGCCTCAGAGTGGGGCGGAACTCAGCTCCCGGTAATGGGGTGCGCGGCTCCCGGGGTGCTCTCGTAGAGCACCATCGACGTGGCGTTCGAGGCGGGCGGGGGGCGAAGCGCGGCAAGGTGGGCCGCCAGCACTTCAGCCCGCCCGGGGCCCAGGCCGGCGCGACGCACCCTTGCGAGCGTCAGGTGGGGCCGGAAGGCGCGCTGTTCGGTCGCCAATCCGAGCGGCTCGAGAAGCTGCAGCAGCCGACCATGCGCTCGCGTCGTGGCGGTCTCATCTGCCAACCCCAGCCACGCCACCCGCGGCCGCCGCAGGGAGTGAAACGCCCCGGCCGCCCCCCAGCGGACGGTGAAGGCGCCGCCGAGACCGGCCCCCAACACTTCACCAACCCGGACCGCGGTGTCCGCGCCCACCTCGCCGAGGAACGCCATCGTGAGGTGAAGGTTCTGTGGCGGTGGGACGGCCAGCTCGGAGAAGGCGGATCCCAACCGCGCGAGGTCCTCTGCCAGCGCCACGCCGGGCGGCGGGTCCAACCCCAGCGCCACGAAGCAGCGCACTAACCCGCTTCCTAGCTCGCCTTGGGTCCCACGTGGTACTGGACGTGCGAGCTGTCCTCCATACCCCGGATGAAATCGCGGAACCACTGGGGGCGAAACTTGGGGGTGTAGAGCTGGGGTGCGGGGGCAGAGACGAAAACGAACACCGCCGTGATCCCGTTCTCGTCGCGGGTCAGCAGCTTGATGATGTAGAAGCCGTTCGAACCCTCCACGACCTTGCTCGTATCACCCGGCTGAAGCGTGTTCATCGCCGGCTGCACCCGGGCATCGGTGGTGCTCAGGTGCGAGCTGTCAACGCTTTCCTGGCCGCCCGCGCTGGCGCTTGGCAGGTCGCTGTACTTGCGGGCGGCGTCGGCGATGGGAGTGCCTGACTGAATGGAACGGTACGCGGCATCGGCGCGGTTCTGCGCCTGGCGATGCTCGAGTTTCTGCTCCAGGAGAATGTGCTTGACGCTGTCACGCAGCCTGCCCACGTCATACCCCTCGGAACGCAGGAACTGGTTGAAGTCCGGGGGCGCCTGCCGCGTCGGGTACTGGGCGCGGTACAGGGCGACGTTCTTGTTGTAGGTCGTGCGCTGGAAATCAATCTCTCGGTTGACCTCGTCATCCGTCACCGAAATCCCCTTGCGAGCGGCCTCATCGGCAATCAGTTGCTCGTCGACTAGAGACTGGATCGCCGCCGCCTGCTTCTGCGCCTCGGTCCGCGTCCCCTTGTAGAGGTCCTCCTCGACCTTCAGCCGCACGCGGTAGTCGGACATCGAAATGGAGTGGCCGTCGAAGGTGGCGGCGGGTTTGCCAACCAGTGGGGCGTCCTCAAGGCTGCACCCGGAGATGGCGCAGAGCGTCCCGCAGACGCACAGGAGTACAGTCAGCCGGCGCATGGCGAGGCATCCTAACACCCGCCTCCTGGGGTTCCCCGGGCGCCTTCGGCGCTACAATCGCCGCTCCGTGAAGATCTGTGAGAGTTGCGTCAACCGGCGGATCATCCCGGTGGACGATGCCCCGATGGGGGTTAACCCCGACAACCGCCGGGTGGACGACGCCGGGGTGCCGTTCTACCTCTTCTGCAACTACTTCTACTCCTTCCCTAGCGCCAACATGCGTCTCAACTGCTCACATCACACGCCGGACCCAACGGTCCCGGCGCCGGTGACCCGCTAGATCAGATGACGGCGCGCTCGACCGCGTAGTCACCCTCCGCGAAGCGCGAGGGCCGCAGCGGGCGCAGGTCGACCTCTGGCGTTCGGCCGGACAACAGGTCCGCTGCCAGCTCACCGATCGCAGGGGCCTGCATGAACCCGTGTCCCGAGAAGCCACACACCAGCCAGAGGCCCGGGGCCGCGCTCTCCCCAACCAACGGCTGGTGGTCGGGTGTCATCTCGTAAAGCCCGGCCCAGCCGGTCATGATCTCGGCCTCGTCAAGGGACGGAAAACGCTCCGTGGCGTGCCGCACGAGGTGGTCGAGGAAGTCCCAGTCGACGTCTGTGCGAAAGCTCTCGGGCTCGGCGGGATCACTCATGCCCAGCAGCACACCATCGCCCTCGGGATGGAAGTAGAACGAAGTCGCCGCGTCCACCGTCATGGGAGTGTTCCGGGTGATCCCGGCAAACGGTTTGGTGACGAAGATGTGCCTGCGGTACGGCGCCACCGGTATTTCCAGCCCGGCGGTGGCGGCGATCACCCTGGACCAGGCCCCGGCACAAATCACGACACGTTCCGCCCTGATCTCGCCCCGGGAGGTGACCACTCTCCAGCCCCCGGCGTACGGAGCCAGGCCTGTCACGTCGAGACCCTCGATGATGCGCACGCCATTCCGGCGCGCCGCATGGGCGAAACCCTGGGTGACCTCGCTTGGTCCCGCGATGCCGTCGCTGGGACAGAATGTGCCGCCCACGATGTCATCGGTGCGAAGCCCCGGGACCAGGTCGGCAACCCGCGTCGCGTCCACCTCGATGACGTCGTCCAACCCCGCGCGCCGCTGAACCTCCAGGTTCTCCCGGAGCCCGTCCATGAGTTCCTGGCGGGACGCGACAAACAGGTAACCGATCTGGCGGAAGTCCGCGGTGGCGCCGGTCCGCGCCTCGAAGTCCTCCAGGATCCGGCGTGAAAGCATCCCGATGCGCACGTTGACCTCGGTGGAGAACTGCTGGCGTACCCCCCCGGCGCAGCGCCCGGTGCTGCCCTCACCAATGGCGCCGCGGTCCACCACCAGGATGTTCTTACCGCCCTTCGCGGCGAGGTTGAAGGCGACGCTACAACCAACCGCCCCGGCGCCGATGACCAGCACGTCGACGCCCGCGGGGAGTCCGAGCTCGGGGCGCGGGGACAGTTAGCCGAGCTCCAGCGTCAGGCAGCGCACACCGCCACCGGCTTTCATGAACTCGGTCATGGGCAGGGCGGTGACGCCCAGCCCCTCCCCGGCCAGGGTCCTCTCCATCCGCTCCACGCCGCTGGAGGACAGCAGCCGGTCGGCAACAACGACACCATTGCAGATGAAGCTGACAGCCAGGTCCGCAGGTACCTCGATGACGTGGGGAACACGCCGTCGGATGGCGCGGGCGGAATCGGCGCTGAAGGCACACGGCGCGAACATCACCACCCCCGGTGCCAGCGGACAGAAGCAGGTGTCCAGGTGGTAGAAGCGGGGGTCGACCAGGTGCAGGGAGACGACCTCCACGTCGAGCAGCCGGCCGAGCTCCGCGTGGGCCTCGAGGTCGGTGCGAAAGCCATGGCCCGCGAAGAGGAGGTCGCCCACGAAGAGGGCGTCGCCCGCACCCTCGAAGCTGGTCCCGCTGGAAGTCTCGACCACGCGCTGGCCGAGGTCCGTCAGGATCCTGCGCCAGTGCCTTTGTTCGCCCTGCCGTTCGGGGTGCCGGAAGCGGGCGAGCACCGAGGTGCCCCCCCGGCT
>JBHEMP010000177.1:0-5583 GCA_046262515.1 Candidatus Dormibacteria bacterium | reverse complement strand
TCTTCCTCTTCGATGTCTTCGCGGGTGCCAACGCCGGCGATGGTGCCGACGGTGTCGCCGTCGTTGAGGCGCATGACAATCACACCCTGGGCCTGTCGCCCGGTGACGCGGACCTCGCTGAGGTCGGTGCGGATGACCTGGCCCTTTGTGCTCACGACCATAAGTTCCTCGCTGGGATCGACGACCATCTGGATGCCCACCAGGCGCCCGGTTTTCTCCGTCACCTGCATGGTGAAGATGCCCTGCCCGGAGCGGCCCTGGGTGCGGTATTCCTCCATTGGGGTGAGCTTGCCGTAGCCGTTCTTGCTGATCACCAGCAGGAACGCCTCGGGGTTGACCACCTCCATGCCCGCCGCGCGCGCGCCCGGCCGCAGCTTGAGTCCCTTGACGCCCATGGTCACGCGCCCGGTTGGACGCACGTCGGTCTCGCTGAAGCGCACCGACTTGCCGTCATCGGCGGCGAAGATCAGCTCGTCGCTGCCGGTGGTCAGGCGCACCCACTGAAGCTCGTCATCGGGGCGCAGGACCATTGCGATCTTGCCGTTGCGCATCACGCTGCGGTACTCGCTGGCGGGAGTTTTTTTGATCATGCCTTTGGTGGTGGCGCTGAAGAGGAATAGGTCATCCGACCACTCCTGGATGGCCACCATCGAGGTGATGCTGTCGCCCTGCTCGATGTCGATCAGGTTGACCACGGGGATGCCCTTGGACTGCCGCGACGCGTCCGGCACTTCGTGGGTGCGGATGCGGTAGACCTTGCCCTTGCTGGTGAAGAACAGTAGGTCCGATTTTGTGCTGGCGACTATTACGTGTTTTACATAATCCTCCTCACGCACCTTGCCGCCCATCAGCCCCTTGCCACCGCGTTTCTGCGGCTTGTAGGTCCGCGCCGGGACGCGCTTGGCGTAGCCCTTGGCGGTGAGTGAGACGACCACGTCCTCGGTCGGAATCAGGGCCTCGTCGTCCATGTCGGTGGAGGCGTCCCAGGCGATGGTGGTACGACGCTCGTCGCCGTACTTCTTCTTCATCTCCTCGAGGTCTTCCTTGATCAGCGCGAGCACCTTGCGCGGGTTGGCCAGGATGTCCTCGAGGTAGGCGATCCGGGCGATCACCTCGGCGTACTCGGCCTCGATCTTCCCGGCCTCAAGCTTTGACAGCCGGCCCAGGCGCATGTCGATAATGGCCTTGGACTGGCGCTCAGAAAGCTTGAGCTCTTTCTGCAGGTTTTCCTGGGCGAGGGTCTCGTTGTCGGAACCGCGGATGATGGCGATGACCTGGTCGAGGTTGTCGAGGCAGATCTTGAGCCCCTCGAGGATGTGGGCGCGGTCCTGGGCCTTGGTCAGTTCGTACCGCGTGCGGCGCGTGATGATCTGCTGGCGGTACTCGATGTGGTGCTGCAGCATCGACTTCAGGTTCAGCGTCACCGGGCGGCCGTCGACCAGCGCCAGCATGATCGCGCCGAAGGTGCTCTGCAGGGCGGTGTGCTTGTAGAGGTTGTTGAGGACGGTGTTGGGGCGGGCGTCCTTCTTCAGCTCGATGACGATGCGCATGCCGTTGCGGTCCGACTGGTCGGACAGGTCGCGGATGCCCTCGAGCTTGCGCTCCCCCACCAGCTCGGCGATCTTGGCCACCAGCGAGGACTTGTTGACCTGGTATGGGATCTCCTCGATGACGATCTGCTCGTAGCCCTGCTTGGACTCTTCAAAGACATGGCGCGCGCGCACGATGATCCGGCCATGCCCGGTGGCGTACGCGTTCTTGATGCCCTCAGACCCGACGACGATGCCGCCGGTGGGGAAATCGGGGCCCTTGACGTACTGGAGCAGGTCCTCCGTGGTCAGCTCGGGATTGTCGATGAGCGCGACAGATGCGTCGACGATCTCACCGAGGTTGTGCGGCGGCACGTTGGTGGTCATACCCACGGCGATCCCCGAGGAGCCGTTGACCAGCAGGTTGGGGATGGTCGCCGGCAGGACGCTCGGCTCGATGGTGCTGGCGGAGTAGTTGTCCACCCAATCGACGGTTTCCTTTTCCAGGTCCGCGAGCAGTTCCATGGCGGGGGTCGCGAGGCGGGCCTCGGTGTACCGATACGCGGCCGCGGAGTCGCCGTCCTGGCTGCCGAAGTTGCCCTGGCCGCTCACCAGTGGGTAGCGCATGTTCCATGGCTGCGCGAGGCGAACCATGGTGTCGTAGACCGATGCGTCGCCGTGGGGGTGGTAATGCTTGAGGACCTCGCCGACGATCGCGGCGCACTTCTGGAAGCGCGCGCCAGGGGTCATGCCCTGGTCGTACATGGCGTAGAGGATGCGGCGCTGCACCGGCTTGAGGCCGTCCCGCACGTCCGGAAGGGCGCGCGAGATGATGACCGACATGGCGTATTCCATGTAGGAGGTGGACATCTCGGTGGAGATGTCCTGGGGCCGGACCGTGCCTATGTTCTGGCGCGAGCCGCCGTCGTCGATGTCGTCAGCCATGCCTCAACCTCACTCGGGAAACCCCCTTCTGAGGGTGGGCAATTCTACCCGCCGGGAGGGGCAAGCTCGAGCAGGCCCCGGGCCGCCGCCGCCAGGAGGCCGTGGTTGAAGGCAAGGCGCCGCGCCGCATCGTCATCGGGGGCGAGTATCCGCTCCGTGATCCACGGCGGCACCGCCCTGGCCACGGGACGGGCCTGGACGCTGATTGTCAGGGTGGAGTCGGATTGCTCGTCGACGCTCGCGACAATGCGCAGGTGGAGGCCACGATGGTCGCTCAGCGCCCACCTGTAGGCCCACGTCCTCACCCGTGGCGTCCCGTGAAGCTGGAGGCTGAGGGGCCCGGAGCCAATGATCCCATCGGGGTATTCGGGAAGCCGCCGCACCAGCAGGGCGCGCATGTCGGCGTCCAGGGCGTTGGCCATCCAGACCACCAGCGATGGCGCGCGGTTGCCAAGGTCAGGCCCGACCCGGTCCCGCTCCGGCAGCGCCTCGAGGGCCCGGGCGATGCCGGCGTGGCGGCGGCAATACGGACGGCCGGAAACAACGGCCTGGTGGCCCGGGCACCAGCTGGTGGGACAGGCTGCGCCGGTACGGTCCGTGTAGGAGCAAGGCACACCGTTCTGGGCGTCACATCCCCGCTCTGTGCATGGCTGCTCGCCCTCAAAAACCTGCGGCGCCGCGGGTTCCGGCTCGACCGCCGACGGCACCTCGGTGGGCGGCTTTTTATCCCGTCTGAAAAACACGACCGTGCCCCGCTTTTAGACTGGTGACGTGAGCTTCAAGGTCGGCGTTCAACTTCATCCTCAGGCCACAGGCTACGCCGAGTTGAAGGCCGCCTGGCAGGTGGCGGATAAATCGGGTTTCGACAGTATCTGGCTCTGGGACCATTTTTTTCCACTTTACGACGAGGCCGACGCGGAGCATTTCGAGGGCTGGACCCTGCTGGCGGCTATGGCCGCCACCACCGAGCGGGCGCAGCTGGGGCTGCTCGTCTCCTGCGTGGGCTACCGCAACCCCGACCTGCTCGCCGACATGGCGCGCACCATAGACCACGTCAGCAACGGCCGAGTGATCCTGGGGCTGGGCGCGGGCTGGTTCGAGCGCGACTACCAGGAGTACGGGTACGAGTTTGGAACCATCCAGGACCGGGTCCGGCTCTTCCGGGAGGCGCTGCCAAGGATCCAGGCGCGGCTTCAGAAGCTGAACCCACCCCCCGTCGGCCGTCTCCCGATCCTCGTTGGCACGGGCGGCGAGAAGGTGATGTTGCGGCTTGTCGCCGAGAGCGCCCAGATGTGGAATGGTGGCGGCTCACCCCGGGACTGGGGCGCCAAGAACCGCGTTCTCACGGAGTGGTGCGAGAAGGTCGGTCGGGACCCCCGCGAAGTCGAGCGCACGGCGATGATCAGCGCCGAGGACACGGCGCGGGCGGACGAGTACCTCGATGCCGGCGCCGAGCACTTCATCGTGATGACCGGGCACCCCTTCAACACCGACGCGGCCGCGGCCCTGCTGGAGCGGGGGCGAGCGGGGCGTTAGCCGGGTGGATCCCGGCTTAGTCAGGCCGCGTAGCGCCTGAACACCAGAACCGCGTTCTGGCCGCCGAACCCAAAAGAGTTGCTCATGGCCACCTCGACCTCCGCCTTGCGGGCCACGTTGGGGATGTAGTCAAGGTCGCAGTCGGGATCCGGGTTCTCGAGGTTGATGGTCGGGTGCAGCGTCCCCCGGGTGAGCTGCAGGACCGTGGCCACGGCCTCCACCCCGCCGGCCCCGCCCAGCACGTGCCCGATCATCGACTTGGTCGAGCTGATCGCCACCCGCCGCGCGTGCGCCCCCAGCGCCCGCTTTATCGCTGTCGTCTCTGACTTGTCATTCAGTTGGGTCGAGGTGCCGTGGGCGTTGATGTACCCCACCTCATCCGGCGCCACGCCGGCGTCCCGCAGCGCGCGCTGCATGGCCATGGCGGCGCCGTACCCGTCCTCCTTCGGCATGACCTGGTGATAGGCGTCGTCAGTGGAGGCAAAGCCCGCGACCTCGGCGAGAATGGTCGCGCCCCGCGCCTGTGCGTGCTCCTCAGATTCCAGGAAGACATACCCCGCGCCCTCTGAGCCGACGAACCCGTCGCGGTCACGGTCGAAGGGGCGACTGGCCCTCTCCGGGTCGTCGTTGCGGGTGGTCAGCGCCTTCATCGCGGTAAAGGTGGCGATGCCCCAGTCCGAGAGGTTGGCCTCGCAACCGCCGGCCAGCACCGCGTCGGCGTCGCCGTACTGGATGACCCGCAGCGCGTTGCCGATGGACTGCGTGCTGGCTGCACACGCCGTGACAGAGGTGTCATTGTGCCCGCGAAACCCGAACTCCATCGCCAGCGTGGCGCCGGGCATGTTGGGCAGCATGCGCGAGACGAAAAAGGGCGAAACGCGCTCATGGGTGGGACCGCCGGACTGGATCTGCGCCACCATGTCCGTGAAGCTGCCGAGCGAGGTGCCGTTGCACACCCCAACCCGGTCCCGGTCCACGCTATCGCTGTCGGCAGCCTCCCTCCGCGACAGCCCCGCCTGCGCCACCGCCTGCCGTGCGGCGATGACCGCCAGCTGGGTGAACCGCGCGGTGCGTCGGATGTCCTTGGCATCCATGTGGTCCTCCATGCGCAGGTTCTTGACCTGCCCCGCGACCTTACTGGGTATGTGCTCGGTGGGCCAGCCATCAAGGGTGGCGACCCCTGACCTGCCCTCGATGAGGGCATCATAAAACTCGTCCGGGCTGTTACCGGCCGGGTTCACGGTGCCAAGGCCCGTGATCACCACACGGCGCTTCACGCCGAAAGTGTATTGGCCACGTTCTCCCGGCAAGCCGCCTCCCGCCGCCAGAATGGAAGTCATCGAAGTCGACACCGATGCCTGAGCGGCTGCACCGCACGCTTACGGACGAGCGCTGGCAGCAGATGGACATCTGCGAGCAGAATGGCTACGAGCCGCCGGGGGCGATTGCCTCCGCCATGGCCTGGACCAACCCAGCACGTACCCCCTCCGCCCCGCGGAAGACCGCGTTCTTGATCGCCTCCTCGTCAGAGCGGCCGTGCGCGATGATGCACACTCCCCGAACCCCCAGCAGC
>JBHEMP010000176.1:0-15345 GCA_046262515.1 Candidatus Dormibacteria bacterium | reverse complement strand
GCCAGGTGGTACGCGAGATGCTTGATGTCAGCGTATCGGTTGTGGGACAGGTGTCCCGTGGTGCCGGTCTCGTGCCCGTTGGTGGTCCCGTAGTAGGCGGTGTGGCTTCCGTACCCGTCGAGGCTGTCGTTCATATTGGTGTCGCAGCTGTAATACGCCACCTTGTTCATGGAACCGGTCCAGCCATTGGCCTTGAGGTAGTTGATAGTTGCGCTCCAGGTGGAGTTGCCGTCGTCGCTGGGACAGTTGAAGGCCTCGTAGCCGTGGACGAAAACCACCGGGTTGGACTTGGTCGACGTATAGGCCGCCGCATTGATGGGCGCTAACCCCACGCTCGCGATGACACCCACCAGGGTGGCCACCAATATTCGCTTCATCCCTTCCTCCGATATGGCAAGCTCCAAGCGGCCTGCCGCGGAGCAATTTAGTCGATCGGCGCGGTAACTTCAACTTGGGGCTCGCCAACCACGATCTGCTGCAAGTCCTCTCCGACGATTAGTGATCCGCTGTAACCGCCGGCGGCTATCTGGGTTTCGAAGGCTTTCACGAGTTCAGCGCTGTTCGGAGGCGGGATGAGATGAGTCAGGACGAGGGTCGGGATGGCAAGCCTGGTGGCCATAGCCCCCAGCTCGACCGCTTTCGAGTGGTACGTCGAGATGATGTTTGACTCGGGCACCCCCCCGAGGCCGTCGAGGATGACCTCGTGCACGACGACGTCCGCCCCGGCCGCCAGGGTTTCGACCGCGGCGCACACTCTGGTGTCGCCACTGATTACCACCGACCCATCCGGACTGTCGACTCGGTACGCGACCGACGGCACGACGGGCGGGTGCTCAACCAGGATGGCTTTTACCACGACATCGCCCGACCGCCATACCTCCGTCGGCGCGTCGGTTGCGACAAAGGTCGTCAGCGCGGCGCCGGGTCGCTCGCTGGTACCGGCGTGCTCGTTACGCACGGCGATGTCATCCTCCCAAACGTCGAGCACGTGGGTGATGAACCGCGCGCTCGCTCCCTCTGGTGCGATGACCGGCAACGGGCTCGCCCGCAGCCGCTGCAGAATCCAGCGCGAGAGCAGGATGTCGTCAACGCCGAGGAGGTGGTCACAGTGGTGATGGGTTATGAACAGTGCGGTCAGCGACTCAACCGATGTGCCTGCGGATACCAGTCTTTGGGCCGTGCCTCTCCCAGCGTCGAATTGCAGCGTCAGGCCGCCATATCGCACCAATGTTCCTGGCCCAGCCCGGCGGGGGTCGACCACGGGACAGCCGGTCCCCGTCAAGATGACCTCCAAGCAACCTCCCTGTACACACAGTGTTCTCGGTGAAGACGAGCAGCCTAACCACGCGCACCCGTTTCGCCATTACACATCAAATCGCTGTCCCTGCGCGACGACTCACCCGCGCCCGGATCGGCGGATCCCGGCTTAGCTTTCCGCCTGCGTGAAGCCGAGTTGCTCGTAGAGGCGGATCGCCCGCAGGTTCCCGTCGGCGACCCCAAGGGATAGTTCTGTGTAGCCGGCTGCGGCCAGGGCGTCGATGCTTTGCATGAGAAGGCGGCGGCCCACGCCCTGGCGCTGAGCTGGTGGGGCTACGAAGAGTTGCGCCACCAGGGGAACCGGGGAGTCCTGGCCGGGCGGGGTGAAGTGCGTGATAAGAGAGGCGCCAACTATGGACCCATCGCGTTCTGCCACGAACGAGGCTTCCTCCAGCAACGGGCCGTTTTCCCCAGCGGCGATCTCCTCCACGGCGGCCGTCGCCTGCTCGGGCGTTTCGCCTTCGTCGTCGACCGTACCTCGATAGGCGTTGAGCAGCAGTGGCCCGAGCGAGCCAACTTCCGAGGCGCGGACCGGACGGATCGTTGGGTCCGGCGGCAGCGTCATTCGTTCCACCGCTCGGCGCATCTGCTGGCGATGGCGGTTGGCGCGATAACGCCCCTTGAAGAAAATCAGGGGCGATCCGTCGTGGTACTCGACGTCGGTGACCTCGCCCACGAAGATGTCGTGGTCGCCGCCGTCATAACGCGCATACGGCCGAGCGGCGAGGCGGGCGATCGCACCCGGGATCATCGGGGCTCCATGAGGTCCGTCCACGGTTTCAAGGCCCTTGAACTTGTCGATGTCGGCGGTCGCGAAGCGCTGGGACAGCCCCACCTGGTCCGCGCTGAGAACGTTGATCATCCAACCCTCGGTCTCGAGCATGGCGCCGTGCGTGG
The DNA here is from genome assembly GCA_046262515.1 of Candidatus Dormibacteria bacterium. Lineage (GTDB taxonomy): Bacteria > Chloroflexota > Dormibacteria > DASZGP01 > DASZGP01 > JAXDLW01. The sequence continues at coordinate 13,131 of JBHEMP010000176.1, read as the reverse complement.
TTATACGGCGGTCGATGCATACCAGGACGAGTGGTGGGTCCAGGGAGACCGACGCAAACGAGTTCGCGGTCAGGCCCTGGGGCGCTCCCGCCGCGTCGCGCATCGTAACGATGGTCACGCCGGTGATGAAGTGCCCGCAGGCGGCTCTGAAAGTCAGTGCGTCGACTGGCATCCGACCAGCCTACGTCCGGGTTGGCCGGCGGCGTTCGCGGCCCGCGGCGCTGCAGAAGTCAAGCACTTCGGCGGCCAGCCTGAGCCGGCCCTCGAAGCCCTCCATCAGGGTGTCCGTGGCCATCACCTTGAGGCCAACCTCCTCCAGGGCCGCGGTGTACGCCACGTCCTGCCGGTCAATCACGATCGCGTCGATGAGCCCGGCGTAGGCCTGGGCCACGCCCATCGGGGTGGCGACCAGGTTGGCAGCCTCCATCATCGCCACCGTGGGACCCTTGACGGCCTCGCCCCCGATCAAAGGGCAGATCGCAACCCGGTATCCCCGCGCTCCCTCCAGCGCCTGCCGGAACCCGCGCACCGCGAGCATCGGGCCGATGCTGGCGACAGGGTTGCTGGGCGCGATGATCACCAGGTCCGCGGCCATGACCGCCGCCGCCGCCTCGGGGCTGGGCCGGGCGTCGTCCGCCCCACGGAAGCGGACCTCCTCCACCGGTGGCTCAAAACGGCGGCGCACGAAGTAGGTCTGGAAATCCAGCTCACCATCGGGGGTCTGCACCATGGTTCGCACCGCGTCGTCGGTGGCGGGGACGATGTGCGCGGAGATGCCCAGCCGCGCCGCCAGGTCCAGCGTGATCTCGGTCAGCGTGCGGCCGAGGCGAAGCTGGTGGGTTCGCAGGATGTGGGTGGCCAGGTCGCGGTCGCCGAGCAGGAACCAGGCCGGCTCCTCGTAGCGCTTCATCATCTCCAGCGTCTCGTACGTGTCGGAGTCGACGCCCCACCCCTGGTCGCGGTTGACCAGGCCGGAGAGGGTGTACAGGACGGTGTCGACGTCGGGGCTGATGTGCAGGCCCCATAGCTCCATGTCGTCGCCGGTGTTGCAGACAACGGTGATCGCGTCGCCCGGGAGCAGTTCAGTGAGTCCCTCGACCAGTTTGACCCCGCCGACGCCCCCGCTCAGGACGGCGACGCGGTCAGGTGCTGCGGGGCGCCCCATGCTCAGCGGAAGTAATCGTGCGCGGGGTCGCGCAGCAATGGCCGGACGCTGCCGTCGCCAGCCTCCCACTGGTACCCGCGGATGATCGCCAGGGGCACCCGGTCCAGCTTGTTCATGACCAGTTCGGCCGCGGCGCAAAGCTCGTCGGCGACGGCCAGTTCAGTGCCTTCGAGGATGTGCCCCTGGGGGTCGGCCTGGCCGCGGTAGTCACGGATCGGCCTGATGCCGGAGCCGCCGATGGCCACGTTGACCAGTCCGTTACGAAACGGCCTGCCGAAGGTATCGCTGATGAGGACTGCCACCTCAACCCCGAATCGCTCCGCGATGCGCCCGCGCAGTTCCCGGGCGGCGCCGTCGGAGTCCTCCGGCAGCAATAGCGCCACCCCACCCTTCCCGGTGTTGCTGCGGTCGATACCGGCATTGGCGCAGACGAACCCGTGCCTGGTCTCGACGACCAGAACATTGGGCCGCGCCCTCAGGACCTCGCGGCTCTCGGAGAGGATCAGCTCCACGAAGTCGGCGTCAAAGCCGGTCGCCGACGCGAGTTCACGGGCGCGCTCGCCGGCTGGGGGCATCTCGCCAATGGCCCTGCCCAGGGCCTTGGAAACGACCTTGCTGGCCACCACCACGACGTCGCCGTCGACGGGCGTCGGCCCGGTCGTCTCGAGAGCGCCGATCAGTACCCCGGCGAGGTCGTCACCACCCCGCACCTCGGGAATCCCGCCAACGGGGACGATGGCGATGCCGGCCTGGCGAGGGGGGGCGCCGCTCAGAGGGAGTTGTAGCGGGCGGCCCACTCCTCCTCGAGCTGCGCGTCTCGCACCATCTTGCCGGCGTCGATGAGGACCCGGCGACCTTCTGGCCCGGAGCGCTCAAGGGCCTCCAGGTCGGCGGGGGTGTCGATGTCGATGCGCAGACGAGGGTTGTCGATTACCCGCACCGGTAGGCCCAGGGCATCCGCCTCACGTCGATGCTGGTCCAGCGAGCCCGGACCAAAGTGCAGCCGCAGGTGACGAGCCGGCGAAAGCCGAAGCGCGTTGGTGCCCTCGCCGGCGAGGTTGGAGACCATCACCAGGACCGGGCCGGCTGGGGTGAGCAGGGCGTCGAGGTCCTGCGGACGGGCCAGCGGCACATCCGCGGAGATGGTCAGCAGCGTCTCGGCCCCGGAAGCCCGCGCCACCTCGAAGCCTCCCTCCACCGCGGCACTCTGGCTGCGCAGGTCAGGCCTGACCAGCGGCTCGAAGTGGTGCAGGCGGACGAGGGTGGCGGTTTCTTCGTCCTCGACCACCGCCAGCCGTTGATGAATCGCCGAACACCCCGCCACCGCGTCAAGGACCCTGATCGCTGAGGCGCGCGCCAGGGCCGCCCGGCGACTCGCGTCGAGCCGCGCCCCGAGACGGGTCTTGGCGTCCCCGAAGGGCTTGATCGGTACCACCGCGAAGATCACGAGCCTATTCTGCCTGTGCCACTTAGCATTGCCCCCATGGCGCAGGAGTCCTCACCCCCGCGGGCAGATCGCGACATTCCCGACGACTGGCTCAACGACTACAGCACATATCAGCGGTGCTTCGTCTGCGGACGGCGCAACGAACAGGGGCTCAAAGCCCACTATCACCAGGACGGCGACCGCGTGGTGACCACATTTGTCGGTGACGAGCGCCACCAGGGCTTCCCGGGGGTGGTTCATGGCGGGATCATCTCCAGCCTGCTTGACGAGACCATGGGTCGAACCGCGCTGTTCGAGCGTGCCTGGGTGATGACCGGACGCCTCGAGGTTCGCTACCGCTCCCCGGCGCCGACAGGTGAGTTGCTCACAGTGTCGGCCTGGCCGACACGGTTGCGGAGCCGATCCGTCGAAACCAGGGGCGAGGTCCGCGGCGCGGCCGGACAGGTGTTGGCGGAGGGGTCCGGGCTGTTCTTAAAGGTTCCCGAGAAGGTGAAGCAGCAGGCCCAGGAGGCACACCCGGAGTTCCGCGAGTACTTCGAGTCGGGGATGCCGCGGGGCGAGTGATGGCCCAGCGGTACCACCTGTTCAACGAGGAGCACGACACCTACCGCGAGAGTGTGAGGACCTTTGTCAGCCGGGAGCTGGTCCCCCATGCCGACGAATGGGAGCGGGCCGAGGACTTTCCTGACGCCATCTTCCGCCGCATGGGTGCGCTTGAGATGTTCGGTAACAAGTTCGACGAGGCCTACGGAGGGACCGGCGCCGGGCCGATCTTCGAGGCGGTGCTGATCGAGGAACTTTCCCGATGCGGCTCCGGTGGGGTGGCGGCGGGGCTTGGCGCCCATTCCCAGATTGCCCTCCCCCCAATTGCCACCTTCGGCAGCGAGGAGCAGAAGCATCGCTGGCTGGTGCCGGGAATCCGCGGGGAGCTGATCGCGGCGCTCGGGATCACCGAGCCCGGCGCCGGGTCCGACGTTTCCGGGATAACCACGCGCGCGGTGCGTGATGGGCATGACTACGTTCTCAACGGGGGCAAGTTGTTCATCACCAACGGCTGCCGCGCCGACATCATGGTGACCGCGGTGCGCACCGGCGACGACCCCCACCGCGGCGTTTCGTTCATCGTGGTCGAAAAGGGCACGCCGGGGTTCGACCAGTCAACGAAGCTGGAAAAGCTGGGCTGGCGTGCCTCGGACACCGCCCAGGTCTTCTTCTCGGACTGCCGGGTCCCGGCGGTGAACCTGCTCGGGGAGGAGGGCGCGGCCTTCCCCATGATCATGGCCAACTTCCAGTGGGAGCGCCTCTCGATGGCGCTGGGCGCGGTCACCGGCGCCGACGAGACCCTCCGCCTAGCCACCGCCTACGCCGCGGAACGCGTCGCTTTCAACCGGCCCATAGTTCGCTTCCAGGTGATCAAGCACAAGCTGGTCGAGATGGCCACCCAGGTGGAGATGGCACGTCATCTGACCTACCACGCGCTCTGGCTTTACAGCCAGGGGCGCGATGCCGTCCGGGAGGTTTCGATGGCCAAGATCGCCGCCACCGAGTGCCATGTCAAGGTGGCCGACGAGGCGGTCCAGGTCCACGGCGGATACGGCTACATGATGGAGTACCCGGTTCAGCGCGCCTGGCGCGACGCGCGCCTGGGCCCGATCGGCGGCGGGACGACCCAGGTGATGCGGGAGATCATCGCCAAGACCATGGACCTCTGATCGAGTTACTCTAGGCGCGCACCGGCTCCGGGCCACCATATTTTGTTGAGGGCCGCGCACCTGATCACGACCAGTTTCCGATGGTGGTCAAGCCCGGGGGTTAACCCGCAATATTCTCGGCCTGCTCGACTCGGTTGCGGCCCGCGCGCTTGGCCCTGTAGAGGGCCTCGTCGGCCGCCTTGGTCAGTTCGTGGGCCCAGTTGGACGCTCCCCCTGTGGAGGTCACGCAGCCGACGCTGACGGAGATCCGCTGCCGCGGCGAGCCCTCCTCGATGCTGAACTCGGCGTCGGCCACGGTGTTGCACAGGCGCTCCGCGGCCTGGAGGGCGCCGGCCATGTCCGTATCCGGCAGGATCAAGGCAAACTCTTCGCCGCCGATCCGGTAGAAGGTATCGGTGGCTCGTCGGTCGGCCTCGACGACGGCGGCGAACCCGACCAGGAGCCTGTCCCCGGCCAGGTGCCCGTGTAGGTCGTTGAAGTCCTTGAAGTTGTCGATGTCAACGTACGCCAGCGACAGGGGAGCATGGCTGCGCTGATGGCGCAGGACCTCGCCGTCCAGGCGTTCGTCAAACTTCCTTCGGTTGGGAAGGCCGGTCAGGGTATCGGCCTCGGCCATGCTCTGCATCGTTTCGTGGAGCCACGCGTTCTCCTGGAAGACGGCGAACTGGGCCGCGATGGCGACGATCAGGTCGCGGTCCCGGTCGGAGAAGTGGCGGGGCTCGGTGCTGGCCGAAACGATCAGCCCGACGGTCCCACTGGCGCCCCTGACCGGCGCCGCGAAACCGGAGCGGTGGCTCGTCCGTTCCATGCCGAGGGGATCCCGCGAGAGGTCCAGCCACGGGCCCGACTCGAGTACTGCCCGAAGGGCGTCCGAGGGCACGATGTCGGACGTGCTCTCCTCTGAAGCAGCCACCACCCGCAGCAGTTCGCCGGCCCGCAGCAGGACGGCGTTCCAGGCACCCGGGTAGAGCCGCCCCAACTCCTTCACCACCGCCTGCGCCAGGTCTTTGCTGCTGAGCACCCGGCCGACCCGCATCGACAGCTCGGACAGCGCTCGAAGCCGTGCGGCGTCTGCCTCCGCGTGCCGCCGCCGGCTGTCGCTTTGGCGGACTATCAGCCCGGCAAACAGCACCAAAAGCAGCACCACCCCCATCCGGAAAGCGACCGAGTTCCACTCCAGCGGGAAGCCGAAGTAATGGCGCCGGATGGGCTGGAGGAGCAAGAAGGCGACCGCGAACGCCGCAGCGAAGGCGGCGGTGCCCGCCATCAGGAAGAGCACCGAGGCTTCTATGCCGACGAGCGCGTAGACCACGTACGAGGTGCTGTACTGGTCGTTGGCGAGCAGGTAAACCCAGGATGTTACGGCGAGGAAATCGAGTCCCAGCAGGATCCCCGCCAGGAGCGCGACTCCGCGGCCACGGGTATATCGCAGTAGCGGCCACGTCGCGGCGTTGTAGAGGGACATGACGACCGTGACCGCGAGCGCCGCCGGGCGCGAGATGGGCACGAAGGCGAACGCCATCAGGAGGCCAAAGACGACCCCGATCCACCGCACCGAGGCTGTCAGGCGGACCGTCGCCCGAAGATTTTCGAGATCCCGCTCCTTCACGACCCGATTGTGGCCCCCCCGGCTCCGCGTGAAAACCCCTTCGCGGTCAGGTCTCGACGCTCAGTGCGGCCGCCGGACCAGGTAGCGCAGGCTCTCAGCCCCGGATACGTCGGTGAAGTTGTAGCCGCGGCGACGGGCCCAGGCGCGCAGGTCATGGGCCGCCCCCGGGTCGGTCGCCAGGACCTCCAGAATCCCACCGGGCGGGACCTCGTCCATGGCGTCCCGCGCGCGGACCAGGGGAAGGGGGCAGCGCAGGCCGCGGGCGTCGACGGTGCGGGAGGGGGCGTCCATGACGTCGACGACAATATATCGATGCGCCACGGCTACCCCTTCACGGCCATTGTCGGGCAGGACCAGATGAAGCTGGCGCTGGTTCTCAATGCCATCAACCCACGCATCGGCGGCGTGCTCATCCGAGGCCAGCGGGGAACGGCCAAGTCGACGACCGTGCGGGCCCTGGCGGACCTGCTTCCCGCGCGTCCGGTGGTGGTGGGATGTCGCTTCAACTGCGATCCCGATGAGGGGGGTGCTCTCTGCTCGGAATGCCTCGCACGGTTGGGGACAGGAGAGGAGCTACCCGCGCGCCAGGGCCAGATGCGCGTGGTCGAGCTCCCCGTCGGCGCCAGCGAGGATCGCGTCGTTGGTTCAATCGACATCGAGGCCGCGATCCGTGAGGGTGCGCGGCGTTTTGAGCCGGGCCTGCTGGCTGAGGCCAACCGCAACATCCTCTACGTGGACGAGGTCAATCTGCTCGACGACCACCTCGTCGACGTCCTCCTCGACGCCGCCGCCATGGGGGTCAACACCGTGGAGCGAGAAGGCGTCTCCTTCACCCACCCGGCGCGCTTCATCCTGGTCGGTACGATGAACCCGGAGGAGGGGGAACTCCGGCCGCAGCTGCTCGACCGCTTCGGGCTGTGCGTTGACGTCAGCGGCAGCAACGCCATCGACGAGCGGGTGCGCATCATGGAGAACGACGCGGCGCGAGCGCTGGACGCGGACGCTTTTGCCGCAGCGGCGGGGCCCGCGGAGAGCCTCGCAGGGGACGAGATCGCCGCCGCCGAAGCCCTGCTGCCGGGCGTCGTCGTGCCCCGGCTCATGCTCCAGCTGGCCTCCAGCCTGTGTGTGGGGGCGGGCGTCTCCGGGCACCGGGCGGACATCGTGGTGACGCGGACGGCAAGGGCCCTGGCGGCGCTTCGAGGCCGTGAGGCCGTGGGGCTGGAAGAGATCCAGGACGCCGCCGAGTTGGCTCTGAACCACCGCCGCCGCGAGCAGGGCCAGGGTCCGCAGATGCGACAGCAGGATGAGCTGCGACAGCAGGCTGAGGAGAAGCTCAAGGAGCTGGAGGCTGAGGCCGAGAGGCAGCAGATGGAGGGTCGCCCGGACTCCGAGACCGAGAGCCAGGAGGGGACGGGTTCCGAGCAACAGGAGGTCGACAGCAGCGCGGGGACGGCCCCCCTGCAGCCCAGCGAGCCCGGGCCCGTCGAGGGCAACGAGAGCTTCGAGGGAGAGCTTTTCCCGGTCGCGAAGATCGAGATTCCCAGGGAACGGCGGCAGCGGCGGGCGGCGGGGAAGCGAACCAAGAGCGCAACGGACACACGGCGGGGGCGCTATGTCCGTGCCACCCAGGTGGAGAAAACCACCGACCTGGCCCTGGACGCGACGCTGCGCGCCGCGGCTCCCATGCAGTACAGCCGGCGCGCCGCGGCGGCGGCAGCGGGCGAGGCCGTCGGCGAGCACCTGCGACTGGAGCGACACGACCTCCGGCAGAAGGTGCGGGATCGAAAGATCGGCAACCTGATCGTATTTGTCGTGGATGCGTCCGCCAGCATGGACGCCGAGCAGCGAATGAACGCCACCAAAGGGGCTGTTCTGTCGCTACTGCGGGACGCCTATATTCGCCGCGACAAGGTGGCGCTGGTGGTCTTCAGCGGGCGCGACGCCAAGGTCGTGCTGCGCCCGACCAACAGCGTGGAGATGGCCGAGCGCCGCCTCAGCCGGCTGACGGTCGGGGGAACCACGCCGCTCACCCATGGGCTGGTCGAAGGGCTGAAAATAATCCGCAGCGAGAAGCTGAAGAACCCTGACGTGTACCCTCTGCTCGTGCTGATATCGGATGGTCGCGGCAACATCTCGGTGGCCGGGGAGGAGCCCCTCCTGGAGGCCCAGAAGGTGGCTGAGCAAATCCGTACCGAGTCGGTCCGAGCCCTGGTTATCGACTCGGCGCGTGACTACTCCAAGAGCCTGCCGGCGCGCCGCCTTGCCCAGGTCGGCGGTTCCGCGTACAGCAGCTATGCGCTCAACGCGTGCCACGACCTGGCGGACCACATGGGCGGTCGCTACCTGGGGCTGTACGACCTGAACCAGGGGGCCATCGTGGCCGGGGTCCAGGAGAGCCTGAGCGCATGAGCGAGGCCGGCGCCAACCAGGCCCCCCGCGGCGCCATCTATCCCTTCTCGGCCATCGTCGGGCAGGACCGCATGCGCCTGGCGCTGGAGCTAAACGCGGTCAACCCCGCCATCGGCGGCGTCCTCATTCGCGGCGAGAAGGGGACCGCCAAGTCGACGGCCGTGCGGGCGCTGGCCCGGCTGCTGCCCGAGATCGACGTGGTCGAAGGTTGCCACTACAGCTGCGAGCCACCGCGAGAGGGCGTCGAGCCACGCCTCTGCACGGACTGCACCGAGCGCCTGGGGCGGGGTGAGCAGCTCACGTCAACCAGGCGCCGCATGCGCGTGGTCGAGCTGCCGATCAACGCATCGGAGGACCGGGTGGTCGGCTCCATCGACATCGAGTCGGCCATCAAGACCGGCACCAAGCGCTTCGAACCCGGTGTCCTGGCGGAGGCCAACCGCAACATCCTGTACGTCGACGAGGTCAACCTGCTGGATGATCACCTTGTCGACGTGCTCCTTGACGCTGCCGCCATGGGTGTCAACATCGTCGAGCGTGAGGGGGTCTCGGTGTGGCACCCGGCCAGGTTCATCCTGGTCGGGACCATGAACCCGGAGGAGGGCGACCTTCGTCCCCAGCTGCTGGACCGCTTCGGGCTCTGCGTCGACGTCAGCGGTATCCGCGACGTCAAGGAGCGCGTCGAGATCATCGAGCGCCGAGAGCGCTGGGAGGAGGACCCGGAGGGGTTCGGACGGGAGTTCGCCGACAGCGAGGCCGAGTTTGCGGAGCGGATCGCAACCGGCATCGCCCGCCTCTCCGCGGTCGACGTGCCCCGCCCGGTGCTGGAGTCCATCGCCCAGCTGAACATAAGCCTCGGTGTGGATGGCCACCGCGCCGACCTGGTGGCGCGCAAGGCGGCGCAGGCCCTGGCCGCGCTGCGCGGGGCGCCGACGGTCACGGCCCGGGAGGTCGACGAGGTGACGGACATGGTCCTGGCCCACCGCGTCAAAGGGCCTTTGGCGGGCCGTCCCAGCACCGAGGGCGCCCGCAGAAGCTAGTCGTTCAGCGCTCCGCCTAGGGGCGCTATTTGCCGGTGCCGGAGATGACCCTGGGGCGGAAGCCGTCGCCGGGCTTGGGCTTCGTCTTGCGCTTGGTTGCCGCGGCGCGGGTGCGCCTGGCGGTCGCCTGCGTCGGGGCGGCACTGGCCGCGTCGCTGGCGGCGCGGCGAGCGGCGGGGGTGACGCGTCGCCCCGGCGCCTTGATGTCCGGAGGCTTGCCCGCGGCGGTCGAGCGCCGGTCGAGCACGGTCTGGAAGAGGCGACCGACGAGGTTGCCTCCCCGTTCCATCTCACTGACCGAGACCTGCAGCGGCTTGCGTTCCACGACGCGCCGAGTGATCTCGATCCCGTGCTTGGGAAGCACCCGCGATAGATAGGGCCAGGAGCGGTAGAGCCCGCTGGTAACCGTCTCGTAGCCGTGCTGGAGGACGATCATCTGGGCCGAGAAGCTCATGACCTCGTGGAAGAACATCTTCTCGTCGTCGGGCCGGGGTTCGATGAGGACGAAGTCGACCTCCGGGTGCTGGTGGCGAAGCTCGCGCAGGTGGTCGGTGAGGCTGTCGTGCAGCATCCCGCGGATGACCTGGTTGCCGATCGCCCTGATTCCCAGCTCGTAGATCGAGCGCTTGCCCTCCGCGGTGGTGGCCCGGCGCGCGATGGCCTGGGTGTCCAGGGGCACCAGCCCGTTGATGATCACAACCAGGGTGGCACCGCGGTTGATGGCGACGTCGATCGCGGCCTGCCCCTTGATGCCGCCGTCGATGTAATGGTGCCCGTCAATCTCGACCGGGCGGAAGAGAATCGGTATGCAGCTGGACGCGGCCACCGCCTGGGAGATCGGCACGGTGGGCGTGCTCCCCTTGGAGAACACGACGCGGCGGTCGGTTTCGATGTCCGTCGCGACGATGTGCAGCTCGCGGGCGACATCGCGGAAGTCGTCGGACAGGCCCGCCGCGGCAAACGTCTCGGCGAGGTATTCCCGGACGCCATCGTTGCTGAAGAATCCCGAGGGCAAAAGCGGCGCCAGGTTCATCAGGGCTTCTGAGATCGGGACGCGGTCGCGGTACTGCCAGTACTCGCCGATCGCGCTTTTCAGCAGCTGCGGTGCCCGCAGCAGCCGCCCGGCGAACTCGCCCACGTTGGGCCGGTAAAGCCGCATCCGGCTGAGGCGGGTGAAGCCAGGGACCGTTCCCGCGAGCAGGCCGGCGAGGACGATCGGTGGCATACCACTGGCGAGCGCGGCGGAGACGATCGCGCCCGCACTGGTACCGACGTAGATGTCGAAGTCATTGACAGTGCGGTTGGTGAGGATGTGGTCCAGGGCCCGCAGCGCCCCGACCTCGTAGGACACGCCCGCCAGGCCCCCGCTGGCCAGCACCAGCGCGGTCTTCTCCTTCCTGGATCCTTTCCGTGTCGCCACCACGTGATTGTGTCATCCCCACCCGCGGCCCGGCCCAGCGGGGAGGCGCCTTAGACTCGGCCCTCGTGTCCAAACCTCTTTCGCGCATCCGTAACTTCTGCATCATCGCGCACATCGACCACGGCAAATCCACGCTTGCGGACCGCATGCTGGAGCTAACAGGGGCGGTGGACAAGCGCGACATGAAGTCCCAGCTGCTGGACCAGCTGGACCTGGAGCGCGAGCGCGGGATCACCATCAAGCTGGCGCCGGTGCGCCTCAACTACCGCGCCGACGACGGCGTCGAGTACGAGCTCAACCTCATCGACACCCCGGGGCATGTCGACTTCGCCTACGAGGTCTCGCGATCGCTGGCGGCCTGTGAGGGTGCGGTGCTGGTGGTTGACGCGGCCCAGGGCGTTGAGGCACAGACCCTTGCCAACGTCTACTCGGCGATCAACCACGACCTAGAAATCGTGCCCGTGATCAACAAGATCGACCTCCCAGCCGCGCAGCCGGAGGTGGTTCGGCAGGAGATCGAAGAGACCATCGGCCTCCACGGGGACAGCGCGATCCTGGCCTCCGCGAAGCAGGGGATAGGCGTACGGGAGACCCTCGAGGCGGTGGTGCGCATGGTGCCGCCGCCCACCGGGTCCTCAGAGGCGCCGCTTCAGGCGCTGATCTTCGACTCGCAGTTCGACTCCTACAAGGGCGTGATTGTCTATCTCCGCGTCTTCAACGGGCGGATCAAGCCCGGCATGAAGGTCAAGATGGGCAGCACCGGCCGCACCTACGACGTCGACGAGGTGGGCGCTTTCCGGCCTTCAATGCAGCCCACAGGTGAGCTGTCGGCGGGCGAGGTCGGCTACGTTTCTGCGTCGATCAAGAACCTGCGCGACGCCCGCGTCGGGGACACCATGCTCGACTCCGAGGGCGCCGCGGAGCCGCTGCCGGGCTACAAGCAGGCCCAGCCGATGGTCTACGCCGGCATCTACCCGCAGTCGTCGGACGACTTCCAGGACCTCAAGGACGCGCTCGAGAAGCTGCAGCTGAACGATGCCGCGCTGGTCTATGAGCCAGAGTCCTCGGCCGCCCTGGGATTTGGCTTTCGCTGCGGTTACCTGGGCCTGCTGCATATGGAGATCGTCCAGGAGCGGTTGGAGCGGGAGTTCGGCCTGGAATTGATCGCGACGGCGCCCACCGTGGTCTACCGGGTGACATACCCCTCCGGCCAGGTGGACATGATCGACAACCCCCAGCGCTTTCCTCAGCCCGACCGCCAGACGGTGGTGGAGGAGCCCAGGGCCAAGATCGCTGTGATCTGCCCGGCCGAGTACACCGGCGCCATGATGCAGCTCTGCCAGGACCGACGGGGAGAGTTCATCAACCTGGAACACCAGCCCGGCGACCGGGTCCTTCTGAGCTACGACATCCCCATGGCGGAGCTGATCCACGACTTCTACGACCAGCTCAAGTCCCGCTCCAAGGGGTACGCGTCACTGGACTACGAGATGGTCGGCTACCGCCAGGCAGACCTCGTCAAGCTCGACATCCTGGTCGGCGGTTCGGCGGTCGACGCGCTATCCATGATTGTGCCCCGCCAGAACGCCAGCTTCCAGGGGCGCAAGCTGGCCGAGAAGCTACGTACGCTGATCCCGCGTCAGATGTTCGAGGTCGCGATCCAGGCCGCGATCGGGGGCAAGATCGTCGCCCGCGAAACCGTCTCGGCCTTCCGCAAGGACGTTATTGCCAAGTGCTACGGCGGTGACATCACACGTAAGCGCAAGCTGCTGGAGAAACAGAAGGTGGGCAAGTCGCGGATGAAGCGCGTCGGCAACGTCGAGATCCCCCAGGAGGCCTTCATGGCGGTCCTGAGCCTTGATTAGGGCTAATTCGCGCTCAAGTCGCCAGCAGAGCGTCGAGGAGCGGCTTGTCGGGAAGCATCAGCTCCCTCGGCAGGTAGGCCAGGCGAACCAGTCGAAGCTCGTGCCCGGGGGCATCGGGCAGGCCGGGGATGCGCGCCCTGCGGAGCGCGAAGCTACGTCCCTCCACCTCGCGGACGCCGAGGTCCTCGGAGCTGGTGACGTCGATGCCAAGGCGCTGGACCAGCCGCGCGAAAGCGGTACCGCTGTCCTCGTCGGCGCGCCGCTCAGTCCTTGGGATGCGCCAGCTGGCCTCGCCGGGATGGCGCACCAGCAGGACATGCCCGGCGCTGACCGCGAGCAGGCCGGCCTCGTCGAACCCCTCTCCCATCGCGCAAGCGTAGGCGACGCCGCCAGACAACTTCCCCGCAGCCTCTACATCCACATCCCCTTCTGCGTCAGCAAGTGTCCCTACTGCGATTTCAACT
>JBHEMP010000175.1:0-7318 GCA_046262515.1 Candidatus Dormibacteria bacterium | reverse complement strand
GTAGTGGTCCATCAGGCGGTCATGCCGCCGTCTACGGTCAAAGTCATGCCGGTCACGTACGCGGCGTCCTCAGAGGCCAGGAAGCGCACGCACGCGGCCACCTCCTCGGGTGTTCCGGCTCGCCGGGCGGGGATTGCCTGGAGAACCTCGTCGCCGATATCCGCGGTCATGTCTGTGCTCACGAAGCCCGGGGCCACCGCGTTCACGGTTACCTTGCGGCGCGCCACCTCGGCGGCCACCGTCCGCGTCAGGCCGATCAGGCCCGCCTTGGCAGCGCTGTAGTTGGCCTGGCCGGCGTTGCCGGCCGTCCCGGCGACGGAGGCCACGTTGACGATGCGCCCCCATCGTGCCTTGAGCATGGGTCGAAGCGCGGCCCTCGAGGTGTAGAAGGCCCCGGACAGGTCGGTCTCCAGTACCTGCCGCCACTCCTCATCTTTCATTCTCATCAGCAGGTTGTCGCGGGTGATGCCGGCGTTGTTAACAAGGACCGCCAGGTTGCCCAGCTCCGAAGTGGCCGCCTCGACGAGCCCGGCGGCCGCGGCGCCGTCAGAAACGTCCGCCTGCAGCGCGATGGCACGGCCGCCCGCGGCCGTGATCTCGGCCACCACCGCCTCGGCGGCATCGGCGCCATGGGCATAGTTGACCGCCACCGAAGCGCCCAGTGCGGCAAGCTCGAGCGCAATAGCCCGGCCGATCCCGCGGCCGCCCCCCGTGACCAGGGCGACCCGGCCCGAGAGGTCGAGGTCCATCAGCCCGTCACCGCGACCGCGCCGGCGGTGCCGGACGCGGTCTCCCAGGCGGCTGAGGGCGCGATTCGTCGCCCCAGGGCGCACAGGGTCCCTCCTGGACCCAGCTCGAGGAAGCGCGTGGCGCCAAGGCCGAGCAGCGAGTTGACGCAGTCGATCCAGCGGACGGCACCGGTCAGCTGTCCCCTCAGGGCCGCGGCAATTTCGTCAGGCGTGGTGCGGACGGCGCCGTCGACGTTGAAGGCCTGCGGGCGTCCGGGACGAAGAGGCGCACGGTTTATGGCCGCGTCCAGCCGCTCCGCCGCGGAGGCCATGAGTGGCGAGTGGAAGGCACCCCCAACGGAGAGCGGCATCACCCGCCGCGCCCCAACTTCCTTCAGCGGCGCGGCAAGCGCGTCGAGCCGGCTGCGGTCGCCGGAGAGCACCACCTGTCCCGGCGCATTGAGGTTGGCGACGACGGCGACCCCACCGCCGGGGTTGGCGGCCAGCACGTCACGCACCTGCTCCTCGCTGAGTGCCAGCACGGCGGACATGCCCTGGGTCGGCGACGAAGCGGCAGCCATCGCCAGCCCCCGCTCACGCACCAACACGAGGGCCTCACGCCAGTCCACGGAGCCGGCGCCCACCAGCGCCGAGTACTCGCCGAGCGAATGGCCGGCGAACCCAATGGCGCCGTCGAGAACGTCCTGCGGGAGTCCTTGCAGGAAGGCGATTGAATGCAGCAGCAGGAGCGACTGGGCGACCTCGGTCGCCCTGACCTCGTCGGCACTGCCATCGCAGGAGAGCCCCACGACGTCCAACCCGGTGATCTCTGAGGCCTCCAGGGCCAGGGCGTGCGCCGACGACCGCTTATCGAAAAGACCCCGCCCCATGCCCGGCTCCTGGGCGCCCTGGCCCGGGAAGATCAGCGCCAGGCTCACGCCTGCCGCCGGCTACTCAGTCTCGAGGACCTCGCGGCCGTCGTAGTGGCCGCAGTTGGGGCAGATGGTGTGCGGACGCTTCATGCGCTTGCACTGACCACACGTGGCCAGGGCGGGACGCGTCAGCGCCAGGTGCGCGCGGCGCGACCTCTTGTTGGACTTGGAGGTTCTCTCCTTGGGAACAGCCATGACCGGCCGATTCTAACCGAGAGGCCTGCGAGCCGGGATCATCCCGGCTAGGGAACCGGCGGCGTGGCGCCAGGCTTGCGCAGGGTCTCCTGCGCCTTGCGCACGGTGGCGACGGTGCGCACGAGGTGAGACTCGAGTTGCTGCATGACGTTTGCGGCATACTCGTCCGCCTGCTTGCGCTGGTCCTCGGCGCGCTGCTGGGCCTCGCGCACCAGCGCCCTGCCGTGCCCCTCGGCCTTGCGCGTCAATTCGTGCTCCTGCAGCATCTGGTCGGCCTTCTGGGCGGCACCCTGGCTTATCCGCGCGGCCTCGGCCTGGGCCTCGCTGAGGACCTTATCCTGCTCCTCAAGGATGCTCCGGGCACGCTTGATCTCCTCGGGGAGGTTGACGTGTATCTGGTCGAGGAGGTCGAGGATCTCGTCCTCGTCGATCATGACGTTGTGGGTGAAGGGCACGCGCTGCGCTCGGTGCACCAGGTACTCCAGGTGATCGATCAGCTCGATGATGCTGCGGTGATCGCGCTCCGGCGCGATGGGCTCCATCTCACTCACCGCTGGTCCTCCAGTCACGGACGGGATTCTCCCTCACGAGGTCTTATTCTCGCGCAGCCTGGCAAGGCGGCGGGCCACTGATGGTGGGATGGCGAATTCCACGTCCCCGCCATGAGCGGAAACCTCCTTGATCAGCGAGGAGCTCAGGAACACGTTGGCAAAGCTGGTCATCAGGAACACGGTGGTGATCCCGGGGGCCAGCTTGCGGTTGAAAAGGGCCATCTGGAACTCACTCTCAAAGTCACTGGTCGCCCGCAGGCCGCGGACGAGGGCCACGGCGCCCACCGACTGCGCGAACTCGACCGTCAGGCCCTCAAACGAGTCCACCTCGACGTGCCCGTTGCCGGTCATGCATTCGCGGATCATCTCCATCCGCTCCTCCACGCTGAAGAGTGGTGTCTTGCTGGGGTTTCGCAGGACCGCGACTATGACCCTGTCGAAGATGCCGCAGGCGCGCTCGAGGATGTCCTGGTGTCCGAAGGTGAAGGGATCGAAGCTGCCCGGGTAAACGGCTACTTTCACGCGGCGGCCCTGAGCATCACCAGCATCGAATCCCCGTGCACCACACGCCGGACCTCGTTCAGCCCCGGGATGACCGGCTGCTCCTCGTCGGATCGACGCTCAACTATCACCATTGCTCCTTGCTTCAGGACGGCCTCGTGGCCCAGGGTGACCAGCACGCCCTCAAGCCCCGCATCGCCGTAGGGCGGATCAAGCAGGACCAGGTCGTACTCACGGAGCGCGCCGCCCTGGCGCTGCAGCCATCGCTCCGCCGCCCCGGAGTGTACTCGACCCCTGGCTTCGGCGCCGTCCCCCGCGAGCACGCGAAGGTTCTCGCTGACCACGGCGGCGACGCGGGGGTCGCGCTCGACGAAGTCCACGTGGGCGGCGCCGCGGGAGAGAGCCTCCAGTCCGAGGCTGCCCGAACCGGCGTAAAGGTCGAGCACCTTCTTCCCGGAGATGCCCGGGCCGAGGATGTCGAAGAGGGAGCGTCGCAGGATGGCGAGAGAGGGCCGCACGGCCCCGGGGGGCGACTTCAGGCGTCTGCCGCCCCACTCACCCCCGATGACATGCAGGGGCATCAGCTCAGGCTGCCGGTCAGGTGGAACCCGCGGGCGGCCTCCACCAGCGCGGGGTACCGGTGCGTGCCCTCCGCGAGAAGGCGTTCCGCCTCTTCCCGGGCCAGGCTGATCAGGCGGGTGTCCGTCAGGCCCGCCACCATCAGCGCCGCGTCGTGCCCCGACTGCACCCCGCTGGCGCCGAGGACGTCGCCCGGCCCCCGGAGGCGAAGGTCCTCCTCGGCCAGGTCGAAGCCACTCTGCAGCCGCACCATGGCGTCCAGCCGGCGAATCGCCTCGGGGTTCTCGGCGTCGGAGCAGAGCAGGCAGTGCGACTGGTGCGCGCCACGGCCCACACGGCCCCTGAACTGGTGCAGCTGGGCCAGCCCGAAGCGCTCCGCGCCCTCGATCATCATCACGGTGGCATTCGGCACGTCAACGCCGACCTCGACGACTGCGGTGCTGACCAGGACGTCGTATGCCCCGGCCTTGAACGCCTCCATGACCTCGTCCTTGTCGCGGGGCTTCATGCGTCCGTGCAGCAGCGCCAGGCGGAGGTCCGGGAAGACGTCGGCCTGGAGGCGCTCGTACTCGCTGGTGGCCGACCGAACCTGGATCAGGTCAGAGTCCTCGACGAGCGGACAGATCACGAACGCCTGGCGGCCCGCCTCCACCTGGGCGCGGAGGAACCGCTCCGCGTGTTCGCGCTGGATAGGCAGCACCAGCTCAGTGATCACCGGTGTCCGACCGGACGGCATCTCGTCGAGCACCGACACAGCGAGGTCCCCGTACATCGTAAGCTGCAGTGTCCGAGGGATCGGCGTGGCGGTCATCGAGAGGACATGGGGGTAAAGATCCCCTCCCTTGCGGGCGAGCGTCTCGCGCTGGGCCACCCCAAAGCGATGCTGCTCATCGGTGATCACCAGCCCCAGGCGTCGGGGCTGGACGGGCTCCTCGATCAGGGCGTGGGTGCCGACGACGATATCCAGGAACCCGTCAGCCAGGCCGGCCATGACGGTGCGCCGCGCGGACGCCGGGGTGGACCCGACCAGCACCTCCATGCGCACCCCGATGCGCTCCAGCAGCGGACGGAGTGTTCGCGCGTGCTGCTGCGCCAGGAGCTCGGTCGGCGCCATGAAGAGGGTCTGGTGGCCTGAGGCGGCGGCCATGGCCGTGGCCATCGCGGCTATCGCCGTCTTGCCCGAGCCGACGTCCCCCTGCAGCAGGCGGGCCATGGGGCGTGAAGCCGCAAGGTCGGTGAAGACGGCGTGGGCACATTTGCGCTGGGCGTTGGTGAGGGTAAAGGGCATGGCGTCGCGGATGGCCCGGGCGCGCTCGACGTCATAGGGGATCAGCGGTGCCCGCTGGTGGCTCCGCTCATCCCGCAGCAGGAGGACGGACATTTGCATCACCAGCAGCTGGTTGAAGGCGATCCGGCGCTGCGCGGCCGTCTCGGCGGCCTCATCCGGGGGGAAGTGGATGTCGCGGATTGCCCGCGCCAGGGAGGGTAGCCCGTGCCGGGCCTCGACCTCCGGCGGCAGCGTGTCGCGCAGGCCCAGGACCGCCGGCATGGCCGCCGACACCGCCTCCCGCAGCCAGCGCGAAGTGAGACCAAACGTCTCCCTGTACATGGGCACGCGGCGGCCGGTGTGCAGGCTCGAGGCGCCATCCCCTTGCGCCATGGACGGGTTCATCATCACCAGTCCTCCCCCACCGCGGGAGCGGCGCACCAGGCCTGAGAGCGTGACCTCCTGCCCTTCCACGAGGCGATCGGCCATCCAGGGCTGGTTGAACCAGATGGCCTTCATGGTGCCGGTGCTGTCACGCAGGATGGCTTCGGTGGC
This sequence comes from Candidatus Dormibacteria bacterium, assembly GCA_046262515.1. Classification (GTDB taxonomy): domain Bacteria; phylum Chloroflexota; class Dormibacteria; order DASZGP01; family DASZGP01; genus JAXDLW01. The sequence continues at coordinate 2,010 of JBHEMP010000175.1, read as the reverse complement.
GGGTCGCGCCCCGGTCCGGAATGGGCGCCGCACCAGGGTGCTCTGGACGGTCGCACGCACGGTCTGTCGCTGTCCCTCAATGAGGCGCCCCGCACTCGCCTCGGCGGTGTAGTCGTCATATTTGCGCGGGTAGTAGCGCAGCAGGTCGCCCACGGTGCGCACACCGATGCGTTCGAGCTTTTTGACATAGGCCGCGGTCACACCCGGGACGGCCGATACCGCGTGTCCCGGCGTGAGGATGAGCGCGGTGCTCAGCCCGCCTGCTTCGCGATGTAGGCGCAGGCCGCCGCGCCGGGACCGCCGTGGGTGCCGATGACAGCCCCGATTCCGCCCTCCGTCAGGGGAACTCCCGGGAACTCTTCAGCCAGCACCCGCCGCAGACCCTCTCGATTCTCGGGCGCGCGGGCATCGATGACCGCGATCCGCTCGGCTCCCCCGTGGGCTCGAATATCCTCGACGACCCTCTGGTAGGCCTGTCCCCAGGTGCGTGCCGGGGCAAGGCGGTGGATCTCGCCCTCAAGCACCAGCATCAGGGGCTTGACGCGGAGCAGACCGCCTATGGTGCCCTGCAGACGGCCCACGCGGCCACCCATGACCACGTACTTGAGGGTGTCCAGGATGGCCAACAGGCGGACGCGTGGTCGAACCTCCTCGATGCGCGCGACGATGGCGTCCGCGCCCTGCCCCTCGGCGATCATCTCCGCCGCCAACGTGACCAGGAGCCCCGCCGCCGCGGTGACGTTGCCGCTGTCGATAATGCGAATGTCCCGGTCAGGGAGTTCCCGCGCCGCGAGGCGCGCGGACTGCTGGGTGCCGGAGAGCTGCTCCGCGATGTGGATGCTGAGGATGGTCTCGCCCTCGGGAACCTGGCGGTAGGCCTCGAGAAAATCCCCCGGCGAGGGCTGCGAGGTGGTGGGAAGCTCGGTTGCGGATTCGAGCATTTCGAAGAATGCCTGGTCGTCAAGTTCGACCTTGTCGCGGAAAACCCGGTCGCCGAAGTGGACCTTGAGCGGGACCATCAGGACGTTCATCTCCTTCATCGTGGCGGCCGGCAGGTCACACGTGGAGTCGACGACGATGCGGGTCATTCCAGCGAGAGGATGAACGGGTAGTGAGCCTGCTCCCCGCGTTGCGATTCGACACTCAGGGTCGGGAAGCGCTCCTGGATGTGGGCCGATGCGGCCTCCAGCGCCGCCGTGTCCACGTCGGCGCCCGCATATAGGGTCAGGAGTTCAAAACTGCCGAGATCAAGGACCCCGAGGGCACCCTCGATGACCTCCATGGAAGACTTGCCCGCGGCCTTGATCTTGCCGTTGACGACAGCGATGGAGTCGCCGTTCTTGATCTTCAACCCATCCACAGAGGTGCTCCTTACCGCGGTGGTGACCTCGATGGTCTGGACACCCTCGATGGAGTCGGTCATGGATGTCGTCGCCTCCTCGAGGTCGCCCTCCGGGTCAATGCTGAGGAGGGCCGCGATCCCCTCCGGCACGGTCCGCGATGGCACCACCCGGACCTCCTTGTCGCAGAGTCCCTGCACTTGCTGGGCGGTCATGATCACGTTTTTGTTGTTGGGCAGGATGATGACCTTCGTCCCGCTTGTCGCATTGACGGCCTGGAGCAGGTCCTCGGTTGAAGGATTCATCGTCTGGCCGCCCTCCACCACCGATGCCCCCAGACCCTCGAAGATTCGGCGGAAGCCGTCCCCCACGGCGACCGCGACGACCCCCAGCCCGCCATTGAGGCCCGGTGCGGTCATCTGCCCCGAACCGTTGACGCTCGGCAGGGCCGGCGCCGCGGGAGAACTCGGATCCTGGGCGAGGATCTCGTGGTGCTGGCGGCTCATGTCCTCGACCTTCAGCTTCTGCAGGGTGCCGTACCCGGTGGCGTGGGCGATCAACGCGCCCGGGTCGAGGGTGTGGATATGCACCCGCACCAGGGCATCGTCGCCGACGATCACAGCCGAGTTGCCCATCGGCGTCAGCTCCTCGCGCACCGCGGAGAACGGTC
>JBHEMP010000174.1:0-10394 GCA_046262515.1 Candidatus Dormibacteria bacterium | reverse complement strand
CGCACCGTGCGCAGCAGGACGTGGTCGGCGTCGTAGTCGGTTGGCGAGCGCCGGTATGTCTGAGACCTGTCGCGGTCGTCGTGGTGCCAGCGGCCGATGAGCAGGACATCTCGGACGATGACCCAGCCACCGTTGGCCTCCCAGCTTGTCTCCAGGACCATGGTGCCGGGCAGGTAACGTCGCGAGGCAGGTACCTTGACGTCGGCGGGGGCCAGCCGGAAGCCGCCGGCGGCGCGGTCGAGGATGGACCCGAAGATGCTCGGCGAATCCATCCGGGGGAGACAGAGCCACTCCACGTTGCCGCTGGGTGCGATGAGGGCGGTGACCTCGCAGTCCGACAGGAACGCGTAATCCGCGATGGGCGGAAACGCCGACGCTGCCCCCGTGTCGGAGGCACGCCGTCGGGACGCCGCCGCTACTGCGGGACGCGCGCGCTCTGCGCTGCCGTTGCGGCCGTGCCCATTGGCTGCGGTCGGGGTGCCGGGAACCGCGGTTTTGGGTTTCAAGGAACACCTCGCTGGCGCGCCACCTGCGGCGCCAGCCCAGTGTAGCCCGGCATTACGGGCGAAATGTCGCGCCCGCGTCCATCCGACCACCGTTTACTGGTCGTGACGCTCCACCGATCGGAGCTTTTGAGGAGAAGACCATGAGTGACCGCGTACTTTCAACCGAGACGGCCAGGGCGACGATCCAGCGGATGGAGGCCATCCTCGCCGGTCAGCTCGAACAGCAGGTGCAGCAGCTCGAGCAACAGGGGCAGACCCTGTCCGATCCCAATGTGTGGGACGGTCGGGCGGCAACGGACTTCCGGAGCAATATCTGGCCGCAGGCTCGGGCGGCGCTCGACCGCACGGTTCAGACCCTTGAGGAACTTCGCGTTACGGTCCAGAAGGTGAACCAGAACATCATGACCGCCGGCGGTAACGGGTAGCCGTACAGCTTCCGAGATGGTGCGACGGATACGCACCAGGCGCGGGTCCTGTCACTCCCCGGATGTGGCGGGGCTGTCCACCACCTGCACCAGCTCGGTCGCGCCCGGACGCACCAGGTAACCCCGGCCCGGCGGGAACGCACCTGACTCGATCCGCGGCAAGCGCACCCCGAACAGGTCGCCGTCGATGTCCGCGTCCGGCTGCAGGATAACCCCGCGGCGCGCCTTCTTGAGCTCGGCCACCCAGCCCGAATAGGCACGGTGCGCGGCGCGGGTCTCGATCGCCGCCACAACGCGGAAGCCCATGTCCCGCCCATGCCGGGCGACAACCTGGAGGTCTGCCGCAGAGGCACCTTCGGTGAGCTCCTCCCCGTCGTCGATTACCACCACGACGCGTGCGCCGGCCGGCGGGCCCGCGCCCCGCCGCACCTCGTGGGCGAGCTGCGCCGCCAACTCCTCACACTGCGCCAGTCCACTCGCGCAGGCCGACCAGTGGCCCTGCTGGAGCAGTGGTGACCGGCGGGGCGCCAAGAGGTAGGCGGTCGGGCTGCCCTGCTCGCCGCGACGCAGGGAGTTAACGATTGCCAGTAGCGCCGTCGAGCGGCCGCTGTGAGGCGGTCCGGCCAGCAGCTGGCTGTCCTCCGCGAGGTCGACGACCGCGGGCCCGAGCGTGCCATCCTCGACGCCGATGATCGCCTGCCAGGGCGAGCTGGGCGGAGGCAGGTCCAACGCTGCCACGTGGTCGGGCAGGAGTTCGATCCCCACGGGCCCGTGCGGGCCCGGTGCCGGCCCAAGCTCAGCGGCGAGCGCGGGCAGGGCGCCATCATCGAGCACGGCGCACTGAGCCTCGATGGCACCCCGGACGAAGGCGCGCCCGGCGGGCCACCGGGCGGCACGCGTAACCTCCGCGGCAAGGCCCGCGTTACGGTACTCGTCCTCGTCCGCCAGTCGCAGCACAACCCTGTCCTCCACCACGGCGCTGAGCGCGCTGGGCACGGCGCCGCGGCGAGCCGCGGAAATGGCGAAATGGACGCCCACCGCCGGGCCGTCGGCCACCAGGCGCGGCATGGCGTCAACGTGCTCACCAAACTCCACCTTCTCCAGCGCGCCGAGAAAGCCGCCGTAATCGTCCAGCACCACGACCACCATGGCCGCCTCGCCGCCGCCATCACCTGAAGCCGCCCGTCGGTCGTTGACCAGCCGTCGAAGCCACCTGAGCAGGCGGACCGCGCGCTGCGTCTCGTCGACCCGGATATACGCCCCGCAATGCGGCAGGACCTGCAGCCCGCCCAGGCCTCCCCCCGCGCAATCCAGCGCATAGAGATGGAGCGCGTGGGGGCGCAGGGCGGAGGCCAGGCCACCTGCAAGCGTGGTCAGTAGGGTCGTCTTCCCGCTGCCGGCGGTGCCGAAGATGAGAAGATTTCCGCTGCGCTTGAGATCAACGATCCATGGCTCCTGTGCCTGCTGGCCCGGGAGGTCCAGGAGCCCCATCGGAACGGCGGCTCCGGGTACCGCAGGAAGGTCCCGTACCGGGAGTACATCGGGGAGCTCCGGGAGCCAGGGCCGTCGCGGGGGTGGCAGGCCCGCAACGTCGTGCGCCTCGCACACGGCAGAAACCAGGCGCTCCAGGTCCGTGTCCTTGGCGGGCAACCTCGGCGCCGTCCTCGGGAACAGGGCGCCGCCGATCCCGAGGGGTACGACGACCGCTGCCTCGGCCTCGTTGTGCGGATCCGCCTCGGCGGCACCGGCGTACGCCACCTGTACTTCGGTGAGTTCACCGTGGCCCCGCCGGACAAGCGCCCGCCCCGGCCGACTGCGCGCGATCCTGGCGGCGTCCGGGACCCCGACCACGTCAACGCTCTCGGCGTCATCACTGACCCGGAGGGCGACGCGAAGGCTCGTGTTCGCGCGGATGCTGTCGTTGATGACTCCTGCCGGCCGCTGAGTTGCCAGCAGCAGGTGAAGCCCGAGGCTGCGCCCCCGCTGAGCCAGGTCGACAACACCGTCTACGAATTCGGGCACCTCGCGAGCCAGGGTGGCGAACTCGTCGACCACGATCAGCAGCCGCGGTGGGGCGTGCGCCGGGTCTCGCTCGGCGAACTCGCGAAGGTCCCGGGCCCCATGCTCGCGGAGCATGGCTTCGCGCCGCCTGAGCTCCGCCCCGAGGGAAACCAGGGCTCGCCGCGCAAGGCGGCCGTCCAGGTCCGTCACCATGCCGACGGTGTGTGGCAGTCGGACAGCGCCGCTGAAGGCGGCGCCGCCCTTGTAATCCACCAGCAGGAAGTTCAGCCTGGAGGGCGGTTGGGACGCGGCGAGGCTACCGACCAGCGTCTGCAGGAGCTCGGATTTGCCGGACCCGGTCGTCCCACCGACCAGTGCGTGCGGTCCGTCGGCGTCCAGGTCAAGGCTGAACGTCCCCTGCGCGGAGACACCGATGGGAGCGGCCAGGGCCGGTCCGGCAGCCCGCCAGCGGTCGCGCACGTGGACCTCCTGCGGGCGCCGCGGCAGGCCGAGCAGGTCGAGCAAGCCGACGGCGGCCGGCACGCGCCCGGCGGCGTCCTCGGCGGAGGCGTCGCGTAGCGGGGCCAGCTCCAGGGCGACCTGTCGCGCCTCCGCCGTGGTGGCCCGGTCCTCCGCACCCGCTCCGTGCGTCAGCGTGCCGGAACCCGGGACGGTCAGGTTCACGCCGCGGGCGGCGTCCACCTCCACGACCGCCTGGCATTCATTTGGGAGGTGGCGCGCCGAGCTGCCAATCCAGATGGTCACCACGCCAAGCCGGGGTCCCTCGGTGAGAAGCCGGACCACGGCCGGCCGCGACAGAGGGAGATCCTCGTGCAGGAGCAGCACGATGTGGGGAAACGGAGCCGTCCCGCCGGCACCACGGAATGGCCCGACCTCCGCGGCGCGCGCGTCGACCAGGCCCAGCATGCGCTCGAGGAGCTCACGCGCGGCGGCGCTATCGGCAACGATGCGTGGCCCCTCAAGGTCCTGGAGCGGCGTGCGAACGTGGGGTAGCCACTTCAGCCAATCCCACTCGGCCACCTCGGCCGGAGGGAGGGCACCCATGATGGACACATGGCCGGGACTGTGTAGCGTGGCCACCTGCACCAGCAGCCAGCGGCCGAGGTCGAGGACGCACTCTCGAGGTCCTGCCAGGCCCACGGTGCCGAGCTCGGCAAGGTTCAGTGCGAGGGGAACCCCCGCCACCGCCCGCCAGCCCTCAAGCCTGGCCTCGGCTTCCGCCCTCAGCACCGCGCTGCCGCCGGGGGCCACCTCGGCCAGGTGCCGCGACGGCAGCGTTCCCGTGGCCAGGCGCAGGCGCAGGAAGTCTTCATCCGAAGGCCGGCGCTGCCACAGGCGCGATTCGCGGGCGTGGGCGGCCCGGGCAACGGTCCGCAGAGTGGGCGCCGCCTCACGACGCTCGCGCACCTCGACCTCGATGGCGACGGCCAGCTCCTCGCACACTTCGGCCACCTGGGCTCTGAAATCCGCCGCAGCCCGGCGATGGTCGCCGCGCGCACCGAAACGTCCCTCGACGTATGAACCTATCGCCAAGAGCGGGCTCATAGCCAGGAAAACCAGGGTCAAAGGACTGCGCGCGAACGCGTAGATGACGCCCCCCAACAGGAGCGGCAGGACGGCGGCTGCAATGGGCAGCCGCGGCGGGCGCGGCTCGGTGGGCGGCGGACCCAGGCGCCGGGTCAGCGCTGCCGCGGAGCCGACGACCCGCGGCGGTCGGTTGAAGATGACCTCCGCGGAAGCCTCCCCGGCGCCGGTCGAACCGCCGGATAAGTTTCCCCCCGCCGGTAGGCCGAGCAGGAGCTCCGAGGCTCCCACGGTGAGCACCTGCCCGGAGCGCAGTGGCTGTGTGCCGGCGACCGGCCTACCGTCCACCCGGGCTTGTTGTCCCGGCAGAACGGTCAACGTGGCGCTCTGATCATCGAAATCAAGCCGTGCATGCCGCGCGGAAACAAAGGGGTCGGACAGCTGAACAGCCTCCTCGGTCCCCCGCCCGATGAAATGCACACCCACGCCGACCCTGACCACCAGGCCGGCCTGGGGGCCGGAGGTCACGGTCAAGGTCGCCTCGGCATTCTGCGCTGCGGCTTCGTCCCGGCCCGCCGCGGGGATGGCGCGAAGGGCGACGGTATCTCCGTGGAGCAGGCCCGCGCGCGCGACGTCCCCGGCGGCCGCCAGCCAGGTCTGCTGACGGTGGGCGTAGAGCCCCCAGCGCAGCCCCGGGCCGGCGGGCCCCAGTCCCAGCTGAACCGTGAAGGCTTCTGCCAGGCCGTCATTCGTCAGCCCTCCCGGAGCCCTGACGGCGACGTCGGCGGTGACCCCGCCGGGGGCGTCAACCACCAACCAGAGCTCCACGTCAGGGGACCAGGGAGATGAAACCCTGTCCGCCGGAGAGCAGGCGCGCCAGGGGCCGGGCGGCGGACCCGGGGGCAAGCACCAGCCGGACGGGAGGGTCGGACGTGCCCCCGCCGCCGCCCCCACGGTCGTCGAGGCTTCCTCCCAGGTTGGCGAGGAGGAACGCGGCAACGCGAGGATCCGGGTAACGCAGGCGATTTTCGTCAAGGGAGGGAGGTGGGTCTAGCCCGAGGACGGCGCAGACCCCGGGAAAGTCGCGGGACCAGGTGCTGGCCGGCACCGGCTCAAACCCCTCTCCGCCAACGCCGGCTGACAGGATGGCGGCCAGCGCATAGACCCGCGTAGCGTGTGGCTCTGATGCGGTCAGCAACGCATTCTCGTGCTGGATGCCCCGCAGCACATCGCGCACCCGTCCCGCGCTGGACTGCGGGGCGATGCCGACCCAGGTACGATCGCCTACCCTGCGAGCGCGGAAGATGTCCGAGTAGGCGATCTCCCCGGGCTCGCAACTGGCCGCGGCGTCGACCGCCGCGCGCACGCGCGCGTCGGGTGCGGCGCCCGGTGGGAGCAGGGTCTCCTCGTCCCAGGCCCGCCCGGCGCGCTCAACACGGCCCGAGACAATCGCTGCCACAGGCGCCGAGAACCGTTTCGCGCCAAGGCCGATGGCGCTGGCTACGCGACCGGCGCCGACGGGTGCCGGGGCCGTCACAACCCCGCCCAGGGAATCCGCCAACAGGCGCGTGAAGCCCATCCCCCACCGCTGGCGCTGGTCGGGCCGGCGCGCGCTGGTGACGGACGTGCCCCCGCCCCGGTCCTCCCATTCAACCCGGAACGTGGGACCTCGGCCGACGCGCAGCGTGAGGCGGGACGCGGCCGAGTGCCGGGCGGCATTACGCGCAAGTTGCACCAGCCCGAGCGCCACCGCGGCGGGCGTCTCTATCGGGGCGCTGACCTCCATGGCAACCGCCACGGTAACCCCCGGGACCGATCGCCGGATACCCTCAAGGACGTACTCGATGACCGTTTCGGTCGTGCCGCCGGGGTTCCCCGCGGGGGGGCGGCCCGAGACGAGCGCGAGTGCTGAGGCGAGCATTTCGGCGGCCATCCGGTCGGCTGCGGGCATCTCCCGGGCGGCAGCCCAGGTCTCCGCCAGTAGATCCGCGGCCACCGCGTCGGCGTCGGTGTTGGTGCCGTCAGGGACGACGACCAGGGTGCCCATCCCGGCCTCGTAGGCCACCGCCCCAAAGCCGGCGCCGGCCCACTCCGGGCTGCTCGTCCGGCGCGCCCCGGTCCGGTCGAACAGGGCGCAACTGTAGGGAAGGCTGGCGGAGTCCTCTAACGAAAGGCGCACGCGACGCCCGCGACTCCCCCTCGGGGACTCAGGAAGGGCTGGGAGCGGGGGCGGCGCTGGCGGTGTCGGTAGGAGCCACAGCGGGAGCGGGGGCGCTGGCCGCGGCGGACGGAGCCGCCGCCGGCGAGGCACCTGCGGAAGCAGCCGGGCTGGCGCCGGCCGCGGGAGCGGCGGCCGGGCTGGCGCTGATCAGGGACTCCGTGGCGGCGGGTACATTGCGCTTGTTCAGGTTCAGGCCGACAGGTACGACGATGATGCCGAGTGCGGTGGCAATGAGAAACGCGACTGCGCCCCATTCGCGGCGAACAATGTCGCTCAAGCCTCGGTCTCCTCGCCCTCTTGATCCTTGTGCCGATTGTTCAACAGGCGAACGAAATCCTGTGCGCGCGCCAGGGCCTTCCAGCGCTCAGGAAAGAAGTCCTGCGCGATGACCTTCTTGGAGGGCACCTCGAGGACGGTCACCGCCCATTTGTTGAGGGTGTGCTCGACCTCCACGGCATAGTCCCCGTCCTCGTTGAGATAGCGGACATTGCGCTCTTCGTCGCGTCGGCGACCTCGGTCGATAGCCATGCTCTCAATCCCAATCCTGAATACAAATTAACGGTCGAAACCGAGCGAAAACAGTCCCCGCAAGGGACCAATCCTAGCACTGCAGCGTCCCGGGGCCGTCGCCACGAGGGCTCGCTCAACCGGTCGGCGGGGGTTTCTCCGGCGGTGCCTGGAGCAACTCTCGCAGGTATGAGTCGACGTCCTCGCGGAATTCCTCACGGGCCCGGGCCAGCGCTATGGACGTCTTCAGCCAACCGGCGATCGTCCCCACGTCGAAGTAGTCACCCTCGAACTCCAGGGCCACGACCTCCTCCTCCCCGAGGAGGTTCATGACCCCGTCGGTCAGCTGGATTTCGCCGCCGGCGCCCTTCTCGGTTCGTTCCAGGGCGTCGAATATGGCCGGGCTGAGGATGTAGCGGCCCATGACGGCAAGGTCCGAGGGTGCCTCGGATGGCTCGGGCTTCTCGACCAGGTGCTTGACCCGGTAGACACGACCCTCCTGGGAAGCGACCTCGATGGAGCCAAAGCGGCCGATCGCCTCCAGGGGCACCTTGCGCACAGCCAGGACGGTGCAGCCGTACTTGCGGTGGACATCGATCATCTGGGCGATGACCGGCCGCGGACCGCGGATGATGTCATCGGGGAGCAGGCCGGCAAAATACTCGTCACCGATGGCGTCACGAGCCTGCAGCACGGCGTGCCCCAACCCGAGCGGCTCCTGCTGCACCACCTGCCCGACCCGGATACCCTCGCCGATGGCGCGAACCGCGTCCAGCTGACGCGGTTTGTTCCTCGCCTCGAGGTAACCCTCAAGGTCGGGCGCGGGCTCGAAGTGCCGCACCAGCAGTTCCTTCCCGGGGCTGACGATCATGGTCACGTCGGTGATGCCGGAGTCGCGAGCCTCTTCCACCGCCCACTCGATCACGGGCCGGTCGACCACCGGGAGGATCTCTTTTGGCAGCACTTTGGTCGCGGGCAGGAAGCGGGTCCCGAGCCCGGCGGCGGGAATGACCGCCCGAGTTACTGTAGCCATCTTCATACGGCCGTAACTATGCCAGCCTCGTACCGCTGCGCCGGTTCAGCCAGACCGCGAGTCCGACCGCCACCGCAACCAGCGCCGCCGCGCAGAAAACCGCCGTCCAGGGTACGTACTCGTCCGCGCGAATGCGCTCCTGGATGCGGACGACCTCGTCAAAGGCGCGCTCCACGAGCAACTCATGGGGGCTTCGTGGCTGGGGCGAGGCCGTGGCCAGGCGGCGCCGGACTCGTTCGCGAACGGCGTCGTCGACCACCGGCCGCAGGCTCGACTCCAGGGCATCCAGGACGTGGTCCTTGCCGGCCGCGGGGCGGCGGGCGTCGCGCGCCAGCCAATGGTCGATGGCTGATGACAGATCGTCTGCGCCACGGTGGCTCATTCCCCGTCCTCCTCATCGGCGAGGACTCGTCGGAGGTTGGCGACGGCGCGGAAGACGAGCAGCTTCACCGCACCTTCAGAACGGTTCATGACCCGCCCGACCTCCCGGTTACGCATACCGGCGAAAAAGCGGAGCAGGATCGCCTGGCGCTGGTCAGCGGGCAACGACTGGATCGCCTGACGGAGCCGGACGTCCTGGTCCAGGCGGACGACCATGTCCTCAGGTTGGCCGGCCTCGTCGGCGGCGTGGCCGCTGTCCTGGAGCTCCAGCCAGGCGGGACGGCGCCGTTCGCGGGACAGCTGGTTGGCCGCCACGCGGTACAGCCAGGCCGAATACGGAATACCGCGCCACTGGAAATTGGGCAGCTCCTCAAGCCCCTTCTGGAAGGTCGCCGCGGTGATGTCCTCGGCCTGTTCGCGGTTGCCGCAGTGGTAGTACACATATGAATACACCCTGTCGAAGTAACGATCGTAAAGCTGCTGGAAGGCCGCGGGGTCCTTCTTGGCCGCCTCAACCTGTTCGCGCTCCGCGTCAAGGTCGGCCTCAGACCGCGACGGCACTCACCCCTCCTATCAAGCCCCGGCACACCCGTTGGTTACTGTGCGGGGAGCGCTCAGGTGACCAGGCCGAGCCGGCGCCCGGCGCTCTCGAACACCTCCAGGGTCGCGTCAAGCTGCGCACGCGTGTGCTCGCTCGTGACGATCGTGCGAATCCGCGACTGCTCACGGCGAACCATGGGGAAGACGATGGGCTGGGCGAAGATTCCGCCCGCCAGCAGGGCTTCGGACAGGGCGTTGGCACGGTCCGGGTCACCGGCGATCACGGGGGTGATGGGCGTCTCGCTGACGCCCGTGTCAAAGCCAAGCTCCCGCAGCTGCGCCTTGAAGTAGCCGCTGTTTTCCCAGAGCCGCTCGATGCGCTGGGGCTCATCCAGGAGCACGTCGATGGCCGCGATGCACGACGCCGCGACGCCGGGGGGGTGGGAGGTGGAGAACAGGAACGAACGGGCCCGGGCGACGAGGTATTCACGGACCGTCGAGCTGCAGGCCGCGTAACCGCCAAGGACCCCCATCGCCTTGGAAAGCGTGCCGACCTGGATCTCGACCCTGCCTTCCAGGCCGAAGTGGCTGACCGAGCCGCGGCCGTTCTGCCCCAATACACCGCTGGCGTGCGCGTCATCGACCATCACCATCGCGTTGTGAGCCTCGGCCCGCTCAACGATGCCGGGGAGGGGGGCAATGTCGCCGTCCATGGAGAAGACGCCGTCGGTCACCACCAGCTTCCGCCGAAATTTACCCGCTTTCTCCAGTGCCTCCTGCAGCGAATCGAGGTCGTTATGACGGTAGATGATTCGGTCGGCCCGGGTCAGGCGGATGCCGTCGATGATGCTGGCGTGGTTGAGCTCATCACTGATGACCACGTCCCCCTCGACGAGGACCGAGGAGAGAATGCCGAGGTTGGTGGCGTAGCCGGACTGCAGGGTCAGGGACGCCTCGGTGTGCTTGAAGTCAGCCAGGCGGCGTTCCAGTTCCTCGTGTATGGAGAGGGTCCCCGCGATCGTCCGCACGGCACCGCTGCCCGCGCCCAACCTCTCGGTCGCCTCGACGGCCGCCCGCACCAACCGGGGATGGGTGTTGAGGCCCAGGTAGTTGTTGGAGCTGAGGTTGATCAGCCGCCGGCCCCCGATGGTCACCTCCGTTCCCTGTGGCGACTCGATAACGGCCAGCGGCCGGTAGAGGCCGTCGGCACGGAGCTGATCAAGCTCCTCCTGCAG
>JBHEMP010000173.1:0-31764 GCA_046262515.1 Candidatus Dormibacteria bacterium | reverse complement strand
CACGCAGGCTGGACTGGAGCCCAACCTGGCCGCAAACGAACAGCTGCGCCAAAGGCTGGCGCGGCTCGGCGGCGTTGCCCGCGACGCCTCCGCCGAAGCGGCGATCCTTGCCGTCTACACGGCGCTGGGGCGCGGCAACTCCCGCCTCCGAGCCGCCACGCTGGAGGATGCGATGGCGGTCACCGAAAGAACCAACATCCCGGGTACGACAACTGAATGGCCCAACTGGCAGCTCGCGCTGCCGGGCGGCCTCGAGGCCCTGCGACGCTCGGCGCACGCGCGCCGGGTGGCGCTTGCGGTGGCAGGCACCACATGAGTCCCGGCACACTCGCCCCGCTTGTAGCCACCTACAGGCTCCAGCTACACGCGCAGTTCACCTTCAACGACGCCGCGGCAGTCGTGCCGTACCTGGCGAGCCTGGGCATCAGCCACCTCTACCTCTCACCTGTCCTGCAGGCGGCTTCTGGCAGCACCCACGGTTATGACCAGTGCGACCCGCGCCGCCTCAGCGAGGAGCTCGGAGGGGAGGCCGCCTTCGGCGTGCTCAGCGCCACGGCTTCAGCACACGGTATGGGGATCTTGCTGGATATCGTCCCGAACCACATGGCCGCCAGTGACCAGAACCCGCTCTGGTGGGAGTTGCTCCGGACGGGCCGGCAGGGGGCGGTCGGGGCTTATTTCGACATCGACTGGGAGTCACCCGACGATGCTCTTCGGGACCGCGTCCTGCTCCCGTTCCTGGGAGGCTCCGCGGACAAGGCCATCGCCGCGGGCGACCTGCACCTGGAGCCAGGCCCCGCCGGGAAAGAGCTTCGTTACTTTGACGCGCGGTACCCGCTGCGGGAGGGCACGGAGAACGCGTCGATGCGCGACGTGCTGGCGGAGCAGCACTACGTCCTGGCCGACTGGCGAGACGCGACGGACCGTCTCAACTACCGGAGATTTTTCGATATCAATACCCTGGTGGCGGTGCGCGAGGAGGAGCCGGCGGTCTTCGACGCGTTGCACGGAAAGGTTCTGGAACTGGTCCGCGGTGGGATGGTACAGGGGCTCCGGGTGGACCACGTGGATGGCCTTGCGGACCCCGCCGGATACCTCAGACGCCTCCGCGCCGAGGCGGGCGAACGAAGCTGGATCCTCGTCGAGAAGATCCTCGAACCCGGTGAACGCCTGCCGGACTGGCCCGTGGACGGGACGACCGGCTACGACTTCATCCATCGACTCAGCGCTGTGTTCGTGGAGCCGGGTGCGAGGGAGCGCATGACCAGGATCTATTCGGAATTCACCACCGAGGTGGACTACGATGCGGTGGTCGCTGCCGCCAAGAAGCAGGTTGCCGAGCAACTCTTCAGCTCCGACATCGCGCGCCTGGCGCGGATACTCGCCCGCCAGTGCGCCGCGGCCGGCGTCACCGCAGACGAGGCGGCGGCGGCGGCGGCGATCGCGGCGGTCGGATGCTGGTTGACGGTCTACCGCACCTACGCCGCGCCCGGCGGCGGCGTGGACGATGCCGGGCGAGAGCGCCTGGAACACGCTTTTGCCGAGGCTTCCGGCCGTCGCGAGGCGGATCCCAAAGTGCTTGAGGTGCTGCGCCGGTCGCTGCTGTCGCCGACGGCCGGGACGCTGGCACTCATGTTCCAGCAACTGACGGGGCCGCTGATGGCGAAGGGCGTTGAGGACACCGCGTTCTACCGCTACCAGCGGCTGATCTGCCTCAACGAGGTGGGCGGCGACCCGGGCACCTTCGGGCTGCCAGTGGAGCAATTCCATGCCGCCAACGCCCAGATCGCCCGCGACCACCCCAGGACCATGCTGGCGTCGTCGACCCACGACACCAAGCGCAGTGAGGATGTCCGTGCCAGGCTCAGCCTCCTGCCTCAGTGCGCCGGGGATTGGGCCGCGGCAGTTCGGCGCTGGTCAGCGGCGAATGGCGGCCACCGCGGCGACGGCGGCATCGACGGCGAGACGGAATACCTCATCTACCAGACGCTGGTGGGAGCCTGGCCGCTGGAGCTCGAGCGTGCCCAGGCCTTCATCGCGAAAGCCATTCGCGAGGCCAAACGGCATACCTCGTGGATCGAGCCCAACGCGCGCTACGAGGCCGCGGTGCACTCCTTTGTCGACGCGCTGTATGGCAGCGGCGAATTCCAGGCCGACCTTGAAGGTTTCGTGCGCCCCCTGGTGGCCCCGGGCAGACAGGTTTCCCTGGCGCAGACTCTTCTCAAGCTGACCGCGCCCGGCGTCCCCGACATCTACCAGGGGACGGAACTCTGGGATTTGAGCCTGGTCGACCCGGATAACCGCCGGCCCGTGGACTACGCGCTCCGCCAGGCCATCCTGGCAGCGCCGGGCAGCAAGGGTGGCGATGATGGGGCCGTCAAGCTGCGCCTGGTGCGGGAGGCGCTGGCGCTGCGTCGGCGCCGGCCCGACGCGTTTGGCACGGCCAGTGCCTACACCCCGCTGCAGGCGTCGGGCCCCGCCGCGGCCAACGTCATCGCGTTCGCTCGGGGGACGCGGGATGATCCCCTCCAGGTGGCCGTCGGGGTCCCGCGACTGGTCCTGGACCACGCGGTGGACTGGGGCACCACCCGCCTCGAACTCGGGCCGGGTCGCTGGCGCCAGGCTATCGCGGACGATAGCGGCCTTCTGCTGCTTGAACGAATCGATGCTGCCTGAGGTGAGGGTCTGGGCGCCTCGGGCGTCGGCGGTGGAAGTCGTTGCGGGGGAACGGCGCACGCCGATGAAGCGGCAGCCTGGCGGCTGGTACTCAGCCGGGGCAGACGCGGCGGACGCGGAGGGGAGATACCTGCTCTCAGTCGACGGCGGACCGGCCATCCCCGACCCTCGATCGGCATACCAGCCCACGGGCGTGCACGGCACCTCCGTTCTCATCGACCACGGCCGGTTCGAGTGGCACGACCAGGCGTGGAAGGGCTTCCATCTGGCCGACGCCGTGGTCTACGAACTGCATGTCGGGACGTTCAGTCCCGAGGGGACCTTTGATGGCGTGGTCTCACGACTGCCGCACCTTGAAGACCTCGGCGTCAACGTCATCGAGTTGCTCCCGGTGGCGACATTCCCCGGCGACCGCGGGTGGGGCTACGACGGCGTCGACCTGTACGCGCCCCACCCGACATACGGGGGGCCGGACGGGCTCAAGCGGCTGGTCGACGCGTGTCACGGCGCCGGCATCGCCGTGGTGATGGACGTCGTCTACAACCACCTGGGGCCGGACGGCAACTACCTGGGCGAATACGGACCCTACTTCACTGAGGTCTACAGGACGCCCTGGGGCGCGGCGCTGAATTTCGATGGCGCGGACAGTGACGAGGTGCGGCGCTTCTTCGTCGACAACGCCCTGGGCTGGCTGCGGGATTACCACTGCGACGGTCTGCGGCTGGACGCGGTCCATGCCATCCTGGACACCTCCGCGACCCATTTCCTCGAACAGGTGGCAGCCGCCGTGCGCCAATTGGAGACGGTGACCGGGCACCCGCGCTGGTTGATCGCCGAGAGCGACAGCAATGACCCGCGCCTCGTGACACCCGCCGTCCGCGGAGGTTTCGGCTTCGATGCCCAGTGGAGCGATGACTTCCACCACGCGCTGCACGCCGCCCTGACCGGCGAGCGGGACGGCTACTACCGGGATTTCGGCCCCCTCGCCGACGTGGCCACGGCCCTGCGCAGGGCCTATGTATACGCCGGTCGCTACTCCGAGTACCGCGCGCGAACCCACGGGCGCGAGCCGCGGGATCTTCCCGGCTGGTCCTTCCTGGGATACATACAGGACCACGACCAGGTTGGCAACAGGGCCAGGGGCGAACGCATCGGCCAGCTCCTCAGCCCCGGGCTGGTCATGACCGCGGCCGCCCTGGTGCTCTTCTCACCTTTCACGCCGATGCTGTTCGCGGGTGAGGAGTGGGGGGCATCGACGCCATTCCAATACTTCACGGACCACCAGTCCAGTGAGCTCGCACGCGCCGTCACGGAAGGCAGGCGAAGAGAGTTCGCCACCTTCGGCTGGCCGCTCACGAGCGTTCCCGACCCACAGGAGGCCGCCACCTTCGCCGCCTCGAAGTTGAAGTGGGAGGAGGTCCAGCAGCCCGGGCACCGCGAATTGTTTTCCTGGTACCGCGACCTGCTTCACCTGCGCCGCGACACACCCGGCCTGCGTGACGGAGCCCTGGAGGCGGTGGAAGTTGACGTTGACGAGCAGGCGCGGCACATCGTGGTGCGCAGGCGGGACCTGGTCCTGGCATGCAACCTGGGGCCACTGGAGGCGACGATCGCGGCCGCCGGCAACGAGATCGTGCTGGCGTCCCACGCCGGGTCGCAGCTCGACCCAAACGGTGGGCTGCGAATACCCGCGGAGTCCGCGGTGGTGCTGCGCACCCGCCGTCCCTAAAGCAGGGGTTCGACCAGGAGCTTCAGTCTTTTGACCGGTCCTGCGCGGCGAGCTGACGGGCGGCCAGCGCCCCGGCGGCAACGGCCGCGCCGCCCGCGATCGCCAGCGGAACCGGGTTGGTCCGGTTGGTCGGCGGCAGCCCCTCTCCCACCCCGGCACCGCCGGGCCCTGCGGCCAGGTTGAAGGGAGCTTTGAGTAACAACTCCACGTTGCGGTCGGTCGCCACTCCCGCGCCGTCGGACCCAAAGCCCTTCTGGTAGTCATTCGCGGTCAGTTCACGCGAAATCGAGGCCAGCCGCAGGACCTCGTCTGAACCACCCGGGGCAATGGGCGCGGCGTGGTCGACCATGGTGCAGAAGATGGACAGGGTGCCGTTGCTGTTGTCGACCACCTCGACGAGGCGCGATTGGCAGGTCCAGTCAATGTGGGCGGCGGTGTTGATGTCCCAGAACCCACCGCCGCCGGAGGGTGCCGGGCGTGGCTGGACGATGTTCTGGTGGGTGTGGCCGTTGACCCAGGCGACGACGTTGGGGAAGCGGTGAACCACCGCCTCCACCGCCGCCGCCAGCTGGCGCGGCAGGTCGCCCCCGGTCGGATCCGCGGGGTCCGGGTTGAGAAACTGACTGTCCAGGGAGCGCAGGCCGTGGTGCGAGAAGAGCACGACCAGCCGATCGGTGTTCGCGGTGGTTATCGCTTTGCCGGATGCGTCGGTGTAGTGGGAGGAAACCTCGACCAGGCGGGCCTCCAGCCAGTCCAGCTGGATCTTGCCGATGCTCCCGGACGACTCCCCGCCCGGGTTGACGGTGTCCAGCCCGATGAAGCGCACCGCCGGGTTGTCGTCCTTGACCCAGTAGGTCGTCCCCGCGGCACGGTTGCCGCTGGTCAGCCCATGACCCACAGGGGTACCGGTGGTGCGGAACATCTCGTCGGCGTACTCCGCCCGGGACAGGATTCGGCGGTTGCCGTCGGCGGTGACGGTGCGTGCCGGCGCCGTAGCGAACGCACCAGGGTTGGCTGCCAGGGTGGCAAATGAATCACATGGGTTCAGCCCCGCCGGCGCCCCCGTGATCTTGATGGTCCCGGTGGATATGTTGCTCCAGTACGTGTCGCGGGGAAAGTTGCCCTGGACCAGGCCGTCGTGGTTGCCGTAGGTCTGGTACCAGGGCATCCCGATGCCCGTCGTAACAAAGGAACGCAGCGCCGCGTCCAGGATGCCCGGGTAGGCCGGGAATCCATATTGCTGCTTGTACTTGTCAGTGACCGCGGGGTCGGGGTGCCAGTACTCCACGTCCGCCCAGGCCGATGACTGCACCCCCTCGTACAGCGCACCGCCGGAGTTGGCCGCCACCGACTTAGCTCCGTCCATGAGGTCGATAAACCAGCGCAACTCGTTGTACTGCTGGTTGTCGATGTTGTCGCCGGTGCACACTGAGAACTGCAGGGGCGCGCCGGTGATGGGGCTGCGTGAGATTGCCCGCACCTGGCGGATCATGGCTTCGAAGACATGCAGCGTCAGGGTCTCCTGGGGCCTGTAGGCGGCGTTGAAGACCAGGTTCTGACAACCGTTGGGCGGGTCGTTGTAGCGGTCCACGAACTCCACTCGAGCCGGTGACTGGGCGTCGACCAGGTGCACGTCGGTGAAATGGGCAAAGCTGGCGAGGCTGCGCCGTACCGGCGCGGGCCTCGGGGTGGCCAGCTCAGTCCGCACGATGTGCGGCTCCCCCGCTCCGCTGCGCAGCGCGTAGTACGCGCCCGCGGTACCCGCTCCCACCTGCCGTCCTTTGACGATGGTCTGACCCAGGGTGGTGAGGTCGGCGACCGTCTGGGCCCCCGCGGCCAGCGCCGACCATGGCACTGGCAGGGCCAGGCTCCCGGTGGCCGCACCGCCCAGGTAGAGGAAGCGCCGGCGCGAGATCTTCATCGTCACAGGATAGACAAACGTGCTGCCAGCGCCGCTCAGCCTGGGAGCAGGACCGGTACGGGGTTTTCAGCGGATTCGTGACCACCTTCCACGATGGCGGCCCGCAGGCAGAAACCGCCGACCAGCGTCGCGGCGACGGCGGCCAGCCTCGAGACCTTTGTCGACCGCCCGGGTGCCGCCGCGAGAGCCAACGGCGCGAGGAGGCCGACGGCCTGGTACGCACGGAACCAGTGGCGGTTGCGCCCTCGCTTGAGCGGAGCCGCCACTTCTTCGCCCAGGCGGCGGACGTACACCTCGCTGATAACCGCTTCGATTCCCAGCGCGGCCAGGCGCGGCGCCTGCAAACCCGAGGCCCGCCCGGCGCCAAGCAGCAGGACTCCCTCCACCGCGGCGGTCCCAGTGGCGGCGGCAGACGACATGAAGAGTCCGCCCAGCATCGGCGTCCTTGCCCACAGCGGGATGGCGGTGGCCGCCAGCAGGGTGCCCGTGTACCCCGAGAAGTACAGGGCGGCGGCCCCGCCCGTGGCATCGAGGGAGCGCTCTGGGAGTGCTCGCCCCGCGCTGCCCAGCGGCCCCGGCAGCAGCCTCATCGACGCCAGCTCCCGCCACGCCGCCAGCCCACTGGCCGCGCCGAATATGGAGAGGGCCCAGGCGCCCATGTTCATGGGGGACAGCGGTTTGAACACGCGCAGCATGTGGTGGAACCGCCGCCTCCTGCCAAGGTCGAGGATCAGCAGCGCAGGGGCCGGGGCGATCGCCGCCACCGACACCAACCGCCCCGCGCGAGAGACCTGGCGCGCGCTCTTCCCTCTGACGAGCCGTGCCACCACCGCCAGGAGGTAACTGGCACCCGAGACGCCGCCAAGGTAGAAGTACCACACGACCAGCCAGTGCCAGGGACCGGAGAGCAGCACCTGCTGGTCGTGGTAGCCGCCCTCGGTCACGAGCGGGCCCGGGACATTGACGCGCCGGCGACCGCCAGCCAGGCCAGCCCCACTGCCAGGTGGCCCAGGTAACTCCGCTTCAGGTTGTGGCGGCCGGTGCGCGCGACGCGCGGGAGACCCAGCTTCTCGGGCGGCTGGTTGAGGACGAAGAGGGAATTCAACCCCCCGGCCAGTTCCGATGAGTCACCCCACGCCTGCACCGTCTCACCGCGAGCGGTCAACTCGGCCACGCGCGCCCGGGCCCTTTCGCGCATCTCGTCGAGGGGCCCGACAACGATTGAGTCGGTCGGGCATGCCTTGGCGCATGCCGGCTCCATCCCGACCTGCTGACGGTCGTAGCACATGGTGCACTTGTGGGCGCCCCCGTCAGTCTCGGCGCGACCGATTACCCCGAAGGGGCAGGAGGGGACGCAGTAACCGCACCCGTTGCAGATGTCGTCCTGGACGAACACAGTGTCGAACTCGGTACGGATGATGGCGCCGGTCGGGCACGAGTTGAGGCACCCCGCGTCGGTGCAGTGCTTGCACACATCCGACATGAAGGTGAACCGCCCGTCCTTGCGGTTCGGTCCGAAATCCTCCAGGAACTTGACATGGCGCCAGGTTTCAGCCCCGAGGTGGGACGTGTTGTCGAGGCTGTTACCGGTCCAGCGCATACCGTCTGCGGGGATCTGGTTCCACTGCTTGCAGGCCACCTCGCAGGCCTTGCACCCGATACACAGGGTCATGTCGGTGAGGAAACCCATGGCCGGCTCTGCGGGCCGCTCAGCGCCGAACTCCCAGGCGTTGAAAGGGGCGGGCAACGCGGTCACGCCGTCCATCTCCTCGAGGTCGGGGCCGTTCATCGGGGACGCCGTCCGGGGCGAACATTGCAGGTCAGCGCCTTGGTCTCGTTGATCGACACGTTCGCCTCCTCGGTCATGGACAGCAGGTCGTTGACGATATCGCCCGTGACCTTGCCGGCGTACCCGAAGTGAAAGGGCAGGGCAACCTGGTGGATGATGCCCTCCCCGGTGTCAAAAGGCCGGATCCGCGACGTGACCATGGCCCGCGCCTCGATCACCCCGCGGATCGTTTCCACGGTGACCCAGGACCGGTGCGCAATCCCAAGTTGGGCGGCCAGCTCCGGGCTGATCTCCAAGAACAGCGCCGGCTGCAGTTCCGCCAGCCAGCCGTTCCACCGACTCATCTGCCCCGATACGTGGTGCTCGGTCAGGCGGAAGGTGGTCAGCACATAGGGATAACGAGGGTCGCCGGGAGGGGCCTTTGCGTTGTTGAGGACCTCATCGAGGCGCCGGGTCAGCGGGTTCTCCTGCTGCGCGTAAACAGGGTTCTGTCCGGGGGCCTCGGTGGGTTCGTAGAAGGTCGGCAAAGGGCCGTCCGCCAGTCCCGTTGGCGCGTACAGCCATCCCCAGCCATCGGGCTTGAGCTGGAACGGCGAGGTTCCGGCGATACCGTCGAGGCCGCCCGCCTCGGGGCCGGGGCGGTAGTCGGGACGGCGGTCTATCCGGATGTCCGGGACATCGTTGCCAACCCAGCGACCCTGCGCTTCGTCCCACCAGACATGCTTCTTGGCCTCACTCCAGGGACGGCCCTGCGGATCCGCCGAGGCACGGTTATACAGGACCCGGATGTTCTTGGGCCACGCGAAGCCCCACCCCGCGTCGCTCGGGCCACCGGCCCGGCGCGATCGGGCCAGGTTCACGCCGGTTTCAGGAACCACACCGCAGTAGATCCACGCCCCGCATGCCGTGGACCCATCGGCGCGGCACTCGGTGTAGTCCTTCAGCTGGGCGCCCTTCCCCGCGACCGGGTCCACTTGGTAGCCGTTGACCTCGGCCAGGATCCTCTCCACGTTGGGCTCGTCCCGCACCGCAAAGCGGGAGTTCTTCTCCACGTCGGGCGCGTAGTCCCAGGTGAGGTCCTTCACCGGGCGGTCGCGGGGAAGCTCCGAATCCGCATAGAGCTCCTTCAGGCGCACCCCGAGGTGGTACATGAACCAGGTCTCACTGCGGGCATCCCCGGGTGGGTCCACCGCCTTGTCGTGGAATTGCAGGAGGCGCTGGGTGTTCGTGAAGGAGCCATCCTTCTCGGCCGACGCGGCGGCCGGCATCAGGATCACCTCGGTCTTGACCCGCGATGGATCGGCGCCCTCGGCGCGGTACCAGAAACTCGCGGTCTCGGTCTCGAATAGATCGCGAACGACCATCCAGTCGAGGTGACCCAGGGCCTCGCGCACCGTGCTCGCGTTGGTGTTGCCGGCGGCGGGGTTCTGGCCCAGCACGAGGTATCCCTTGACCCGGTCCTCAAGCATGGCGGCGATGCTCGCCTGCTGGCTGTGATCCCCGGTGCGCTTGGGCAGGTGGTCGAAGCAGAAATCATTTTCCGCCGTGGCCGCGCCCCCGTACCAGGCCTTGAGCAGGCTCACGAAGTAGTCGGGCAATGAACTCCAAACCCCGCGCGGCATGCTGGAGTGCTGGACATAGGCGGCGAGGTCACGGTGACTCTCGTCAGCCAGTGGCTGCGGCATGTACCCGGGAAGCAGGTCGTAGAGGGTGGGTATATCGGTCGAGCCCTGGATGGTGGCGTGGCCCCGCAGGGCCATGATGCCGCCCCCCGGCCTACCGATGTTCCCGAGCAGTAGTTGCAGGATGGACGCGGCACGAATGATCTGCGGGCCCGTGGACTGCTGCGTCCAACCGACGGCATAGCAGATGACTGACGTCTTGTCCCGGCCGGAGTTGGCAACGAGCGCCTGGGCGACAGCCAGGAATTCATCGCGGGGTGTCCCACAGACGCGGGTGACCATCTCCGGGGTGTATCGCGCGAAATGGCGTTTCAGGACCTGGTAGACGCAGTTCGGGTCCTCGAGGGTGGGGTCGGTGGGCAGGGCGAACTGCGGCGACGGCGGGTCCGACTGCCCATATCCCCACTGACCCTTTTCGGGGTCATAGTGCACGGTGCCGGGGCCGTGGGAGCTGCTCCCTCCCTCGTGCGCCATCGACGTGGAAACCACGCCCGCGCCAGCCCCATGGCCGTCGCCCGCCCCACCGGTCCCCTCCCCCTGCTCTGGCCTGACCAGGCCACTGAACAGCCCGGCGTTGTCCTCCGCGTCCACGTACCCCGGCGAGAGGATCGCGGAGGCGTTGGTGTAGTTGACGACATACTCACGGAAGTCCGCCCCGGTGGACAGCACATGGTTGATGAGTGCGCCCAGGAAGACGATGTCGCTGCCTGAGCGCATGGCGACATACCGGGTCGCGCTGGCGGAGGTGCGGGTGAAGCGCGGGTCCACGTGGATAACCTCGGCGCCTTTCTCGCGTGCCTGCATCACAAAGCGAAAGCCCACCGGGTGGTTCTCCGCCATGTTGCTGCCCATGACCAGCACGCAGTCCGCGTTCGACAGGTCCATCAGGCTCGTGGTCGCACCACCCCTGCCGAACGAGGTCCCCAGACCGGGGACCGTTGAGCTGTGTCATATTCGAGCCTGGTTCTCGATCGAGATCACCCCGAGCCCCCCACCGAGGAGCTTCTTGATCAGGTAGTTCTCCTCGTTATCCAGCGTCGCCCCACCAATCGCGGCCACCCCTTCGGTGTGGTTGATGGGGATTCCTTCGTTGGTCGCGTCCAGCCAGGTCGAGTCACGCGTCTGCTTGAGGAGCTGGGCAGTGCGCTCCATCGCCCACTCCAGGGATCGCTCCTCCCAGTGATCACTGTACGGGGCCCGGTAGAGGACGTGCTGGAGCCGATCCTCATTGACGTGGAGCTGGTAGGTTGAGGCGCCCTTGGGACAGAGAGT
Source organism: Candidatus Dormibacteria bacterium (assembly GCA_046262515.1). Taxonomy (GTDB): domain Bacteria; phylum Chloroflexota; class Dormibacteria; order DASZGP01; family DASZGP01; genus JAXDLW01. The sequence goes on along the minus strand of JBHEMP010000173.1, from coordinate 20,695 downwards.
GCCCCCGTTGATGGGGCTGTCCGGGTTGCCCTCAATATCCAGGACCTGGTTGTCGCGGTGGTAAACCAGCTGAGAGCAGCCGACCGCGCAGTAGGGGCAGACGCTGACCGTTTTCTCGGCATCGTGGATGCGGGGCCGAAGCGCCGCAGTCCGCGGGCTGATGGGCTGTGCCGCCATGCGGAGCTGGAAAAAGGTACTCATATGTCGGGCGCCTCGGTCGGCAGCGTCAACCGGAAACGGCTGCCCTCGCCTACCGTGGACTCCACGTCGATCTCACCGCCCTGCAGCCGCGCGAGCTCCCGGGAGAGGTACAGCCCGAGCCCGGTACCTTCAATGTTGGCCGTCTCCGGGCGTTCGAGGCGACCAAAGCGCTGGAAAAGCTTCACCATGTCCTCCGCGTGGATACCTATGCCCGTGTCCACCACCGTCACGGTGACCATCTTCCCTGAAAGTTCGATGACGCAGCGGACGTCACCACCCGAAGGCGAGTACTTGATGGCGTTGGACACCAGGTTCCCGATGATCGTTTCAACCTTCTCAGGGTCGGCAAATGCCGTCACCCCCGGATGCATGGTCTCCACCAGCAGTCGTCGGTCGCGGCCGAGCAGCCCCTGGAAGGAAGCTGCCACCCTGCGGGCCAGGTCGTCGACCCTCACGGGTTTCGCCGAGATCGCCATGCGGCTGTCCTCGAGCCTGGCCGTGTTCATCATCTGGTCGATCAGCAGGTTCATCTGCGCGACCCTGGCGCTGATCGTTGGCAGGATTTTGCGCGCCTCCTCGGACAGGTGGCCGAAGACCCCCTCCTCGAACATCGAGATGTAGCCCCGGACGATCGTCAGCGGCGTACGAAGCTCGTGAGAGGCAAGCCTGAGGAACTGCGACTTGAGCTGCTCTAGCTCTGCCATTCGGGCGGCGTGGCGCTGCAGGTTGGCGCGCTCCTTGGCCTGCAGCGCAACCAGTCGGCGTTCGGCCTCATACCCCTGCCAGACGACCGCCGACGCCCGCGCCGCCACCCGCATCACCCACTGATCCTCGGCCGTGAACCTCTTCTGGGCGTTGCACGCGAAAAGCATCCCCAGCGGCACCTCGGCGGTCTTCCACGGCACTGCGACGACCTCCCTGACGTCCATCGCGCGGAGTGCCTCGGCGTACCTGCCTGTCAGCACCTCCGGGGTCACCAGGCCCCCGAGCGCCTCTCCCCCGAACAGCAGCCGCGCCAGGGGGGAGGAGAGATCATGGTCCACTGGGACCCTCATCTGCTCCAGTACTGCGGAAGCGAAGCCGAAAGCCTCGGCCTGTGCGACGAGCTCGTCCCCCTGGACCATCCAGAAGGCCGCCTTGTCGGCGTTGACCAGTTGGGCGACGCTGGCGCTCATCTTGCCGAAGAACGTCGGCAGCTCATCGCTGGAGGCGAGGTGCTGGGAAATCAGGGTCAGGGCCTCGAGCCCCCGGCCCCGGGCCTCGTTCACATCCTGGTAGAGGCGAGCATTGCGAAGCGCCAGGATGGCCAGCACGCCGATCTCCTGGAGTCGTTCCAGCTCAACCTGGCTGAACGCCTCTTCGTCCCGACGGCTCAGGATCAGCATCGCCATGACATCGTCCCCCAGCGCCAGTGGGATGACGGCGGTGTGGCGCATTCCCTCCAGGTCGGGCTGCAGCTCGGGGTCTATCCTCTGGCTGGCGAACCCCTGGCCAACGGCGATGCGCCCCTGGCGCACCGCCTGGGCGATCAGGGGCTGCTGGTCGATGTACGACAGGTCGTATTCACTCCCCAGCCACGACGGGCGCCCCTTGCCTCGCTCAAAGCTCCCCTCCACGCGCAGGACGAACTGGTCGACGCTGGTCAGGGTGCACCGGTCTGCCGGGACGACATCCAGGGCACGTTCCACCAGCCGCAGGATGATCTCCCGAGGCTCCAGTGAGGACACCAGTTCGGCGGCTAGGACCTGGATGGATGACACGCACCATGCAGGATATCCACTCAGCCACTAAAGGGGTACGACCTGCTGTCAGGATGTGGTGGGCGGCAAGGGATTTGAACCCCTGACCCCTACGATGTCAACGTAGTGCTCTACCCCTGAGCTAGCCGCCCTCGGCCGGCAAGGATTCTAGCCGCCAAGGGGTCAGACCGCCTCGGCATTTGCCGGCGACGGCCGCCAGGGCCGCGCGCTGAGGGCAGCCGCGGCCAGGAGGAGGCCCATCAGCACCAGGACGATCTTGAGGCCGAAGGTGTCCGCTGCCAGCCCGGCGATGAACAGCGGCACCGCTATGGCCAGGTTGAGCACCGTGAACATGGCGCCGAACGTGCGACCGCGCTGCTCGGGGTCGGTCGACTCCTGCAGCAGCGTCACCGCCGGGATGAAGACCGCGCCAAAGCCTCCTCCGAACACGAACCCCGCCGACCCCGCGAAGAAGATGAGGGAGCCTCGCAGACCCAGCCCGGTCAGCAGCCCGGGAATGGTTCCCATCAGGACCAGGACCGCGCCCAGTACCAACAGGGCGTAGCTGATCAATCCGCTGCGTGTCGCCACCTTACCCCGGCCGAGGTAAACCGCCACCAGGGCCATCCCCGCGGCCGCCGGCACCAGGATCAAATAGGAATCGCGGGGGTCCAGGTGCAACTCGGTTTTCATGTAGCCCTGCGCCAGGGTGAACAGGGAGAAGATCAGCATCACCGCCAACCCGAGCTGACCGAAGGCCCGCAGCAGCGGCCGGCGGGCGCGCAGGAAACCGGCCGTCTCGGTCATCTCGGACCACATTGTCATCGCCCAGTTCCTGCCCAGGTCGGCTGGAGGCTCGGCGGTCCTGGCCGAGAGGTTGGTGGTCATGACAAGGTTGCAGCCGGCTGCCACCGCGAACAGGGCGGCGGCGACAAAATAGGGCGCCGACTGGCCCAGCACCCGCACCAGTACTGAGGAGATCGGCAGTCCGACCACCAGGGTCGCGACGATGGTGAGCGTGAAGACCGAGGTCGCCGTGACAAGGCTCCGCCGGGCCATGATGAAGGGCAGTGAGGAAGCCTCGGCGGGCGCGAAGAACTGCCCCACTGAACTGAAGAGCAGCGTGATGACCAGCAGGTGCCACGTCACCTGACGGAAGTAGGGAAGCAGCCCGCTGACCGGTACCAGCAGGATCAGCGCACCCCGAATGAGGTTGGTAAACGCCATCATCCGGCGCTTGTCGAACCTGTCGGCGTAAACCCCCGCGATCGGCGAGAGGAAGACGGACGGGAAGGTGTAGGCCAGCAGGACAATGGCCTCCTGGGTGTTCGCGGCTGACCGCTCGTAGGTCACGGAGAGCAGGGAGTAGACGAGGAACTTATCGGCAAGCTGGCTGGTGACCTGTGAGGCCCAGATTTTCTGGAACTCGCGGTTGGCCAGGAGCTGGCGGAAGCCCCCCCGATCGATGCCGGCGACCTCAGCGCCGGCCACGGAACGCCTCATAAAGGGCTTCCCACTCGTCCAGCCCCAGGGTCTGGGGGCGGCGCATGGGGTCGATCCCGGCGGTGAGCACAACGTCCCGGCCCGCCGCCACGTCGTGCCCCATCGCGTTGGCCACGGCATTGGGAAGCTTCTTGCGGCGCTCCTGGAAAACCAGGCGGGCGAACCTGAAAAAAGCCTCCCCCGCGAACGCGGCCATCGGCCCGGGCCGGAGCAGCACCAGCGCGGAGTCCACTTTTGGCCGTGGGTCAAATGCCTCCGCCGGGACCCGCAGGAGCAGTTCCGCGTTGGCGCTGACGCGGACGCCGAGCGTCGCCAGGCTCCAGTCGCCCGGGGCTGCCGCCAGTCGCTGCGCCACCTCAAGCTGGACCAGCACGCAGACCCACTCCGGCCGCGGCGCGAGCGCCAACAGACGTGGGATCAGCAGGCCGGTGACGTGGTAGGGGATGTTGCCAAAGACGGCGTACGGCGCGGAGACCTCGGCCGTAATGTCGAGGGTCAGCGCGTCGGCGTGCACGACCCGCACGTTCTCATGGTCGCGGACCTGACGCGTGAGGATGGCGATAAGACGTTCGTCCAGTTCCACCGCGACCACCTGCTCCCGTCGCAGCGCCAGGGCGCGGGTCATGGTCCCGGGACCGGCGCCGATCTCAATCAGGACTGGCGGGGTCGCCGGGAGTGCCTCGACGATCTCCGCGGCGAGCACGGAGTCGGTGAGGAAGTTCTGGCTCAGGCCCTTCCGCGCCCGCAGGCCCGCCCGCTGTAGCAGGACGGAAGGGTCGACGAACGGTGCGTCCACTAACTGGACTGTAGCGGCGCCGGGAAGCGATATACCCGCTCGGCGGTGCGCGTCGACATGCTGGTGAACTCAACCAGCGAAACCCCTATCAGCTCGGCCACGCGGGTCGCGGTGACGACCATCATGTGGGGACGGTTGGGCTTGCCTCGCCACGGCTGCGGCGGCAAAAAGGGCGCGTCCGTCTCCACGACCAGGTTTTCCGGCGCGACGGTGGCCACCGCTTCCCGCAGGGTACCGGCACTGGGATACGTAATCGGCCCCGCGACGGAGAGCACGACACCCCGGCGCACACACTCTGAGGCGAAGGCGACGTCGCCGCTGAAGGCATGCATGACCACGCGGACGTCGCTGTAATCGTCCAGCACCTCGAGGGTATCGGCATGTGCCTCGCGGTTATGCACCACGGCCGGCAACCCGCACAGGCGCGCCAGGTCAAGCATCCGGCGAAATCCCACCTTCTGGGTTCCTGCCGGCACCTCGTGGTAACCGGGCCGCCAGAAATAATCAAGGCCGATCTCCCCGATGGCCACCACCCGCGGGTCAAGGGCAAGTTCCCGCATACGCGTCAACTCATCGTCGCTGGGCGGCTCGGCCTGGTGCGGGTGCCAGCCGACCGTGGCGAAGACGTTCGCGGTCGATCGTGCTCTCTCGAGCACCGACAGGTTGTCGGGACCGAGGCCGATGTTGATGACCCGGCCGACGCCGGCGGCCACCGCCTCCTCCAGGGTTGTCGCGGGCTCGCCTCCCCCCTCTTCGGCGATCAACTCGAGGTGGCAGTGGGTGTCAACCAGGAGAGCGGGTGCCGGCACGTCAGCCGTCCGCGGTCACCCGGTCAAGGCGCGGAAAGAGGACGTCGCCGACCTCAGTCTGGTGGCCGGCGGCAAGGCCGCCCCAGCGCACCATCTCGGCGAAGGCCAGCTGCTCGGGTCCGACTTCGACAGGCCCCGGCACCCGCAACTGAGCCGCCAACTCCGCGGCCGCGTCGGGGATGAATGGCGCGGTCAGGTACACGAGGATGCGCAGCGTCTCCGTCAGGTTGTAAAGCACCGCGCCCAACTCTTGTTCTCGGTCGGGATCCTTTTTAAGCTCCCACGGCTTGCTCTCCTCGACGTATTTATTGGCGCGCCCGACCAGGGCCCATGTTGCCTCGAGGGCACCGCTGAAATCGAATGCGTTCATCGCCGTCGCCATTGTCGAGGGCAGCGTGCCGGCCAACTGCTCCAGGTCTCCGCCCGTGGGCCCCGGCGCGGGCACCACCCCGCCTGTGTACTGGCGCAACATTTTCAGGACACGGGACGCGAGGTTGCCGAAATCATTGGCCAGGTCGGCGTTGTAGCGGTCGACGAAGACTTCCAGGGAAAAGTCCCCGTCGCGGTCGAAAGGCACCTCGCGCAGAAGCGTGTACCGCGCGGCATCGCTCCCGCAGAGGGCGCGCGCGCCCGGCGGCTGCAGGTTGTCCAGCAGGCTCAACGGTTCGACGAATATCCCGCGCGACTTGCTCATCTTCTCGCCGCCGATATTGACGTAACCGTGGGAGTAGACGCGGTGAGGCAGCTCTATCCCCGCCGCCCACAGCATCACCGGCCACATCACGGTGTGGAACCGCGTTATGCCCTTGCCGATGACGTGGACGTCGCAGGGCCAGAAGCGCTCGAACCGGGCCGGGTCGCTGGCGAACCCGACGCCGGTGACGTAGGAGAGCAGGGCGTCAAACCAGACATAGATCACCTGCGAGCGGTCAAATGGCAGCGGGAATCCCCAGTCCGTGAAACCGCGGGAGATGGATACATCCTGGAGGCCGTCACGAAGCACGTTGAGCATCTCGTTCCGTCGGGCTGCCGGCTGCAGGAAATCCTCGCGCTCGTGCAGTTCAATCAGCCTGTCGGCGAAAGCCGAGAGACGCAGGAAGTAATTTTCCTCCTCCAGCCATTCGAGCTGGATCATGTGCTCGGGGCATTGACCATCCCGCAGTTCCCGCTCCTGGTAATACTGCTCGCAACTGGGGCAGTAGAAACCGGAATACGTGCCCTTGTAGATGTGTCCGTTGTCATAGACCCGCTGCAAGAAATCCTCGGTGGTGCGCCTGTTGGCCTGGGACGAGGTACGCACGAACTCGGAGTACTCAACCTGGAGGGCGTCGAACATCCGCGTCCACGTGGGGACGGCCGAATCGCAATAGGCGGCAGGCTCCAGCCCCTGCGCGGCGGCGACCTTGAGGACGGACTGGGAGTGTTCATCCGCCCCGACGACGAGCCACGTCTCGTGGCCTGTCAGCCTCTTGTAGCGCACGAGGGCATCCGCACCGATCTTCTCGTACGCATGACCGAGGTGCGGCGCGCCGTTGATGTAGTCGATCGCGGTGGTGGCGTAGAACTTGGGGGTGATTCGAGGCCTCCTCAGGTTGTTCGGGGGGACCGCGGCCGGCCCTCGATGACGATCGTCACCTCGCCACGCGGAGGGTGCTCGCGGTAATGGGCGGCAAGCACCTCGGCGGTGGCGACGCGGACCTCTTCGTGGACCTTGGTGAGCTCACGGGCGACGGCGACGCGTCGGTCCGCGAGGGTCGTCGAAATTGTATCCAGCGCCTTCAACAGTCGGTGCGGCGACTCGTACGCCACGACGGTACGCCGCTCGTCCTCGAGTTCCAGGAAGGCGGCGGTCATCTGGGTCTGCTTGCGCGGCAGGAAGCCGAGGAAGATAAAGCGGTCGGCACTGAAACCGGAGGCCGCCAGGGCCGAGGCCACGGCCGTGGGGCCCGGGATCACCACGACAACATGCCCCGCCGCCCGGGCGGAGTTCACCAAAAACGCGCCCGGGTCGGAAATCGCGGGCATGCCCCCGTCGGTGCAGAGGGCCACGTCACCGCCCGTCAGCGCCTCCAGGACCCGCCCTGACCGCGAGCGCTCGACCTCGGCATAGACGGCGATAAGCGGCTTGCGGATGCCCAGGTGGGTGAGCAATGCCTGCGTCCGCCGGGTGTCCTCGGCGGCGACCAGGATCACCTCTCCGAGGACCCGCGCCCCGCGCGGGCTGAGGTCCTCGAGGTTCCCGATGGGCGTGCCCACCACGTACAGGGTGCCCGCTTCAGACGCCCCAGTCCCGCGGGTATCGGAAGTCACGGTCGATGGTCCGCATGGACAGCTTGGCGATGACGGGGAGCCGGCGTTTGTACTGGTTGACGCGTACCCGTCGCATGACGGAGTCGACGAATTCCCCGTCGTGGCCGCGCTCGATCAACTCCGCCCGGTTCATCCGGAGGTCGACGGCGTGGTAGAGGAGCCTGTCCACCTGGGCGTACGCGAAGCCGAGTTCCTGCTCATCCGACTGGCCTTCCCAGAGGTCCGCTGAGGGCGGCTTTGTGACGACCGAGCCAGGCAGGCCCACGTGCGCCGCGAGCTGCCAGAGCTGTGACTTGTAGAGGTCCCCGACAGGGTTCAGCGCCGAGGCCATGTCCCCGAAAATGGTGCCGTAGCCCAACAGCAGCTCGGTCTTGTTACTTGTGCCGACGACGAGGGCGTTCTCCGCCATCGAGAAGTCGTATGCGATGGTCATTCGCTCACGCGCCATCTTGTTCCCGCGCCGCCCGGCCGACGCGTCCGGGAAGCGCTCGAAATATGCGTCGACCTGGGGGGTGATGTCGATGACCTCCAGTCTGATCCCGAGTTGGTGCGCGACGACGGTTGCGTCCTCAAGCGACCTCGGGTTGCTGAGCCTGTACGGCATGCATATCCCGATCACGTTCTCGGCGCCGAGCGCGCGCACGGCTAGCGCTGCCACCACGGCGGAGTCGACGCCGCCCGACAGCGCCAGGATGACCCGGCTGAACCCGACCCGATGGGTTTCGTTGCTGAGGAACCCGGTCAGGATGCTGGTGACGAGTGGCAGGTTTATGGCGAGTTCCGCGTTATCGAGCGGTTCGGCGGGGGCGGGGTGAGTCGCGGGATCAGTAGGGGCCGGCGGTGCGCTCATCCCAGATCCTCTCAAGCTCGCGGAGCGTGAATTCGACCTTCTCGTCCCGCAACAGCGGCGTGATCACCCGTTGCCTGTGGACTTCGCGTAGGTCGATGTCAGCGTAGATCAGCTGGTTGCCGTGGGGCACGGGTTCGCCCTGCTTCACCTCGGTTCCGTCGGCGGCGGCAACGCGGCGACCATCAGGCGCGAAGACCTCCGACCCGCCCCAGAAATACACACCGTCCTCGTAACCCACCCGGTTGCAGTAGATGACGTACGAGGCACTGAAGCCCGCCACCGTGCGGCACAGGTCGCCCCAGGACTCGGCGCTGCCGAGTCCGCGCTCAGCCTCGGGGTCTGCCAGGACACCCCGGCCCGGGCTCGCGGAGATGCAGATCACCACCGCGGCCCCCTGAATGAAGAGCAGGTACGGAGTGCTGAGGTGCCACATGTCCTCGCAGACCAGCATCCCGGTGGCCGCGCCGCCCGTCTCAAACGCGCGCACCCGGTCACCGCTCGCGAAGTAGCGCTGCTCATCGAACATCCCGTACGTGGGCAGGTAGACCTTGCGGTGGACGTGGCGCACCTTGCCCGCCGAGAGATAGACGGCGGCGTTATAACAAAGGGAGTCGTCGCCGCGAAGCACCAGGCCAAACACCAGGTCTGTCTGCCGTGACGCCTCCAGCAGCGGTCGCAGGCGGGCGTCATCCAGGGTCATGGCCACGTCTGGGACCATGTCCTTCAGGAAGTAACCGGTGAGGCTCAACTCCGGGAAGACGCACAGGCTGGCACCCGCCGCGATCGCCTCGCCGGCCAGCTCGAGGTGAAGGTTAAGGTTCGCCTCCAGGTCGCCCAGCTTCGGCGCGCACTGCGCCAGCGCCAGCTTCCGCCGAGGGTCCATCGGCTTCGACGTCACCATCAGTGAAGGATATTCGGCGACCATTCAGCCATCGCTCGATGGCGTCCGGCACCTCTGCCGCCGGGCCGCTGAAGCTACTGCACTCCGGCAACGAGGCAAGGAAATGCTGCCCATAGCTGCGGCTGGTCACCCGACGGTCGAAGATCACCACTGCCCCGCGGTCGGTGGCGCGACGGATCAGGCGGCCGAACCCCTGCTTCAGGCGGAGCACCGCCTCTGGCAGCGCGAGCTGAAGGAAGGAGTCGCGCAGCCCTTCCGATCGCGCCCGGAAAACAGGATCCCCCGGGGGCGCGAAGGGGAGCCTGACGATGACCACGCAGGAGAGCGATTTACCCGGTAGGTCAAGGCCCTCCCAGAAGCTGTTGGTTCCGCACAGGACGGCCTCGGGCAGACTGGCGAAGCGCTCCGTGAGTGCGCGTTTGGAGCCCGCGCCACGCCCCTGGGCCAGCACCTCTATACCCTCCGGCGCGAGGCGGTCGCGGACGCGGTCCGAGACCACCCGGAGCTGGTCGGTGGAGGTGAACAGGACGAGGGTGCGCCCGCGCAGGCGAAGCGCCGTCTCCGCGACCACGTCCACGAGGGCAGCTTCGAAGCCCTCCTCACCCGGTGGGGGCACATCATCCGGCAAGCAGAGGAGGGCCTGCTCGAGAAAGTCGAACGGGCTCGGGAGGACCAGCTCCACCAGTCGCGAGGCCGGCAGTCCCACCCTTTCGCGGAAATAGTCAAAGCCACCGTGAAGGGTCAGGGTCGCGCTGGTCAGCACTACTGTGTCCCGCTCCTCGAACAGAGCCTCACGAAGGGATTTAGCGACATCCACCGGGGCGGCCCTCACGGCGGTGCGACCGTCTCGTCCAAACGCGAACCAGGTGACCCGGCCGCGCTGACCGGGGCGAAGCATTTCCAGCAGGCGAGCCAGGCGCGGCGCCACGACCTCCGCCTGGGGCACCGGCAATCGTCGCGCCGCCTCTCCGGTACGGCGCGCCGCCTCGATCACCGCATGCATCCACGGCTGTTCCCAGGCCGCCTCATCGAGGATGAGCTCGCGCCCGGTCTCCAGGCCCCACGCCGTTCGGCCGGCCTGGCGCACCGCGTCGAACAGCCCACGCACCTCGGAGTCGAGGAGGCGAAGTTCGGGCCCCGGGCCCCCGCGGCCGGGCACCAGACCGGCGGCGAGCGCAACAGACTGCAGCACGTCATCCTCGCGCGCCTCCTCCGTGAGCCCGCGTGTGGCTGCCTCCTCCAGGTGGTGCGCCTCATCCAGGACCAGGCAGCGCACGCCGGCGAAGGTGTCACGTTCGTTGAAGGCGTCCGCAAGCAGGAGCGCGTGGTTCACGACAACGACGTCCGCCGCGGCAGCGCGTGCCCGCGACTGGTGGTAGAAGCATGGGCTGGGGCCCTCCAGGCAGGACGCGTTGGGACAGTCGGCCCATTCCGACGCAATGACCCTCCAGATTCGCTCCTCCTGGCCGAACAGCCGCAGTTCGTCACGGTCGCCGGTGGCGGTGCGGCCGAGCCAGACGGTCACCTTCAGCTTGAAGATGAGCAGCTCATCGGGGTTGATGCCCTCGAGGTCGGCCTCGCCAAGCCCGTTCTCGCGGGTCCCCAGCACCAGCTGCTGCCAGCGCAACCGACTCAGGTAGTGAGCGCGGCCCTTCAGCAGGACGGCGCGGAGGGGAACGCCGAGGATGCGGGCCGCCAGCGGCAGGTCCTTGTGCAGCAACTGCTCCTGCAGGTTGATGGTGTAGGTGGAGACGTACACCTGTCGCCCGGTGGACGCAGCGTGCGACAGGGCGGGCAGCAGGTACGCCAGGGATTTCCCGGTCCCGGTCCCGGCCTCCGCCACCACGTTGAGGCGCCGCTCGAAGGCCTGGGCGACGGCGCGGCACATCTCGACCTGCGCCTCTCGGAGCTCCCAGCCGGGCTCCGCGGCCAGGGTTCCCTGTGGGCCCAGGAGGGCAACCAACTCGTCAGCCGACATCCGCTCGGCGGGCTGCGCGGTGCGGCTGCCCGGTCGCTCGCGACGCGGCGGAGGAGTCCCCGCCGGGCTGGGGCCGCTGCCCACGACGATCTCGTGGAAGAAGGTACGCAGGCTGTGGTCGCTGCGGCGGGTGTGCTCCCGCAGGTCCTCGAGCGTCGCAACGGGCAGCTCCGCGGCCATGTCCGCCAGGGCCAGGAACACACGGAAGGTGGCCTCGGCGTCCTCGAGGGCGTGGTGAGCGCGGGGGTGGCGCAGCCCGGTCAGCTCACACAACCCCGTCAGTGAGTAGGAGGGGGCGCTGGGAGCCACCACGCGGGCTATTTCGATGGTATCGAAGATCCGCCGTCCACCAAGGGAGCCCGGCCCCAGGGTTGTCTCGAGGAAGGTGACGTCGTAACCGGCGCCGTGCGCCAAGAGGTCCGCCGAACCGATGAACTCTCGCAGCGCGGGCAGGACATCCCGCAGACGGGGCGCTCGGCTGAGGTCATTGTCGGCGATGCCCGTCAGACGCCGGATCATGGGCGGCAGCCGGACCCCCGGGTTGACCAGGGTGTGGTACCGGCCGATGACCTCGTTACCACGGAATTTCACCGCGCCGATCTCGATGACATGCTCGACGGAGGCGCTGAGACCGGTCGCCTCAAGGTCCAGGCAGACGATCTCGGGATAAGTGCCGCCGCCCCCGCGGGTCTCCTCCTGCCAGTGGTCGAGCACGCTGCCGCGCGGCACCCCGGGGTGGCGGACCGGAGCCGGCGTCCCCCTGTGGGGGCGGCTCAAAGCAGGACGGCCGCCAGCTCGGCCAGCTCGGATCGCTGGCCCTTGGTCAGGGTCACGTGGGCGGCCAGGGGGCTGTCCTTGAATTTCTCAACGGCGAAACAGAGTCCGTTGCTGCTGAAGTCCAGGTAGGGATGATCGATCTGGTAAGGGTCGCCCGTGAGCACCATCTTGGTGCCGTCGCCGGCGCGGCTGATGATCGTCTTCACCTCGTGTGGGGTCAGGTTCTGGGCTTCGTCGACGATGATCAGCTGCTGGGGGATGCTGCGACCTCGGATGTACGTCAGGGCCTCGACCTCGAACAACCCCTTGTCCTGCAGGCGATGCACCATGTCGCCGACCATCTGGTCTTTGTACATGGTGGACATCAGGAATTCCAGGTTGTCGTAGATCGGCTGCATCCAGGGCCGCAGTTTCTCCTCCTTGTCCCCCGGCAGGTAGCCCACGTCCTTTCCCATGGGCACCACCGGGCGCGTGACCAGGAGGCGCCGGTACGAATGGGTGTCCAGCACCGAGTGCAGCCCCGCGGCCAGGGCCATCAGTGTCTTGCCCGTGCCTGCCCGGCCGGTCAGGGTGACCAGGCGAATCTCCTCGTTGAGGAGCGCGTCAAGCGCGAAACGCTGACCGAGGTTCTTGGCGGTGATGCCCCAGGTGTCCTTGCGCACCGGCGCCAGCGGGACCACTTCGTTGCGGGCAAGGTCAAAACGCCCGATCGCCGAGAGCGAATGCTGGCCCGGCACCTGGAAATGAACGAACTCATTGCTCCGTAGCTGGAGCTCAGCGCCCCCCATGCAACCCTCGCGGTTGAAGCGCTCCATGACCTCGGCGTCGACATCGATGGTCTGCATGCCGCTGTACAACTCGTCTGTTCCGCGCACCACCTTGTCACGCTCATAGTCCTCGGCCGGGATGTCCAGGGCCTCCGCCTTGATGCGGACGTTGATGTCCTTGCTGACCAGGATCACGGGGCGCCTGGGGTTGGCGCGCTTTACCTGGGCGGCGACGGCGATGATCTGGTTGTCAGGCTTGCGGAGGTCCAGCTCACCGGGCATGTCGGCGGTGGAATCGTGGATCTCGACCTTCAGCTTGCCCCCTCCGATCGTCCCCACGCCCTCGGACAGCTTTCCCACGTGCCGAAGCTCATCGAGGTGGTGCGCCACCCGGCGAGCGGCGCGCCCGATCTCGTCCTGGCGTTTCTTCTGCGAATCGATCTCCTCGATGACGACAAGGGGAATGACAAGGTCGTTCTCTTCAAAGGCGGTCAGCGAGTCCGGGTCGTGGAGGAGGACGTTGGTGTCCAGGACATAGGTCTTCCTCGTGGCCATCACGCCGACCCGACCTGGGGCCGCAGGCGGCGGTGGCGCCCCGAGGTGCCCGGCTGCCAGTTGCTGAAGTAGCCGCGGTAGGCCTCGGGCAGGAGTTCGGCGACCCGGGACATCATGAACTCGGCGGCCTCCTGGTTGTCCAACTCCCCCTCCGGCAGGGTGAAGCTGGTCCCGTAGACCAGGTGGACCTCGGTGCCCTTTCGGCGGGGAAACCGGGCGCCGGTGGGCAGGATGTCCTCGCCGCCCCAGGTGGCCACGGGAAGGATGGGAACACCGGCGTGTCGCGCCAGGAACCCCGCGCCGGCTTCAGGGGGGTGCAGGACGAGGTCCCGGGAGCGCGTTCCCTCCGGGTACAGACACACGGCCTCCCCCGCTTTGAGAAGCTCCAGTGTGAATCGCAGTGCCGACCTGTCGGCCGAGTGGCGCACCACCGGGAAGCAGAGATACGTGTGCCCCAGGAAGCGGAGAAATGGGTTGCGAAACCACTCCGCCTTGGCCATGAAGTGCAGCGGCCGCGGGAAATTGGCCCCCAGCAGTGGCGGGTCGGCGCCCGCGATGTGGTTGCTGACCACCAGCACCCCGCCGCTGGCGGGTACGTTTTCCGCGCCCTCGATGCGCATGTGCGAGGAGGGGACGAAAAGACCGATGATGGCGCGCAGGATCGTCCTGACCGGCCAGTAGAGAGACCCGGGGCGGACACGTCCGAGAGGTGCAACCCCGCTCGCGTCAGCCAAGGACACCCTGGATCAGCCCGAGCACCTCGGTGAACACCTGGTCCGGGTTGCGGTCATCGGTGTCAATCGTAAAGGCGTCCCGGGCGCGCCGCAATGGCGAGAGGGCGCGGCCGCGGTCGGCGGCGTCCCGGTCGCTGATCTCCCCCTTCATCAGGCCGCTGTCGAGTTCGCGGCGCTGGCGGGCGCGCCGGCGCCTGCGCTCGTCATCCGAGGCCGTGATGAAGAGCTTGACGTCGGCACCCGGGAAAACGACTGTGCCGATGTCCCTTCCAACCATGACAACCCCCGGCAGCGCGTAACCGCGCTGTAGCGCAACCAGCGCGGTTCGCACACCCTCGGCCTGGCTGACGCGCGCCAGCACGGGTGCCAGCGCGGGGTCGAAGACCCGCCCGGTGAGATCCCTGCCGTCTGCCTTCACCTCCCAGTGACTCCCCTCCTCGGGGGTGGTGTTCACCTCGATCTGCGCCGTAGAGGCCAGACCGGCGAGGGCGACGGTGTCCGCGGGGTCGATACCCGCCTCCTCTGCGAGGACCGTCACCGCGCGGTACATCAGGCCGGTGTCGACGAGCGGCAGCTGGAGATGTCGCGCCAGCATCCTGCCGATCGTCGACTTTCCCGACGCGGAGGGTCCATCGATGGCGACGATCACGGCAGGCCCACCGCCGCCCTGAGTGCCGCCAGTTCATCCTCTGCGAGTGCGCGTGACCGCCCCTCCGGGAGGCCGCCCAGTTCAAGGGGCCCGACACGCACCCGCTGGAGGTCCAGGACGGTCGCCCCCACCGCGGCGAACGAGCGTCGCAGCTGCCTCTTCCAGCCCTGGCGCAGCACAACCCGCAGTCGCACCCTTCGCGCGCCACGATCAAGGACCTCGAACACCGCGGGGCTGGTCCGGCCCTCCTCCAGGTCAACGCCGCCGCGCAACTCCCGCAGGGCCCCCTCGCCAAGTTCGCCGCGGGCATCCACGAGGTACTCCTTCTCCACGTGGTGACGGGGATGCTGGAGGCGAAAGCTGAGCTCGCCATCGTCGGTGAGGAGAATCAGGCCCCGGCTGCGCAGGTCGAGCCGGCCCACGGGGCTGACCCCGTGCTCACGCGCTCCAGGCGGCAGCAGGCGTGTCACCAGCGGGCGCTGGCTGCGATCGGTTACCGCACTGAGGTAGCCCACCGGCTTGTTAACCGCAAAGTAGCGGCGCTCGGCGGGCTCCGACAGCGGCTGTCCGTCCACCGCCACCACGTCGTCGGGCATCACCAGGACCCCGCCGGGGGGCGTGGGCCGGCCGTTGACGGTGACCCGCCCCGCGGCGATCAATTCGTCGGCTTTACGCCGCGCGGCAACCCCGCGCATGGCCAGGAACCGGTTGAGGCGAACGGCGGTCGGAGAGGCCTCCTCGCTCACGGGGCGAGGTCAGGATGGTCCGAGGTGGGGCCCGTGGACTCCGCGTCAGTCGCGGCCAGTGCCGGGAGGTCGTCGAGACTGCCCACGCCGAGGATTTGCAAGAAACGCATCGTCGTGCCGAAGGTGCGCGGCGTCCCTGGCGAGTCCAGCCGGCCGCGCTCCTCCACCAGCCCACGCGTCATCAGTCCCTCCAGCACCCGCTCGCTGTCGACGCCGCGCACGTCGTCTATGCCCGCCTTGGTCACCGGTTGCCTGTAGGCGATGACCGCCAGCGTCTCGTAGGCGGCAGGAGACAGGCGCCCGGTCACCTCGGGATTGAGCACCCGGCGGACCGCCTCAGCGGTCTCGGGGCGGGTCACCAGCTGGACCATGTCCCGGTGACGCTGGAGCATCAGGCCATGCTCTTCGAGCGAGTCATCCAGCGCTTCCAGCACCCCCTCGAGGGTGTCAATGTCAACGTCCAGGGCCTCCGCAAGCGGGGTCCTGGCCATGGCACTACCGACGCTGAACAGGACGGCCTCCGCCTGGCGGCGCAGGTCATCGATGCCGGGAACGGCGGCGAAGTCAGGCATCGGCGGCCGAGGTGACCTGGATGTCGCCGAATGTGCTGCGCTGGCGGACCCCGGCCTCGCCGAGGCGAATCAGCTCGAGCAGGGCAAGGAAGATCACCACCGCGTGGAGGCGGTTCTCGGCGCGGTCGAAGAGCTCGCCGAAGGCAATAACCACGCTGCCCCTGAGGCGCATCCGCACGCGGTCCATCTCGTCCCCCAGCGAGTAGCTGCTGATCTGCACCGCGACCTCCTCCGGCGCCGGCAGCCGGTTCATCACCGCTTCGAACGCGGCGGCGAGACCATCCGGATGAAGCGCCAGCCGTTCACTGGGGACCACCTCGCCCTCCAGTAGTGAGCCGAAGCTTGGTCCGCCCTCCTGGTGCCTGCGCATCAACTCCAGCGCGGCGGTCTTGAATCGCTGATACTCCAGCATCCGCTCGCGCACGCGCTCCTCCCAGCGCTCGAGGTCCTCTTCCTCCTCCTCGCTGCTGGTGCCCGGCAGCAGGCCGGAAGCCTTGAGGGCCAGCAGCTTGGAACCCACGAGGAGGAAGGACGCCATCTCCTCCGCGGGCCGGCGCCCGGAGGAGGACAGGCTCTCCAGGTAGTCCCAGGTCAGGTCAGCCAGTCGCACCAGGTTCAGGTCGAGCTGGCTGCGCTGGGCGAGCGTCAACAGCAGGTCGATCGGGCCCTCGAACACCTCGGTGCGCACCCGCAGGCCGGGTACGACCGCGGTCAGTTCCTCACTCACGGCCGTCGGCAGCCTGTAACCGGGCGGTGTCATTCCGGCGGGGTCGCCTGAGCTGGTGCTCCGCGACGATCTCGACGAGGTCGGCCGGCGCCCCCGCCCGTCGAAGCATCTCGGCCCCGATGCCCGGGTGGTCTATGTACCGGGCCACGCGGCGGCCGAGCACTGGCGCGCGGGTCAGCAGGCCAAGCGCGCGCGTCGCCCCCGCGGCGACCACCAGGGTGCGCCCCGGCGTACCCAGGTAGGCCTCGACCTTGCCGACATCGTGCAGCAGTGCCGCCTGCCGCAGCACAGCCGGCGCCGGCCCGAGGCGGCGCAGTACGCCCACCGCGTGCCTGCGGTCGCGGTCTCGCATGGCCAGGAACAGCGGGCGCAGCGCCTCCGGGAGCTCTTCGACGGCATCGGCCATGGCGCGCTCATCGGTGCGGCCGAAGGTGCCCGCGATCGCCTGGCCCACGCGGTAGGCCGCAAGCCTACTGAGCCTTCCCCCCCTCCCCGGCCCGTGAACCGTCATCGGCGACCCTCGCGCACCAGGGGCTCGCCCCAGCGCATCTTCTCGCGCAGCTGGCGGTAGAAATCGGACGCGCCGGGAGACAGCACCACCTGCAGCGGCGGTCCGTCGAGGGCGCAGCTGATCGTCGAGTGGCTGGCCACGTCGAGGTTGGCGGCCCCGTCGAGCAGCAGGCGCGTGCTCTCGTCCACCTGGACCAGCAGCGGCCCCTCGGGGGGAAGGACGAGCGCACGGCTGGCCAGGGTGTGGGGGTTGAGGGGAACAAGGACCATCCCCCCCACCGCGGGGTCCAGTATGGGGCCGCCCGCCGAAGCGGCGTAGGCGGTGGAACCGGTGGGCGTCGCGACCACCACGCCGTCGGCGTGGAACATCCCAACGTCGGTGCCGCCATAGCTGATCTCGAGTTGGATGACGTTGGCGGCCGGGTCCTTGAGCAGCGCAGCCTCGTTGAGGGCTACGTGCCGCTCGCCGTTGAGTTCGACCGAGAGGGTCCGGCGCGTTTCGACCACCGAGCGGCCGCCAATCCACTCTCCGAGGGCAGCGGGGGCGTCCTTCAAGAGCGTCCAGGTGAGGAATCCAAGGCGGCCCAGGTTGACACCCAGCATCGGGACACCCAGGCGCACCGCCGTCCGGGCGGCATGGAGGAAGGTGCCGTCCCCGCCGAAGGTCACCACCAGCGCCGCCCCTTCGACGAGGCCGGGGTCCAGTTCCCAGCCGCCGTCAAAGCGGCCGGGGCGGTCCGCGGGGCCGTGCCGTCGGAATGTCCGTACCGTCCGGCCCGCAGCCTCCAGGCAGCGCTGCGTCTCCATCACCGCCTTCTCATCCGCCCGCACCCGCGAGTGCATAACGAAGAGCACGTCGCCGTCAGCCGGCATCGCCCCTCTCACAGCGCAGGTGCACGAAAATCTCACGGTTACCCCTGGCGCCGGCCAGTGTGGAATCGGCGGTCGCGACGACATGCAGGCCGTTGTCCATTGCCCACGAGGAGAACTCACTCAGCGCCGCCTGGCGTGCACCCTCGTCCCGGACGACGCCGCCCTTGCCCACAGCCCCCCGGCCCACCTGGAACTGTGGTTTCAGCAACAGCACCATCTCGCCCGGTAGTGCCAGGAGATCGCGAATGGAAGGGACCACGCGCTGCAGCGGGGTGAAGGAGAGATCGCCCACCGCCAGGCTCGGCGCCGGCCCGGTCAGCTTCCGCACGTCACGGATGTTGGTGCGCTCCATGACCACCACCCGCTCATCCTGACGCAGTTTCCAGTCCAGCTGCCCGTAGCCCACGTCGACCGCGTATACCAGCAGCGCGCCATCCTCGAGAAGCACGTCGGTGAACCCGCCCGTCGACGCCCCCGCGTCCAGGCAGACGCGGCCGGCGGCACTGATGCCGAAGGCGTCCAGCGCTCCCCTCAGCTTGTCGCCACCCCTGCTGACATAGCGCGGCTGCGCCAGGACCTCGATCCGCGCCTCGTCGTCCACCGGCAGGTCGACACGCTCCACGGGGCGACTCTCCAGGCGCACCTCCCCCGAACGGATAAGGGCCTGCGCCTTCTGCCGGGACGCCACCAGGCCCCGGCTCACGAGTGCCACGTCAAGTCGGGTTGACGCCATCACCGGCCCAGCACGAGCGCGATGCCGATTCCCAGCGCGGCACCGGCGTAGACCTGGATGGGGGTATGCCCGATCAGTTCCCGCAGTCGGTCCTCATTCAGGCCCTGCTGGGTCAGGAGGTCATCCACGATTCGGTTCAGCACCCGCGCCTGCCGGCCTACGGCACGCCGCACCCCGGTGGCGTCGTACATGACCACCGCGCTGAAGATGGCGCTGACGGCGAACTCGGCGCTGCCAACGCCAACCCGGCGGCCGATCAGCGTGGTCAGGCAGAGGACCATGGCCGTGTGGGAGCTTGGCATGCCTCCGGAAGAACCCAGACGGGCGAGGTCCACGCGGCGATGCCAGACCGAATCGGTAACCACCTTGAGCGACTGGGCAATGAACCACGCGATGGCTGGAATGACCAGGTAGGGGTAATAGGTCAAGGGGCGTCGCCGGCGTCCATCGGCACCTCCGACGGCTCCCCGCGTGGGCCCAGCACCAGCCGCTGCACCTTTTTCTCAGTGTCCTCCAGCAGGCCGCCACAGTGCGCCGCCAGCGCGACACCACGCTCGTAGACCTTGACCGCGTCGGCAAGGTCGATGCTGCCGGTCTCAAGCCGCCGGATAAGCGTCTCCAGTTCCGCCAGCGCGTCCTCGTAGCTCAGCTCCTCGATCGCGGTCTCCGGCGCCTCGTCAGGCATCATCCCCCCCTCTACCTGGTTCACCCGCCAGGACCGGTGTGCTGTCTACAGCCACTACCGCCGAGGTGGCCGTGCCATCGGCGAACATCGTGACCAGGCGGCGCCCGGGCACCAACCCGCTGACCGAGGTCAGGACTTCGCCTTCCATGGTGCGCGCCAGGCTGTAGCCGCGCGCCAGCACCCTCAGCGGGCTCATCGCCTCCAGCTCGGCTCGGCGCGCGCCGAGGTCCGCGGCGGTTCGCGCCAGCCCATTACGCAGGGCCTGGTCGAGGCGGTCGCGCCGATCGTCGAGGCGCTGCTGCATCAGCGGCAGCTGCAACGACGGACTCTGGCGGTCGAGCCTGTCGCGCGCGACGGTAAGGCGCTCCCGCTTGGCCGCCGCCTCCCGGGCGACGGCGCCGTCAAGGCGATCGCGCAGCTCCCGCAGGGAATGGCGCTGAGCCGGGAAGTCGGGCAGGCCGCTGACCAGCCGCTGCCGTAGTTGCAGGAGCTGGTTCAGCAGGTCCGCCCGGCTCGGCACGGCCAGTTCGGCGGCCTGCGATGGCGTGGCCGCGCGCATGTCGGCGGCGAAGTCGGCGATGGTGTAGTCGGTCTCATGGCCGATCCCCGTGACCACTGGGACCGGGCAGGCGCGGATGGTTCGCGCCAGGGTCTCGTCGTTGAAGGCCGCGAGGTCCTCGAGCGAGCCACCACCTCGCACCAGCAGTACCACGTCCACCTCGGGGAGTGTGCCGGCGCGGCGCAGCGAGAGGATCAGCTTGGCCGGCGAAACCGTCCCCTGGACGGGGGCGTGGGCCACCACCACGCCCACCGTGGGGCAGCGACGGCGCACCACCTGGATGACGTCGCGCAGCGCGGCGCCCGCCTCCGAAGTGACGACGGCGACCCGGCGGGGCAGGAATGGCAGGGCGCGTTTGAGGTGCGGGGCGAACAGGCCTTCCGCGTCGAGCCGGGCCTTGAGCTGTTCGAAGGCGAGGTACAGCGCTCCCACCCCTGAAGGCTGGGCGCTGTCGAGGATCAATTGCGTCTGGCCGCGGTCGCCGTAGAACTCGAGCTTGCCGTGGGCCAGGATCACCATGCCGTCCTGGAGTTGGAAACGAAGCCGGCTCAGCGGCACTCGGAACATCACCGCGCTGATAGCCGACCGGTCGTCCTTGAGCGTCAGGTAACAGTGCCCGGAGGCCGCGAGGCGGCACCCGGACACCTCGCCCTCGACCCACACGTCCTGTAGCCCCTGCTCCTGGCTGAAAAGTTCCTTGACCCACGAGGCGATGTCGGAG
>JBHEMP010000172.1:0-28743 GCA_046262515.1 Candidatus Dormibacteria bacterium | reverse complement strand
TTTCGCCTTTTCGGGGGACACCACCGATTGCCCGGGTCTGCGCGCCCTGGTCGATGCCAGCGACAACGTCCTGATGGAGATGACCGCGACGCTCGAGGGCGACCCCAGCCATCTTTCCATCGCCCAGGCCCGGGCCATCGTTTCTGAGAACCCCCGGAAGAGGTTCTTCCTGACGCACCTGAATCGCCGCAACCTGTACTACGTTGAACAGGGCGAGGTCGAAGGCGCAGAGTGCGCCGAGGACCTCAGGACCGTGGAGCTCTCTCCCCGCCCCTGACCCCGCCGGCGCGGTCGCCGAGGAGTATGAGCCTGGCCAGTCCCCGCCGCACCACCGCCCACGCCTCGCTTTCGGCAGCACTTGGCGCGCGCCGGGCGTCCGCGCCGTAGAGGTCGCGGCTGTAGCCAACGGCGATGGTCATTATCTCCGGGCCCATACCGGGGAGCCTCCCGGCAAGCCGGCTCCCATAATCAAGAGGCGTTTCGCTGGACCTCGGGAACAGCCCGAGCCTCCGCCCCAGGAACCTGAGCCGGGCCCAGGCGAAGCTTGCCGCGGGAGCTTCGACGGGGCCCACGAGGATCCTCCTGAGACCGAGCAGCAGGCCCGCGGCCGCCGCCAGGATCGCCACCAGGGTCAGCCCGCCGGCCAGCGGGAGGCGGACGCCGCTGGTGCCATGTGGCGACGTAACCCTGGCCGGAGGGGCGACGACGGGGGGCGCCGCCGGGGCAACGGGCGCTGCCGTGGGCGCTGTCGAGGTACCCCGCGAGAGAACCGGGTAGTTCGCGTCCGGCGTGGGCTCGAAGGGGATCCACCCGTAGCCGGGGAAGTAGACCTCGACCCAGGTGTGGGCGTCCGAGGCCCGGAGGATGTTGACGACCCCGCCTGCGGCGGATTCCCGTCGGAAGGTGCGATCGCTCTCGGCAGCGGGCTCGCCCTGACCGGGGCCATAGCCACTGACCAGGCGTACCGGGATACCCAGGGAGCGCACCATCTCCCCCATAGCCGAGGCAAAGTATTCGCAGTAGCCAACGTGCGACCGGAAGAGGAAAAAGGAGATGGGATTGGTCCCGGCAGGAGGGGCATCCACAGTCAACTGGTATTTCTCCTGCTTCCGGAGGTAGCTCTCCAGGCTCTTGACCCGGTCGTAGGGCGTCCCCGCCGATCCTGCCACCTGCTGGGCAAGCTCGCGAACGTCCGCACCCAGGCCAGTGGTGTTACCGGTCAGCTCAATGATCGAGGGCGGGTAGTCGGACCCCGCCGACCGGAGCTGTGCCTCTGTGGCCACCGATTGCAGCGCGTCGACCGTGTACCTGGAGCCGACCGCCAGCGGAAAGCGGCTATATGCCGCCTCAACTGACGTGACACCGGATAGCCGGTCAGGACGCGCGCCCTGCAGCACGCTGGGTTCGTCCACCGAGAATGGCTCCCCCGGCCAGAAGAGGGTCCGCTGGGGGGCGTCGAGAACTTCGACGGCGGCATGGACGTGCTGGCGCGCAAGCGACGAGCCGCCCTCCAGCGGCGCATTAGACGCGGCCGCGGCGGTGACATTCCGCGCCGGCCCCGGCGCCCAGGCGGAGTTGACGATGCTGTAGAGGTTGATCCCCCGCCAGTAGACGGGACGCCCGAAGTCGCTGCTGACGCGAAGGACCGGGGTGGCACTTCTGCTCAGTGTGCCGCCGGGCGCTACGGTCTCGGCGTAACCGGTATGAGTGAGGTTGCCCTCCCGCTGGGAGTCGCCGCCCCGGTCCGGGTTCTCGGCTGAGGGGCCGGCGGTGCCCTGCGGACTGCGGCCATGGAACATCCCGACGCTCAGGTCGACTGTCGAGAGCGGCGGCAGCATGGCAGCCACCACCAGCAGCAGGACCCCGGCCGCGGCGCCGCGGGAGGCGATGTAGACCGAAACCTGGTGGTCTGCCCTGTCGTGCCACCGCTCACGGATGCGGGCCGTGTTGAGGCGCAGAAGGAGGGTGCCGGCGAGGCCGATCCAGAGGACCACGAGCTGACCACCGGCGGCCTGGACGGGGTCGTTGAGGACCTCCACCGCGAGGGTGACGGCCAGGGGCGCGAGGGCCATCGCTGCATTGCGGCGGCGGGCGACCCAGAACGCGGACCAGGCGGTCACCAACCAACCACTCCCGGCCATCGTGATCAGCGTCGCCAGCTTGGCTGACCCGCGGATTGAACCGACCCAGGCCGCGAAGTCCCCCTGCAGCCCGCCCTCGTGGTGGCCGGTGAAGATGAAGAGCGCCACGACGGCAGAGAGCTCCACGGCCAGCCAGTAGGTCGTCCCGCGCGGGCAGACCTTGGCGAGGAGCAGGGTGGCGAGTGCGCCGGCCAGCATCGTGGGCAGGAGAACATCCGTACCGGGCACCCAGTGCGATCCCGCGACGAGCGCGACCGTCACGAGCACCAGGCCTACCAGGGCGGCGTCGGCAACCAGGCCCGCGCGCGTATCGATGGTGATGGAACGCCACGCTTCGGCGCGACCTATGCCGATGGCAATCGCCCCCTGCTTCCGCTCGACCTGTAGCCATCCTGCCAACCAGAGGCCAGCCCCGGCCAGCGACATCAAGGACACCACCCCCAGCACCCTCATGAGGCTCGCCCGACCTCCCACCAACTCATGCCGGCAATGGCCTGGCGCGTCGACCCCTCGCCTTCCACCCCCGTGAGACGCAGGACCGTGACCCTGCGGCCTCGTTCTCGAGCGCCCGCCAGGTTGTCCACCCACAGCGCCGGAACGGCGGGCGTGATGACCACGACGCTCTGGGCAACGCGCGCCGCGGACCCGGCCAGGACGGTCTCCACGCCCCTCCCCCCGGACGGCTGGGCGATCGCCAGGAAGTCGAGGATTACCCGCAGGTGGGCAGGGCCCCTTGCGCTGCCGAAAACCGTCCCCGCCGCGTCGTTGCAACGAAGTCCGACCGACTGGCCCTGCTGCAGGGCGGTCATCACCACCGAGGCGGCCAGGCTGACCGCCTGCTCCAGGGACGACGCTGCCCCGCTACCGTGGTGAACGCCAATGGCGAGATCCAGCACGACAAGGGTGTCTGACCCCTCGTAGCGCTCAAAGCTGCGACTCATGGGCCGGCCGAGGCGTGCGGTCGAAGGCCAGTGAACGCGGTTGAACCCGTCTGAGGCGTCGTACTCGCGGATGCCCAGCGCGTCAGGAGGACTATCGGTGTACCGACCGTGGATACCCGCCTCCCCACTGCCGCTGGAAGCACCGGGGAGATACCTCGTGACATCGAGGAGCCGCGGGTGGACGATCACGGCGCCGGTGACCGCCAGCACACGGGTGGAGCTGAAAAACCCGAAGGGGTCGCCGGTGGTAACGCGCAGCGGACCGAGGGAGTACCTGCCTCGGACCGTGAACCGCCCTCGGCTGGTCCAGCGCCGGCTTCCTCGCGCCGGCAGGCCAAAGACCCTGCTGGCTTCATAGCCCGGTATGCGCGCCTGGTCCTCAATCGCCACCCACGGTGCCCCCACGAGCGAGCCGTTGATGACCTCCAGCTTCTCTCGGAACTCCTGGCCGACCTCGTACACTCCCGACCTCGACTCGCGCACGACCGTAATCCCGCGCCCCGCCAGCCGGGCCCAGGACCAGCAGAGCCCCACCAGCAATACCGCGAAATAAGCGAGGACGAAGGCCAACCGGATAGCAGTTATGTAGGCGAAGAACAGGAGGGCAGCGATGCCGGCCCCGGAGAGGACACGGCGCAGGGCGTTGCTCATGGCTTCAGGGCGCGGAGTGCCGACCTCCCTGCGGCACGGCGACGGAGTCGATCAGGTCGGCCAAAAGCTTTCCCCGGTCGGCGCCGCGCATCTCGGCCGAAGGCTTGAAGACCAGGCGGTGCGCCAGCACCGGCTCGGCAAGCACCTTGATGTCGTCCGGCAGCACATAGTCGCGTCCCTGCTCCGCCGCCAGGGCCTGGCCCAGGCGCATCAGCGCGAGCGACGCCCGGGGGCTGGCCCCCAGGCTGAGCTCCGGGTGCACGCGGCTGGCGCCGACGAGCGCGACGACATACTCCTTGACGGCGAGGCTGACGTGGACCGTCGCGATGGCCTCCTGGGCGGCACGCACGTCGTCCTCGTCGGCCACCGAACCGAGGTCATTGAGCGGGCTCTCCTGGTCAAAGCGGCTCAGCATCTCAACCTCGGCGGCGGGCGGAAGGTAGCCCAGGCTGATGCGCGCGGCGAATCGATCCAGCTGGGCCTCGGGCAGCGGGAACGTACCGGAGAACTCGACCGGGTTCTGGGTCGCCAGGACTATGAATGGCGTGGGTACCGAGTGTGTCACCGCGTCGAGGGTCACCTGCCGCTCCTCCATGGCCTCAAGCAGGGCGGACTGGGTCTTGGGTGTGGCGCGGTTTATCTCGTCAGCCAGCAGCACGTTGCCGAATATGGGGCCGGGCCGGAAGTGAAAGCCTCCTGTCGCGGGGTCATACATGTTGACCCCCAGGACGTCCGACGGGAGCAGGTCCGGCGTGAACTGGATCCGCTCGAAACGGCCTCCGATACTCACCGCGAGGGCCTTGGCCAGGGTCGTCTTGCCCACGCCCGGCACGTCCTCGATAAGGGCGTGCCCGCGAGCAAGGAGACAGAGCACGCCGAGCAGGACCTGGTCAGGCTTGCCCACGACGACGGCCTCGACGTTGGTCGCGACGCCACGCGCCAGGTGCGCCGCTCGGTCTATACCTGCCGCGTCCGGGCCGGCGGCTCGCTCCGCGCGCAGACGGCGGGGTTCAGGCCTGGCGGTCTGTGCCCTTGCCATCTTCCCGCCCCCGCCGGGGCGCGCGGACCCGGCGTTCGATCATCCCGGCAACGTACCCGCCGAGGCTGGCGAAGAACAGCTGTGGGATGTCAGCCGCGAACACCCGGTCGACTCGCATCGGTCCCAGGCCGAGCGGGCCGACGATCTTCACGCGCGCCAGCTCCGAGTTGAAGGTCAGGATAAAGCCGACGAAGATGTAGATCACAGCCACCAGGGGGCCGTTGAGGACCCCATATTTGGGCTCCAGCATGCCGGCGGCAAGGCCACCGGAGAACATCGCCACCACGCTGACCGCGAAATAGGCTCCCGAGCTTGCCGCGAGCTGCCCGCTGGGGGCGGGAACGAGGGAGCCCAATCCCAGGAAGACTGCCATGGCGACGACGAACCCGAGCGCCACCGCCGGGTAATTGATGCGCCGGAAAAAGGCCGGGTCTCCCTTTATCTCCACCCGCTTCGACTCAGCGGTGGGCCGGGGCTTCCGTGCGGTGCGGCGGGTGCCCTGCGCAGTCACCCTTGGAAGGATAGCCGCGGCCTAGATTTTCTCGAAGCGCTCGACGTCCAGGACGAACACAACGGCGCCGCCTACCTCCACCTCGACCGGGTAGGGAACATACATGTCGCCCGGCTCGACGATTGGCGGCATGGGGTTGAGGAATTCCGTCCGGCTCTTGCTGTGCTCGCGCAGGACAGCCATCACTGTGTCCACCTGTCCATCGGCGACCCCGCAGAGCACGGTGGTGTTGCCCTTGTGCAGGAAGCCGCCGCTGGTGTCCAGCCGAGTGGAAGGGATCCCACGATCGGCGAGGGCCTCGATCGATGCGCCGGCGTCGTCGCCGTGCATGATCGCCACGACCATCTTCATGCGGTCGCCCGGACCCCGTGGGCGCCCGCGCGGTCCCGCGTGGTCCGCAGTGCGATCGCGGCCACCGCGTCGGGCTCCTGGGCAGCGTCGATAACAAAGAACCGGTCAGGATCTCGCCGGGCGTAATCCAGGTAGCCGTCGCGGACCCGCGTGTGGAAGCTGATGTCCTCCTGCTCCATGCGATCCGCCGAGTGACCCTTGCTCGCCGCCTGCCGGCCGAGCCCTGCGGCCGGGTCGAGGTCGAGCAGGATTGTCAGGTCAGGCCGTACCTTGAGCACCATCTGCATCGCCGACAGCACCGTCATCTCCAGCCCGCGTCCCGCACCCTGGTACGCAAATGTTGAGTCGACAAAGCGGTCCGCGACAACGATCGCACCCTTGGCCATCTCCGGGATGATCACCTCCTTGAGCAACTGGGCGCGCGCCGCGGTGTAGAGGCTGGCCTCTGCCCAGGCGGCCATGTCATGGTGCTCGACCGAGAGAAGGATCTCGCGGACCGCCTCGCCCAGTCGTGTGCCCCCGGGCTCCCGAACCGCGACCACCGGCAGACCGTCGCCGCGGAGCGCTTCGACGAGCCGCGCCGCCTGTGTGGACTTGCCGCTGCCCTCCACTCCCTCGAAGGTGACCAGGTATCCCCTCATCGGCGGGCGATTCTACTGTGAGGCCCGCTGCTAAGCCGGGATCCACCGATCCCCGCTGGGGCGATTCCTACCCTTCCTCCTGGTCGTCCTGGTCGTCCGGGTGGGCGTCAGGTATCTGGAAGATGCGCCGCAGCACGGTCTCGACCTGGGCCGCGCTGTTGGTGCGCAGGACCTCGACCGGCGTGCCCTGCGACTCCGCCTGCTGGATTGGGGAATCCCGGCGCCGGTAGTAGTTCTTGAGGGTGAGAACCAGGTCCGCGTCCTCGGGGTGGTGGAGGATGCGAACCGGTATTGCCAGTTCGCGCACCGTCTGTTCCACGTGGCTGCGACTGACGCCGTACGGGAAAATGCTGATGGGATCGTAGGCCGCCCGCTGGCGGCGGCCCCCGCCCCCCGGCGTGACCACGGAGGGACGGAGCCGGCGGGGGGAAGAGGGCGCGCTGTTCGGGGTGCGCCGCGCGCTCTCGCGCGGCCTCGCCACGATCTTTGTCACCACCGAACCGTCGGGGCGTCGCAAGCGCAGCTGCGGCGGCTTGAACTGGCCGCGCAAAGCCAGGTCCACCACCTCGTCCAGCGGGGTGTGCACCACCAGCTGGTCACGCTCCTGGATCTCCACCAGGACATCGAATGTGGGTGGCGCCTTGCGCTCCTGCACGGACTTCTGGCTCCCGCGCCGGCGGGCCTCCTCGTCACCCAGGGTGACGGTCTGGATCCCCCCCAGGAGGTCGTTCAGGGTGGGGTTCACGAGCAGGTTGTCAAGGCTGCCGCCATGTGCTGTGGCTACCAGCTGCACGCCGCGCTCGGCGATGGTGCGGGCCGCGCCGGCCTCCAGCTCGGTGCCGATCTCGTCGATGACGATCACCTCCGGCATGTGGTTCTCGACGGCTTCGATCATCACCGCGTGCTGCAGGTTCGGTGTGCGCACCTGCATCCTTCGCGAGCGCCCGATACCGGGGTGGGGAATATCACCGTCTCCGCCGATTTCGTTGCTGGTGTCCACGATGACCACGCGCTTGCGCTTCTCGTCCGACAGGACCCTGGCGCACTCCCGGAGCATGGTCGTCTTTCCCACCCCGGGCCGGCCCAGGAGGAGGATGGACCGCCCGGAGACCACGAGGTCCTTGATCAGGTCTATCGTGCCCGTGACCGCCCGGCCCACGCGACAGGTCAGGCCGACGATCTCCCCGCGGCGATTCCTGATCGCCGAGATTCGGTGCAACGTCTGCCCGATCCCGGCGCGGTTGTCGTCCCCGAAGGAGCCCATCCGGGAGGCGACGTACTCGAGGTCGGACGGCGTAACTGCGTCGGGGCTCAGGATGACCTCACCGTCACTGAAGCGGGCCTCCGGTTCCCGGCCCAGGTCGAGGACGATCTCCAGGATCTCCCTGCCCTCGGAGGTGGCGACCCGGACCGCGTCACGGATCTTGGGCGGCAGGGCGCTGAAGAGGAGGTCCAGCTCGCCCTGCCAGTCCCGTGTCACCCGAACACCGGGGCAAAGGCTTTGTCCTTCTTCGATGCTCGCGCCGCAGCCGCCACGCGCGAACGCATTTCGCGCACCAGCAGGTCCTGTCCTGCGAGGGCCTCGAACCCCGCATCCTGGAGCATCCGGGTGGTCAGGGTGTCGTAGCTGCGGACGTTACACCAGGCGCCGCTGGCGTGCCCGGAGAGCCCGCGGAGCGCCTCCGCCAGCAGGGCCTGCTCCATCGTGCCGTCACCTTGCTGGTCCAGCCGGGTCATCGTTGCCACGGTGTGGGGCCGGCCGGGGGACCCCACCTCCACGCCCAGCCACGCCACGACCTCGCCGTTTCGCTCCAGGACAAGGCTCCGATTGCCGCGCCGGCCGAAGCGGTGCAGCCACTCCACCTCGTTGAGCGCCCGCCATTGCCGGTAGTCCGGCGCCTCCACCTGCGAGACCGCGCGGGGCGTGGCCGCGAGGTAAAGGGTGAAGAGCGCAAGGCCGTCCTTGCGGGTCGCCGCGCGCAAGCCTTCCGGGGGATCCAGCTCGGAATCCGGCGAGGTGTCACCCCGGTAGAACACCCGGTCGCGCGCGTATGGAACGAAGCCGTGCGCCTTGAAACTCTCGCCAACCGCATGACCCTCGGGTATCCGCACGTAGATTCGGGCAACCCCCATGCCCATGGCTTCGCTGCAGAGGTGGTCTATCAAGGCACCTCCTCCGGCCCCGGAGAGTTCGGGTACCAGGGAGAGGTTGAGAACCCTGATGGCGTCCGGCTGGCGGCGTCGCGGGCCCGGGACGCGGCTGTCGGTCCCGCCCAGGATCTCGGCCTGGATGAACCCGTTGACGTTGCCCTCGTCGTCCTCGGAGACATACAGCATCTCGCTGGGCGTGGACAATGGGAGCAGGGAGCTCAGGGTGCGGGAAACGATCTGCCAGAGCCGCACGGGGTGGGTGGCGCCCTCCCCCTGCAGCGAGAGCTGGAGGCCGTCCGCGTAAATCTGGTCGATCCGGCCCCAGTCGGTGACCTGGGCACTGCGGATATTCATCGCGCGATGCCGCCGGGAACGGCTCGCTGGGCCTCGGGCACCGCTCGCTCCAGGAAGAGCTCGTGAAGACGCCCGTCACGCGTCAACTCGGGATGGAAGGTGAGCCCGATAACCGGCCCCGCGGCGATGGCCACCGGCCGCCCCTCCACGCTGGCCAGCACCTCCACGTCGGCGTCGAGGTCGACGATCACCGGTGCCCGGATGAACACGCCCGGAAACTGATCGCGCAGGCCGTCGATGTCCAGGGCGCGTTCGAAACTGTCGGGCTGGCGCCCGTAGCCGTTTCGGCGTGTGGATACTGGCAGGACGCCCAGGCACTCCTGGTCGGGCAAGCCGTCGATCACCTCACGGGAGAGCAGGATCAGGCCAGCGCAGGTCGCGAGTGCGGGCATACCACCCCGAAGCCGTTCCCGGAGGGGCTGCTGCAACTCGAACTTGCGCAGCAGCTTGTCCATGGTCGTGCTCTCCCCGCCCGGGAGGACAACGGCGTCAGCGTCGTCAAGCTCGTCCTTTGTGCGCACGGGAAAGGCCTCCACGCCGAGGCGCCGGAGGATTTCGATGTGCTCGCGAAAAGCACCCTGGAGGGCGAGCACCCCGACCCGCAGGGTGCGCTGGCCGGGGATGGCCGCCCTACCAGCCCCTCGAGGCGAGCAGTTCCTCCCGGGGGATGGTTGCGATCTCGATCCCCTTCATGGCACTGCCCAGCCCCCGGCTGGCCTCCAGGACGACGTCCGGCTTATCGAAGTAGGTCGTCGCCGCGACGATCGCCTTTGCCATGCGCGTCGGGTCCTCGGATTTGAAGATCCCCGAGCCCACGAAGTTACCGTCACAGCCGAGCTGCATCATCAGGGCCGCGTCCGCGGGCGTGGCGATTCCCCCGGCAGAGAAGTTGACGACGGGCAGTTTGCCCAGGCGGGCGGTCTCGGCCACAAGCTCGTAGGGTGCCTGCAGTTCCTTGGCCGCGGTGTACAGCTCCTCGCCGGCCATTCCCTGGAGCCGGCGGATCTCGCCGCTGACGGCGCGCATATGCCGCACCGCCTCGACCACGTTGCCAGTGCCGGCCTCCCCCTTGGTGCGGATCATGGCCGCGCCCTCACCGATCCGCCGCAGGGCCTCCCCGAGGGTGCGGGCGCCGCACACAAACGGCACCTTGAAGCGCCATTTGTCCACGTGGTGCTCCTCGTCGGCCGGGGTCAGCACCTCGGACTCATCGATGAAGTCGATGCCGATCTCCTGCAGCAACTGGGCCTCGACGAAGTGCCCGATGCGCACCTTGGCCATCACGGGTATGGTCACCGCGGCCTGGATCTCGGCGATCAAGTGGGGATCGCTCATCCGGGCCACGCCGCCATCGCGGCGGATGTCGGCAGGAACACGCTCCAGGGCCATCACCGCACAGGCGCCCGCGTCCTCCGCGATCTTGGCCTGCTCGGCGTTGACGACGTCCATGATGACCCCGCCCTTGAGCATCTCGGCCAAACCCGTCTTGACCCGGACCGTGCCGGTTTCGCGGTGGCCGTTGGAAGAGTGAATCTCGCTGTTCATGAGGACTCAGATACTACGCCCGGCGATCGCCCGCGGGCGCTCTTCAGCTAGGCTCGGCAGCCATGGATTTCGGCTTCAGCGAGACGGAGAAGGCGATCGCGGACTCCTTCAGCTCTTTTCTCCGGCGCGAGGTCCTGCCGAAGGAGCAGGAGCTGAAAGGGCGCTTTGGGGACTCGGACGGCGAGTCACCTGAGATCCGGGCAGAGACCCAGGCGATGCGACGCCGGTCGGCAGAGCTGGGCTTTTACGCCGTGGACATGCCCACGGAGCTCGGCGGCGGCGGCCTGTCCTACGTCGGCCAGGCCCGCCTGCGCGAGGTGGCCGGGGGCACGGGGAGCTTCCTGGCGCTGGCCTGCCTGGCCGGGCCGGAGGGACCCACCGCGCTGTTGCGTGGGTTTTCCCCGGCACTCAGGGAGAGACTGGTGCCGCCGTTCCTGCGGGCGGAGATCTCGGCCTGCTTCGCCCTCACCGAGCCGGATGCGGGGAGCGATAACCAGTCGATGCGCACCCGCGCCGACCGCTACGGCGATGGTTGGGTGATCAACGGGACCAAGCACTTCATCACCAACGGGCAGCACGCCGACTTCATCCAGGTCTTCGCGGTCACCGACTTCGACAAAAAAGCGGCCGGGGGCGTCACGGCGTTCGTGGTGGAGAAGGGCGCCCCGGGGCTTGGCGTGGGAAAAACCCAGCCCGTCATCTATAGCGGTGAGGGCCCCTGCGAGCTGGTCTTCGACAACGTCCGGGTGCCCCAGGAGAACGTCATCGGGGAGGTCGGCATGGGCTTCTACAACGCCATGACCTTCCTCACCGGCGGCCGTGCCAACATCGCGGCGATGTGCGTTGGGCTGGGCGACTACGTCACCCGAACCGCAGTCGAATATGCCCGCAACCGGGTGCAGTTCAACAAGCCGATCGGCAAGATGCAGGGCATCAGCTTCCAGCTCGCGGACGCCTCCATGGAGGTGGAGATGGCCCGCCTGCTCACATACAAGCTGGCCTGGCTGGCTGACCAGGGTGAACCCCTGATCCAGGCCGCGGCATACGCCAAGCTCTATGCCACGGAGATGGTGGGCAGGGTGACCGACACCGCCATCCAGGTCCACGGGGGCGTCGGTCTCACCCGCGAGCTGGGACTGGAGCGCATCTATCGCTTTGCTCGGATAATGCGGATTGTCGAAGGGACCAGCGAGATCCAGCGCTACCTGGTGGCGAAGTCCCTGGGGCTCTGACCCCGCCCGCCTAAGCGGAATGTCTCAGGATCCTGATGCTGGTCCAGTAGTTGTCGAAGAGGGGGTTGGACCCGGCACCCTGGACGTATGGCTTGTTCAGGTAGGTGCCGAGGCTGTACACCAGCGGGATGGCGACCTGGTCACTCGCCAGGATCGCGGCGGCCTGCCGGTAGATCGGCAGCGCCTCCTGGAGCGGCTTACCGTCGGCATCCTGGACCAGGCTGTCGAACTTCGGGTTGCTGTAGCCTGAGCCGCCGGAGGCGGCACCGGTGACGAACAGGGAGTCGTACCACTCCTGAGGGTGGTCGTAGTCCGCCCCCCAACTGTGGCGGAAGGCGATATAACCCTTGGCATCGCGGCCGTCGAAGAAGGCGTCCCTTTCCAGTGGCTCCTCCGCGACGTCGATGCCGAGGTTGGTCTTCCACTGAGAGACCAGGCTGTCCGCGACCGCCTTATTGGCATCGCTCCGGTTGAAGGTGTAATGCAAGCCCCTCGTCCTGGACCCGTCCGGGTCCCCTGCGCGGAGATCCTTCCTGGCCTCGGCCGGGCTGAACCTGGCGCTGCTGTCTTCGCCGTCTCCCAGGTAGCCATGGAGGTTCCTGGTGATATAGCCGCCCGTTGCCGGAGTGCACTGCAGGGCGCTGGAGCAGGCCCTGTCGGCCAGCTGCTTGCGGTCTATGGCCTCTGAGAAGGCTTTGCGCAGAAGCAGGCCGGGGCCAGTCAGACCGGCGAAGGGGCCCTTCTCGAGGTTGAGGCCGACCCAGGTTGTCCGGCCCTTGGCGGTCTTGGTGAGCTCCCCGCGGTGAACGGGATCGTCCTGGTAGCGAAGCGCATCGTCTGGCGGAAGGGTACTCTGGCCGCCATAGCCGACGTCATCAAATTGTCCCTCCTCGTACCTCTTGATGGCGGTGCTCTGGTCGGCGACGACCTCCACGTGAACGGAGCTGAGCAGCGGTCTTGGGCGACCTCGGTAACTATCGTTGGCGACAAAGTCCAGGGAGCGCCCGGGAGTCCGGGCCGACAGCTTGAAAGGTCCCGTGCCGACGGCGGTCTCGGGCCTCGTCCACCACCTATCGGGATCCGCCTCGACAACCTTCCTGTCGACGACCCACAGCGACCACGTGGCCACCAGGTTTGTGAAGCGGACAGCCTTCTTTGCGAGCTTGACCACCAGGGTGTGGTCGTCGGGGGCGCTCAGGCCCGAGAGGGTCTGCGAACTGCCCGCCCTGACGGCGTCAAACCCCACGATCGGAGCCGCTCCTTCGACAAAACCCTTCTTCAACCGGGGGACCCGGCTCCAGCTGTAGATGAAATCCGCGGCGGTCACGGGGTCGCCGTTCGAGAAAGTGATGTCCTTCTTCAGCGTGAACGTGTAGGTAAGCCCATCGGGGGAAATCTCCGGCAGCTTCTCCGCGATGGCCGGGACCACAGCGAGATCGTCGGCGGGCTTGAGCAGTCCCTCGAAGACGTTGCGACCCAACTCAACGTCGCTCTCAGCCGTTATCAGTGCTGGGTCGAACTCACCTATGTCGTTGGTGATGGGGAAACGAAATCTTTGCGTGGCCGCCAGTTCGTAACGGCTCGACCCGTTGCCAGCTCCACAGGCAGCCCCTGATAGGGCCAGCACCATGAGAGCGGCCGCCCGCCCGCCGGCCCGGGGTGATAACAAGCGAAGCTACAGCTCGCCGGCGAAATGACAGGCGGCCATGTGCATCGAGCCCTCGCGGTAGGTATCCAGTTCCGGTTGCACCTCACTGCAGATCCCCGGCGCCCGGGCGATGGGGCAGCGAGGGTGAAACCGGCACCCGGACGGGGGATCTATCGGCGAGGGGATCTCGCCCTTGAGGTCCACCAACCGGCGTTGAGCCTGCACCCTGGGATCAGGAACGGGAATCGCGGAGAGCAGGGCCTTGGTGTAGGGATGGCGCGGGTTGTCGTAGATCGTCGCGCTCTCCGCCACCTCGACGATCCTGCCGAGGTACATCACCATCACGCGGTCGCTGATGTGCTTGACCACCGAAAGATCGTGGGCGATGAAGAGATAGGTCAAACCAAACTCGCCCTGCAGGTCCTCGAGGAGGTTGATTATCTGAGCCTGGATCGAGACATCGAGGGCTGAGATGGGCTCGTCGCAGACGATCAGCTTGGGCCCCAGAGCCAGGGCCCGCGCGATACCAATACGCTGCCGCTGGCCGCCACTGAACTCGTGAGCGTACCGGTTGACGAAGTTTGGGTTGAGACCAACCACCTGCAGCAACTCGCGCACGCGGTTCGTTCGCGCCGAGCCTTTGTGGATGGCGAAGTTGTCGAGGGGCTCGGCGATGATGTCGCCAACCGTCATCCGGGGATCCAGTGATGAATAGGGATCCTGGAAGATCATCTGCAAATCCCGCCGTTGCTGCCGCAGGTCCTCACCGTGGAGCGAGGCCAGGTCCACCCCGTCGAACTTGATCGATCCCTCGGTCACCGGGAGCAGTTGGGATACGAGCCGGCCCAGGGTCGATTTGCCACAGCCCGACTCACCCACCAAACCGAGGGTCTCACCTCTGCGAATCTCGAATGACACGCCGTCGACCGCGTGGACCTTGCGGCGCAGGCCGGCAGGGAAGTGCTTGACGACGTCCTCGACCACCACAAGTGGTTCACCACTGACCGCGACGTTGCGCGTCGAAGCAGGGTCAGCCTTGGTCCTCTTCGTCCAGGCCACTAGTGGTTCACTGGACGCCAGCCCGCGGCATCAGGGCGCCTGGTAGCCAGAGCCCGCACCGGGCCTTACATCGACCATTTCAGCAGCTCCCATCTCCTTGTACGCGCGGTCCATCTTGACCCAGCAACGAGCCTCCTGGTCCGGCGCGACCCTCTCCAGCACCGGCTCCTCGGTGAAGCACTCGGCGACTCGAAAGGGGCAGCGGGGGTGGAAGCGGCAGCCTGTTGGAGGCCGGATCAGGTCGGGGGCGATCCCCTCGATGGACCGCAGCCGCTCGTGCTGGGTCTCATCCAGGCGCGGGATGGCGCGCAGCAGGGACCAGGTGTAGGGGTGCTGGGGACTCTCGAAAATCTGCTCAACCGGCCCCTGTTCAACGATCTGGCCGGCGTACATGACTATGACCCTCGTGCAGATGCTGGCGACCACGGCCATGTTGTGGGTGATCAGCATGATCGCCGTGCCCATCTCCTGGTTGAGCTCGCGAAGAAGGTCGATGATCTGGGCCTGGACGGTGACGTCCAGCGCGGTCGTGGGCTCATCGGCGATCACCAGGCTCGGAGCATTGGCCAGGGCCATCGCGATCATCGCCCGTTGCCGCATGCCACCACTGAACTGGTGCGGGTACTCCTTCGCGCGCGAGGCGGCGTCCGGCATGCGGACCTGCTTGAGGAGTGGCACCACGCGGCCTTTGGCCTCTGCCCGGCTGAAACGCGTGTGGGCGCGCATGGCTTCCTCGATCTGGAAGCCGACCTTGAGCACGGGGTTCAGCGAGCTCATGGGGTCCTGGAAGATCATCCCCACGTCGTTGCCGCGGTAGTCCAGCAGCTCATGCTCGTCCAGCGAGAGCACATCCTTGCCGTCGAAGTCGATGCTCCCCGAGGTTATCTTGCCGGGCTCGGGTACCAGCCGGAGAATGCTGAGGGCGGTCATCGACTTTCCGCAGCCGGATTCCCCGACCACCCCAACCGTCTCGCCACGGCGAATCTCAAAGCTGACGCCGGCGACAGCCGTGACCACTCCATTGGAGGTGACGAACTCGGTATGGAGGTCTTCGACGCGCAGCAGCGCCGGATCGGGGCCGTTGTTCAGCGGCGCATCCTCGGGTCGATGGCGTCCCGCAGTCCATCACCGAGCCAGTTGAAGGCCAGGACCGTGAGCGAGATGGCGATACTCGGCGCCAGGACGACATGGGGCGCGAACTGCAGGGACTTGTACCCCTCGCTCGCCATGTCCCCCCACGAGGGCGTGGGCGGTGGCACGCCGAGGCCCAGGAGGCTCAAGAAGGCCTCGAATATGATCGCCGCGGGAACCAGGTAGGTGGCCTGGACGATGATCGGGCCCAGGGCGTTCGGCAGGATGTGCCTGAAGATGATGCCCATGTTTTTGGTGCCTGACGCCTTCGCGGCCTCGTTGAACTCGCGTTCGCGCAGGCTCAACGTCTGGCCGCGGACCAGTCGGGCCATGCCCAGCCACCCGGTGATCGCGATCGCCACGACCAGGTTCAGCGCGCCACGTCCAAGGAGGACGACCAGTGTCATGGCCACCAACAGGTCAGGGACGCCATACCAGACGTTGATGATCGTTGAAATGACGGCATCAACCTTGCCTCGGTAAAACCCCGCGATCAGCCCAAGCACTATGCCAACAGTGGAAGCGAGGGCCGTCGCGCCCACGCCTACCTCCAGGGCGACGGTGGCCCCGCTCATAAGCCTGGAAAGCACGTCTCGACCGAGGTTGTCGAGTCCGAGGGGGTGGGCGAGGCTGGGTGAGGCGTACGTGGGCCCAAGGGCGTTGCGCCAGGTCTCGTAGGGGGTCCAGAACGGCGAGACAACCGCGCTGACCAGCGCGATCGCCACAATGACCAGTCCGACCAGGGCCAGCTTGTTGCGACGCAGGCGGCGCCAGGAGTCCTGCCGGCGCGATACCTGCTCGGGCATTTCCCAATCGCGGTCGGAGATGCTGCTGGGTAGTGCGGCGGCCGTTGCCATGTCAGTAGCGAATTCTAGGGTCCAGGAGCGGATACGTGAGGTCCACGAGCAGGTTGGCGAACCCTATCAAGAGGGCGTAGCTCGTGAAGACCGCGACCGTGACGTTGTAGTCGCGCGCGAGGATGCTGCTGACGAACTCCTTTCCCAGGCCGGGGATGCCGAACAGGTACTCGATCACCACCGAGCCCGTGATGATGGCAGTCGCCAGCGGGCCGAGGACGGTGATAACCGGGATCAGGGCGTTGCGCAGGGCATGCCGGACCACGACGACCCGGCTCGAAAGGCCCTTGGCCCAGGCTGTGCGTACGTAGTCCTGGCGGATCACCTCCAGCATGCTGGCGCGGGTCAGCCGGGCGACGATGGCCGCATAGGGCAGGCCCAGGGCGAGCGCGGGAACCGGTATCTGCTCCGGCGCTCCCCACCCGATGTTCTCGTATATCCTCCCGCCAGTCCAGGCGTAGAAGCCGGTGACCGTCAGCAGGATCAGCAGGAAGGCCCAGACAAAGTTGGGGATCGAGTACGCCACGACGGAGGCGGTGGAGGCGACGTAATCGACCCAGGAATTCTGGCGGATCGCGGCCAGGGTGCCGAGACTGATGCCGACCCCGACGGTGAACAGGAGGGCGAAGAAGCCCAGCGTCACGCTGACGCTTGCCTCCCTCAGCAGGACCGGGGTCAGCGGCTCGCCGCGCCCGGCCGTCAGGGACACGCCCATGTCGCCGCGGACGGCATGGGTGAGCCAGATCCAGTACTGCTGGGGCCAGGGTACGTCCAGGTTGTACTGGTGCAGGAGCTGCGCGAGGCGCACAGGGTTGGCCGGCCGATCGGTGAGAAGCGAACTCCCCGGCTGCAGGTGGATGCCGATGAACACGATCGAGGACACGACCACCGCGGTGAAGGCGATCAGCACGATCCGCTGACCGGCGTATACCAGCGTTCCTCTCATCGAAGGTTAGCCATCTTTCCACCCGATCATAAAACTGAAAAGGGGCCCCCCGTCGGGGAGCCCCTTTTCTTTGCCGTTGCGGTCTGGACTCAGTGCTGGAGGATCGAGATCTCCTTCCACTCGGAGTCGTAGAAGCCGTTGTTGGTGGCTCCCTGGACCCACTTCTGGGTCATGTAGGGGTCGGTACCGTTGATGAGGTTGACCCAGACCACGTCGTCGGCCAGGATCTTGGCCGCCTTCAGGTAGTCGGGCATCGCCTTGTCCAGCGGCTCGGTGTCCGCCTTGGAGACAAGCGAGTCCAACGCGGGATTGCAGTAGCCCTCGTTGTTTCCTTTGCCGACACCGGCCTGGGCGCAGACACTCAGGTTGTCAAACCAGTCCTGCGGGTGGTTGTAGTCCATGCCCCAGCTCTCGCGGAACATGCCTTGCAGGGTCTTGTTCTTCCGCTCGGCAAGGAGCGTTGGGAAATCGCTTGGCGCGGTCTTGACCTCGATGCCGAGGTTGGCTTTGAGCTGCGCAGCGACGTTGGTGAAGATGGCATCGTTGGACGCGTTGGTGTTGTAGCGGATGTTGATCGAATTCCGCTTGGTCTTGCCTGGGTCCCATTCGTCCAGCAGGCTCTTGGCCTTGGCTGCGTCGAACTTCGCGTAGGTGTCGCCGTTGTCGCCGAGGTAACCCTTGACGCCCTTGGGGAACGGTCCGCCTGTGGCGGGGGCGCAGGTGATCGCGTGGCTGCAGGCCACGTCGGCAAGCTGCGCGCGGTCAATCGCCAGGCTGATGGCCTGCCGACCCTTGAGGCCCTCGTCGGGAGTCGCCGTCGTGGGCTTGCCGGGAGTGACCTTGGCGCTGCTCGGGGCGAATGGACCCTGGGTGAAGTTGAAGCCGAGGCCCGTGGTGCGGACTCCGGGGTAGATGTGGAGGAGGTCCTTCTTGGTCGGGTCGTTCTTGAAGCGAAGGACGTCGTCCGGCCCGGGCGCGTTGTTGGCCGGTCCAACGGCACCGTAGCCACCAGACTCGAACTTCTTCACACGGGAGCTGTCATCGACGCCGATCTCGACGTGGACCTTGGTCAGGTTACCTGTGCTTCCGCCCCACCAGTTCTTGACGGGCTCGAAGTCCATCGACTGCTTGGGAACGCGGGAGGTCATCTTGAACGGTCCCGAACCTATGTAGGTGGCCGCGTCCTGGGTCCACTTGTCGTCACCTGCCTTCTCGACGACCTTGCGGTCCACGACCTCGGTCTCCGTCGGCATAGCCAGCTGGGTCAGCCAGTAGCCGGCCGGGTCGGTCAGGTTGGCAACCAGGGTGAGGTCGTCGGGAGACGAGAGACCCTTGATGGTGGTCGCCTTACCGTTGGCCACGTCGTCTGCCCCGACGATCGGGGAGAGGTTGCCCTCGTAGCT
Organism: Candidatus Dormibacteria bacterium; assembly: GCA_046262515.1. Taxonomy (GTDB): domain Bacteria; phylum Chloroflexota; class Dormibacteria; order DASZGP01; family DASZGP01; genus JAXDLW01. The sequence continues at coordinate 10,142 of JBHEMP010000172.1, read as the reverse complement.
GGCGTTGTGCTTGGCGGCACGCGTCCAGCTGTAGATGTAGTCCGCGGCGGTGACCGGGTCGCCGTTGGAGAACGTCATACCCTTGTGCAGCTTGAAGGTGTAGGTCTTGTCACCGTTGGTGATGGTGGGCATTCCGTCGGCGCCGTAGGGCACGATGTTCAGCTTGTCATCGAACTTGTAGAGCCCAACGAACATGTTCTGCAGCACGGGGATGTCCGTCGCGGCATCGATGTCTGCCGGGTCCAGGTGGGCGACGTCGTCCTTCATCCCAAAGTTGAAGACCTGGTTGGCCGCCAGGTTGCTGGATGGCCCAGTGCTCGTCCCGCACGCGGCGAGGGTCAGGGCCACAACAGCCAGCCCTCCTGCCCTGCGTCTAAATCGACTGATTCCCAAAGTATTCCTCCTTGTGGGACGGTATTACCGAGGACGCCGAAAAAGGCGACAGCCACAGTCTGCGGGCTGAACTAACTCCTCGAAGTCTGGCTTCCCGTCATCCTCTTCCCGACCTGGTGATCGGGGCGAGAGTGCGCCGACGACAGGCTGCGGCCACTCACGACCACTCACTACTCCACGGCGAAACATATGGGCTCAAGCCCGCTTTGTCAAATGATGGCGGCCTGCCGATCAGCTCTTCTTGAGGTACCACTCCCCGTATGCGCGCACATTACGGCCGTAATCCAGGTTGAGCAGGGACCCCGGTTGCACCCCGCCGACCCGGACGTCGAAACCCTGGACGGTGTCGTCCGACCAGAGGAAATACGTCACCATCTCGTCGGACAGGAGCTTCTCGAGCTGGCTGAAGATGTGGCGCCGGGCGGTCCTCGTGGCGGAGGGGCTCGAGAGCAGGGTGCTTCGCTCCGCGTTGATCAGGCGATCAAGCTCGGGGTCGACGTATCCCGACCAGTTAACGCCGTTGGGGTTGTTCTCCGGACGCAGCTGGCTGGAGTGAAAGAGGAAGAAATCGTCGGGGTCCGGCCCGGTGGCGAAGCCCGAGAGGGCGACTTCGAATGTCCCCTGTTTGAGCGGGTCGAAGAACGTCTCGAAGGGGGTTGGCGCCGGCTTCAGCTCCATGCCGATGGCGCGCGCCCTGGTGGCGATCGCCGTGGCCGCGGCGACGCGGGTATCCGAATCCTTGCGGACCAAAAGGTCGGCGCTAAACCTCTTCCCCGACCGGGTCAGGACGCCGTCCGGGCCGGGCGCCCACCCGGCCTCGGCAAGCAGGGCCCGGGCGCGGTCGAGGTTCTGACGGTAGCCGGGCGCCGCCGCGGGGTCGAAGGCCCAGCTGGCCGGCACGATGTCCCCGTTCACCGCCGTCCCCCGCCCCGCCGTGACCTCTTTCACGAGCGCCCGCTTGTCGATCGCGTAGGCCAGCGCCTGGCGAACCCTGCGGTCGCCGAAGAGCCGGTCGGCGCGGTCGTTGAACCTCAGGTCGTAGTAGCCCAGGTCCGGGTACTTGCGCACGAAGGTGGCGGACCCGGTGATCTTGGCAACCTCCGATCCCGGGGCGTCGGGCTGCCAGTTCACGTCCCCGGACAGGAGCGATGTGGCAGCCGCGGCGGGGTCGGGGACCACGCGCTCGACGATGCGGTCCAGGTGCGGGCGCCCGTTGTAGTAATCCGGGTTCGCGACCAGGTCGACCTCCTGGCCGCGCACGCGCCGGTCGAAGCGAAACGGGCCCCCGGTGACGGTCGGGTTTATCCCGATCGGGTCCTGCTTCATCTTCGCCGGGTCGATGACGCCGTAGACGTGCGCGGGCGCCACGAAGGTGACCAGGCTGTTGGCCAGGAACGGGGCGTAGGGCTCGGTGAGGGTGAAGCGCACGGTGTAGTCGTCCACCTTTGCGACCTTGTCGAGCTTGTCCCAGTCGAAGATCGTATCGGTGGCCAGGGTCTTGTCGCGCTGAAGCGTGACGGTGCTGACCACGTCGTCGGCCGTGATCGCCTTGCCGTCCGACCACCGGGCCCCGCGACGCAGGTGGACCGTCCAGGTCTTCCCGCCGTCACTGAGGGTCGGCAGCGCCGTCGCCAGGTCGGGCCGGGGAACCAGGTGCGCGTCGAGTTCGTAGAGCATGGGGAAGAGCGGCGCCACCGCTCTCTGGGAGACCGAATCGCCGGCGACGAAACGGTTCAGGCTGATCGGGTCCCCACCGATGGCGACGGTCAGGGTACCGCCGTTCACAGGCCCGGTGGGGGCAAGCGGGCCCTGGCAGGCCGCCACGCCAACAAGGAGGGCGCATGGCGCCCAGCGAACTCGCCTCATCGCGGAGACGCTACCAGTGCGCCAGGAGCCCCGGCTTTCGCCTGATAGGGCGAAAGCTATCGGTTAGAAGTGGTCGAGGAGGTTCTTCCGGTGGTGCAGGAACTCGTCGCGGTTAAGACTGCCGTCGCGGTACATCCGCGTCACCTCGCGGATATCCCCGAGGAGTTGGACCAGGGGGGCGTCGATCGTGGCCTCCTTCTGGAATCCCGGCGGCCGGGCGTCCCAGGTCTTGAGGAAGAAGAGGGCCTTTAGCGAGGTGTAGGGGACCCCGACCTTCTGCATCGTTGATCGATCCGCTGAGTAGAGGGTCACCAGCATCCCGTAGCGATGCCGCTCCAAACCCCCGTTGAGGTATCCACGTAGGACCTCGCCGTCCTGGAAGCGGAGGGCAACCATCTTGTCCGCGGTCCCGGCATGCTCATCCGCTGGACCAGAATCAAAGTTGATTTTCTTGACTGCGGGGAGAGGGATCCACGCGCGACTGTTATTGGTGCCGCCAGCGACATCCAGGTGGAAGTCGGGGGTGTCAAGATTGACATCCTGCGCCGTTCCCTCCATGACCTCGTCGTCGAGGAATCGGACCGTCAGCCGGTTCAATGGTCGCCTCCCTTGTTACCGGGCCCGCACCACTCGGCGGGTCCGCGCTCTCGGAATGTGTAACGGGTGTGCCGGTGCAATCTTGCGGCGATATCGCACCTGTGACATGGACACCGGCAGGCTGGACGGTACAATGCGGGCCACGAGTACGCGCCAAACACGGGACCCGTGCCATTGCTGACTGCTACAGGGGAGCCCAGCGATATTGACCTGGTCCGGAGCTTCCAGGCGGGCGGCATCGAGGCCTTCGACCTCATCTTCCTGCGATACCACAGGGCGATCGGTGCCCTCACGAATCGGCTCGTGCGTGACCCCCTGCTTGCCGAAGACCTGACCCAGGAGACCTTCTTCCGCGTCCTGCGCTCCCTGGAACGCGTGGACGACAGCTTCAACTTCTCCGCCTGGATCCACCGCATCGCGACCAACCTCTGCTACGACGAATTGCGGCGACGCAAGCGCGCCCAGGGCCCCGCGAGTTCCGAGGAGGGACCGCGAAGCAGCCAGCCCGTCGCCGGCGTCGAGGATCCCGACGAGCTGATGCGCTCCCTGGCCACGACCGACATGGCCGGTCTGCCCGAGGACGCCCTGGCAATGCGGGAGCTGCGCCGCGAGGTCTGGGACGTCGCCGCCCGCCTCCCGGAGAACTACCGCAGGGTGCTCAGCCTTCGGGAGTTGCAGGGGCTCTCATACGCCGGCATTGCCAAGGTCATGGAGTTGTCGGAGAGCGCCGTGGAAACTCTTCTGCACCGGGCGCGGCGGCGGTTCAAAGCCGAGTTCCTGTTCATGTCCTTCGAGGAGGCGGAGGGGACTGAAAAATGTGAGTACCTCGACGAGCTTCTCGCATCCTTCTCTCCGCGGGGACTTGACCGGCCTCAACGCAAGTTGATCGCGGAGCACACGCGGTCCTGCGATCGGTGTCGCAGCCAGGGCGCCAAGTCGGCTCCGGAGGTACTAGCCGCCGATACCGAGATCAGTTAGCGCTGCCGCCCGGGTGAGGGTCGAGGCCGGCGTTTCCCCCGCCTCGGGTGGTGGCACCCGCATAACCACGTCGAAGGCGTCGCCAAGGGCGGCCTCCCAGCCGTCCCCGGTGCTGCCTACCAGTGCCACGGACCGCACGCCGGCGGCGCGCCCCAGCCGGCCGGCGACGACCGGGGCCTTGCCGAAGAGGCTCTGACGATCCAACCTCCCCTCGCCGGTTACCAGCGCGTCCACCCCGCGAAGTGCGGCGGGTAGGCGCACCGTCTCGAGCACCAGTCCCGCGCCCGGGCGCAGCTCCGCGCCGAGGAAGGCGGCCAGGCCCGCACCCAGGCCCCCGGCAGCCCCGCCAAACGGGACCCGCCGCATATCGAAACCCAGGTCGCGAAGGACCACTTCGGCCAGCCGCCACAGACCTGCCTCCAGGCGAGCTACCTGCGCTGGCGTGGCGCCTTTCTGGGGCGCGTAAGTGGCGGCACAGCCATCCGGTCCGAGTAGGGGGTTGTCCACGTCGCAGGCGACTCGAATGGGCTGCAGCAGCCATCCCGGGTCGAGCCCGCCGGCGTCCACGTGGTCGAGGGCGCCAAGGTATCCGCCTCCCTCGGGCAGCTCCCGGCCGGCGCGATCAAGAAATCGGTACCCGAGGGCGCGCGCCATCCCTGTGCCTCCATCAGTGCTGGCGGATCCTCCCAACCCCAGCAGGAACTCGCCGGCGCCGGCCTGGCGCGCTTCCGCCATGAGCTCACCGAGTCCCCCGCTGGAGGCGCCCATCGCGTCCAGGTGGCGAGCGGGAAGGCGGGCCATGCCGATGGCCGCCGCCGTCTCGATCACTGCCACCCCCTGGGGGTTGATGGCATACGCGGCGGCCAGGGGGCTGTGGAGTGGCCCGCGGACCACGACGGATCGCCGGGATGCCCCGAGCGGGCCTTCAAGGCATTCCAGGAAGCCGTCCCCGCCATCAGAGATGGGGACCGTCACAAACTGGGCCCGGGGATAACGTGACGCGATCCCCGCAGTCATCGCGTCCGCCACTTCCCGGGGAGACATCGTGCCCTTGTACGCCGTCGGGGCGACGACCAGCTTCAAAGCCTCGCTCCTACGGCTGTCCCCGGCCGTTACGGGCCACTAATAGACGGGGTGGAGCCAGTCGAGGCGCTCTTCAACACGCCCCTTCACGATGTCGAAATAGAGCTTCTGCAGGTCCTGGGTGATGGCTCCCGGCCGGCCGTCGCCGATCTGCCGACGGTCGATCTCGATCACCGGCGAAACCTGGGCCCCCGTCCCGCAGAGTAAGACTTCGTCGGCGACGTAGAGCTCGCTGCGGTCGATGGATCGTTCCACCACGGTCAGCCCGAGGTCCTCGCGCGCCAGGCGGCTCATGACGTTGCGGGTCACGCCCTCGAGGATGTTGTCGCTGGCGGGGGGGGTGATCAGCACCCCGTCACGCACGATGAACAGGTTCTCGGCGCTGCCCTCGCTGACGTGGCCTTCCTGGGTCAGGACAATCGCCTCGTCAAAGCCGTTCTCGTTGGCCTCCGTCTTCGCCAGCGCCGAGTTGATGTAGATGCCCGTGACCTTGGCACGCGCCGGAGCGGCGTTGTCGTCGATGCGTCGCCACGAACTGACCATGCAACGAATGCCCGCGTCAATGTCGACGTAGTTGCCGAAGGGAGCGGTGTAGATGGCGAAGGAGTCGCGCAGACCGTGCAGCCGCACGCCGATCTCCTCGGCCGACTTGAACGCGAAGGGACGGATGTACACGTCCTCGCGGTAGCCGTTGCGGCGCATCACCTCCAGGGTCGCCTGGATCATCTCCTCCACGCTGAAGGGCAGGTCGATCTTGATGATCTTCGCCGAGTCCCTGAGGCGCTTGAAGTGAGCCTCCATGAGCAGGCAGAAGAGCTGCTCCTGCGTCTCGTTCCAGTAGGCGCGGACCCCTTCGAAACACCCTGTGCCGTAATGGAGGGCGTGGGTCATCAGGCCAAGGTGGACGTCCCGGTACTGCTTGAACTCGCCGTCGATGAAGACCCAGGACTCGGCCTGGGTCGGAGCCTGGTAGGTGTCCTTGCGATCCATTGTGGTGGCCATGCGACAAGGGTACAGCGGCCGACGGAGGCACCTTCTTTATAGTGAGCAGCAGAGCCCACAGATGAAAGAGCCGGCGCGCCTCTCGCAGTACCTCCCGGACGCCGCGGTGTTTCTCGCCGCGGTGCTGGCCGTCGCGGCCGCCCTGATCCCGGCCCAGCCGGTCACGCGCATGGGCATCCTCGCCTTCGCCCTGGTCCTGATCTCCATGGGCTGGCTCCTGAACATGCGCGAGCAGCGCCACCAGCGTGAGCGCTCAGAGGAACACGAGGCGCGTCTCCAGGAGGAGAAGCAGGAACTGGAACGCCTGCTTGACGCGGCCATCAGCGCCCAGCGCGGTGCGGGCATAGGGCCCGACCTCCACCGCGTTCTTGCCGAACTGGCGAAATCGCTGCACGCCGACGTCGTGGCCTGCTTCATGCTGAACAGGGAGCTGGCGACGCTGCGCCCCGCGCCCGGGGCATTCGGCGTGGGGCCGGGTTCCCTTCACGACATCCACATCGGCGGCAAGACCGACGACCCATTCAGCACGATCTTCGACACCGGGCAGTCGGTGTTGCTCGCGGGGGCGGATTCGACCCCCCGCGTGGTCCCCAGGGGATATGGCGCCGGGCAGGTCCTGCTGGCCCCGATGATCGTCGAAAAAGAGCCCGTCGGGGTCCTCGTGGTGGGAGTACCGGCCGGCGCAGCTCTATCCCCGAAAGACGTGGACCTCGCCATGGCTGCAGCCTCGAGCTGCGGCGTATCGCTGGAGAACGAGCGACTACTCACTAGCAGCCGCCAACAACTCCGCCACTCCACGGTCATCAAAGAGGTGGCCCTGGCGGTGAACTCCACCCTGGAACTCGGCCACGTCCTGCATCTTTTCCTGGGCAAGGCACGCGGGATCGTCGAGTACGACCGCGCCTGCGTGGTCCTCTGCGACGGCAGCGAGTACAGGGTCGAGGCCCTGGTCGGCGCCGAGGGCGACCTTGAGCGCCAGGCACCACAGCGTCCCCGGGGGCCCCTGCAGGGAAGCCTGTACGAGGCGGTCAAGACGGGGACCCTTCAGATACGCCACAACCTCGGGGCCGAGGACCAATTCGCCACCGAGGGCCCCGCGGAACACCGGTTGGGCATGGAGTTCAGCGAGGCGCTCGTGCCCCTCCGGTCCAAGGGAGAGGTCGTCGGCTGCGTCGTCTTCCGGTCACCCCGCGCGCGGGGGTTCCAGGACTCCGACCACGCGGCGCTCTACGAGCTGGCCAACCTCGGCGGCATGGCCATTTCCAACTCCATCACCCACTCCGACACTGCCAGCCAGGCCCGCCACCTGGACCTCCTGCTGGGCTCCCTCTCGGAAATCTCGCGGATGCTCACCGCGACCACGGAGGGCCCTCAGGCGCTGGAGGCACGGGCGGTCGAGACCGTGGCCAGCCTGTTTCACAGCAAGGTCGCCGTTCTCAGCAGGGTGGAACGCGGCGGGCACCAGGTCGTGGCCGCCTTCGGCACCAAAGCCGGCATCAGCCGCGAGGACGAGGTCGCCGTCGTGCCCGGCGCAGGCCTGCTGGGCCTCGTCGCCCTCAAGCAGCTCACCCTGCGCCAGGACGGCATGCGCGAACCCGAGCTGGTACCACCGCTCGGCGACAGTGGACGCAACCTCTCATGCGGGCTGGCAGCGCCGATGTTCATCGACGGCGAATTCCAGGGCGCGCTGGCGGTCTTCGGTGGTCGGCCCTACGACGACAGCGAGACGGCCGTCCTGACGACCGTCGCCAACCAGGTTGCTGTGGCGTTGCGCAACGCCGAGTTGTTCCACCGCAGCCAGCGTTCGCTGGCCGAGTTGGCGAACCTCCACGAGGGACTCCAGGCGATCGCCTCGAGCCTGGACATGGAACAGGTCCTGCAGAACATCCTGACCAAGGCGGCCGCGGTCTCGGGCGCGCAGATCGGATCCATCATGGTCCTCGAGGAGGGTCGCCTGCAGTTGCGCGCGACGTTCGGTACCGACGGGCCCACGGCGCAGAACCTCAGCTTCGGCCTGGGCGAGGGGATCGCGGGCAAGGTCCTGGCGTCGGGCCAGCCGATCCTCGCCAACGACGTCGCGAACCATCCCGATTTCCGACGGCCTGACGACGCCAAGATCCTTCCCAAGGCCCTCTTGTGCGTGCCGATGCGGCTCGGTGACGAGGTGATCGGGATCATCAACCTCTCCAATTACCTGCGTATCAACGTGTTCGACGAAGACGCCGTCCGGGTGGTGGCGTCGCTGGCCAGCCAGACCTCGGTGGCGGTCGAAAACGCCCGCCTCTACCAGCACCTGCGCGCGGAGCGTGACCGCCTGATCTCCCTTGAAGAGGTGCTGCGGCAGGACCTCGCCCGCGACCTCCACGATGGCCCGGTGCAGCGACTCGCGGGGATGGCGATGAACATCGAGGTAATCAAATCGCTGCTCAAGAAGGACGCCGACCGTGCCCTGATGGAGTTGGGTGAGCTTGACCAGTTGGTGCGGCTGACGATCAAAGAGGCTCGCACCATGCTCTTCGAGCTACGGCCGTTGGTACTCGAAACGCAGGGCCTCCCGGCCGCGCTCGAGTCCTATGCCGAGCAGTTCGAGGCCAACAACACGATGGAAGTCAACCTGGAACTGGAGGAAGGGCTGGAGCGCATGCCGCCGGCAGTGGAGCAGACCATGTTCTCCGTCGTCCAGGAGGCGATGGGCAACGCGCGCAAGCATGCCAAAGCGAAAGAGCTCACGGTGAGCCTGCGGATGGAGGGCGACAGGGTCGTGGCATCGGTTCGAGACAATGGCGTGGGGTTCGACGTGGATGCGACACAGCAGGGGTACGCCCAGCGTGAATCCCAGTCCCTGGGCCTGGTCAACATGGTGGAGCGGGCCGAGCGCATCGACGCCAAGCTGCGCCTCGAATCCAGCGTCGGCTCGGGGACGACCGTCTCGATCAGTGTGCCGCGCCGCCACCTCGAGGTAAGGACGGCCTAAGCCGGCATCGACGGGCAGGACCGGGCCCGTTGATAAACTGCGGAGCGATGAGCGTGCGCCGCCCGGGCAGCCTCAGGTGGTTGCAGCCGGGGCTCCATATCAAGCGCTGGCTCGGCCTCGCGGGGATCAGCGTCTTCGCCCTCAGCCTGGGCGCGACCTACGCCCTCCGCGGTCTCTACGAGGACCGCCGGGGAGGTGCGGTGATCACCGGGCTGCCGGGTATCTTCGCGAAATACGTCACCCTCAACTTCCTTCATAACCGGCCTCTCCAGGCCGCCATCTTCGGGGCTATCGGAGTTGGACTGCTGGCCTACTCGATGCGCCAGCTGAGCCGAGCCATGCTCGTCCCCTTCCTGAAGGGAGGGGAAGACCTCGCTGACGTCTACTACAAACACCGCACCATCGCCAAGGGCCCTCGCGTGGTGTCACTCGGGGGCGGGACAGGTCTCTCGGCGCTGCTCCGAGGCCTCAAGGAATACACCGGCAACCTGACCGCGATAGTCACCGTCGCTGACGACGGCGGTTCCTCGGGGAAATTGCGCGAGCAGTATCGGATCCTGCCGCCGGGCGATTTCCGCCAGTGCCTGACCGCGCTGGCCGAGACCGAACCCCTGATGACCCAGCTGTTCCAGCATCGCTTCAGCGAGGGTTCCCTCGACGGACACGCTTTTGGCAACCTGTTCATCATGGCGATGGCCGAGATCACGGGTGACTTCGAGCACGCCCTGCGGGAGTCCGGCAAGGTCCTCGCCGTGCGCGGGACGATCCTGCCATCGACAACCGAGGACGTGACCCTGGTGGCCGAGCTGGTGGACGGTCAGGAGGCGGTCGGGGAGTCGAGGATCCCACTTTCCCTTATGCCCATCCGGCACGTCTACCTCGAGCCTCGCCACGTGTTGATCAACCCCGAGGCCGAGCAGTCCATCCTCGATGCCGACCTGATCACGGTGGGTCCCGGCAGCCTGTACACGAGCATCCTGCCCAACCTCCTCGTTGAGGGCATGGTCAGCACCCTGCGCAAGGCGCGGGCCCCCAAGGTCTATATATGCAACGTGGCCACGCAGCGCGGCGAGACCGATGGCTTCTCGGTCGCGGACCATCTTGAGGCCCTCGAGCAACACGTGGGTGGCGACGTGTTCGACTACGTCCTGGTCAACGCCAACCTCAACTTCTCTCTCCCACCATCGGCCCTCGCGGCGGGGGCCAAGATCGTCACGTTCGACCGTCAGAAGGTCCAGCGGCATGGCGT
>JBHEMP010000171.1:0-2607 GCA_046262515.1 Candidatus Dormibacteria bacterium | reverse complement strand
GCGGCCAGCATGGCGCGCGAAGCATCGCGGTTGGAGGTGCGCATGGTGGCCACCGCGGGAGCCACCCCTTCGAGGCCGATGCGGTCGCGCTTGGCGGCGGTGGTCAGGATGCCAACCCCGAGAGGCTTGCTCAGGTAGAGGAGGTCCCCGGTCTGCCCGCCGGTATTGCGTACGATGCGGTCAGGGTCCACGCGGCCGACAACCGCCATGCCGTATTTGAGTTCGGGGTCATCGATGGTGTGCCCCCCCACCACCAGGGCCCCCGCGTCCTGGGCGACTCGGCCTCCCGCGGCCAGGATCTGCTGCAGGATGGAGAGATCCAGGGCCTCGCGCGGAAACCCGACGAGGTTGAGCGCGACCAGGGGCTCTCCGCCCATGGCGTAGATGTCGGAGATGGCGTTGGTCGCGGCCACCGCGCCGTAGTCCGCGGGGTCGTCGACGACCGGGGTGATGAAGTCAGCCGTCACGACAATGGCCAGGTCGGGGGTGAGGCGGTACACCGCGGCATCATCACGGGTCTCCGGTCCGACCAGCAGGTCCGGGTGGATCTGCCCCGGCAGCAGGCTCATGACCTGGGCGAGGTCCGCCGGGCTCAATTTGCAGGCGCAACCGGCGCCGTGCGAGAAGGAGGTCAGCCGCGGGGGAGTTTGCGTCATGCGGCGATTATGGCGGCGGGTAAACTCGCGCCATGAGCGGGGGTGCCCTGGCGGAACTACTGCCGGGCGCCAACATCATCGCGAGCGGTCCCGCGCTGCTCGCCCACGCCGGCGACTGGTCGTCGACTTCGATACTGCGCGAGATGAATGGGACGCTGACGCCACCCGCGGCTGTCCTCCGCGCGGCCTCCGCGGACGAGGTGTCAGTGGCTCTCCGGTGGGCCGTGGAAACCGGGACCGGCGTCGTCACCGCGGGTGGGCGCTCGGGCGTCAGCGGCGGCGTCGTCACCAGGGGCGGAGAGCTGGTCATCGACATGCGGGGAATGAACCGCGTGCTCGACCTCGACGAGGTCAGTGGAATCGTCCAGGTCGAGGCGGGAATCATGGGGAGTGACCTCGAGGCGTGGCTGAACGGCCGGGACTTCACCCTGGGGCACTTTCCACAGTCGATTGCCCTCTCCACCGTCGGAGGCTGGATCGCGGCACGCTCCGCTGGTCAGCTCTCGAGTGGGTATGGCGCGATCGAGGACATGCTCCTCGCCCTCACGGCCGTCCTCCCCGATGGGTCCGTGGCGACTTCGCGGTTGGTGCCACGAACGGCCGCCGGCATCCAGATCTACCAGCTCTTCCTGGGCAGCGAGGGAACCCTGGGGGTGGTGACGGAGGCGTGGCTCCGGGTGCGCCGGCAGGCCGAGACACGGACCCTCAGCTCATGGACCTTCCCAACCTTTTCGGACGGCCTGGACGCGCTCCGACGCCTGGCCCAGTCCCGCCGTCTCCCTGATGCGGTGCGCGTCTACGACGAGGTCGACACCGCCATCCAGTTCCGCGGCTTCGACCCGCCGCCCAACGGCACCGTCGCGGTCACGGTGACGGAGGGTGAGCGGGACGTGGTTTACGCCAGGGGCAAGCTGGCCCACGCTACCCTGGCGGCCGCCGGCGGAACGCAGTTCGCGGCCGACCTCGCAGGGCACTGGTGGCAGCACCGTAATGACGCCGCCGAGACGTATCGAAGCGTGCTCAGCGGTGAGCTCCTGGGGCCCGAGGTCGCGGCGGACACCATCGAGGTCGCGGCCACCTGGGCGGCGCTGGGGACGGTGTACGGGGCGGTGGGCGACGCGCTGCGCCGGCACGCGGAGATGGTCGGATGCCACTGCTCCCACGCGTACGAGACCGGTTGCGCGCTCTACTTCACCTTCCTGGTCCGAGCCCAGGACCGTGAGGCAGTCCTGGCCGGCGCCTGGAGGGCAGCGCTGGCCGCGGCCCTCGACAGCGGGGGAACCATGACCCATCACCACGGAGTGGGCCAGCTCAAGACATCCTTCCTGGAGCGCGAGCTGGGGGGCTTCGCGCCCTACCTGGCCCACGTCCAGGCCGCATTTGACCCATCTGGGATCATGAATCCGAACACCCTGCGCGCGGGAGGCTGAGAAAGAACATGGAACTGACCTTTCTGGGCACGGGTGCGGCCTTCGCGGGCGACGCCTTCAACGCCGGGTACATCCTCGACCGCCGCATCCTGATCGACGCCGGCGCGCCCGTGCACGTCCTGGTGCACACCACGGGCCACGACATCGGAGCGCTGGAAGCCGCCGTGATAACCCACCAGCACGCCGACCACACCTTTGGGCTGCCGTATGTCCTCGCCACACGGGCAATCGAGGCGCCTGACGCCCCGCCCTTCACCGTCGTGGGGCCGCCGGGGTTTGAGCAGTACCTTTCGGACCTCATGACCCTGGCCTGGGGCGACCACCTCCGGAACATGGCCTGGGAGCGCGGACACCTCCGGTTCCTCGAGGTCGCGCCCGGTGAGACTGTCGAGGCTGCCGGGTTCACCATCCACGCCGAGTTGATGGTCCATGTTCCCGAGCTGACATGCCTCGGCTACCACTTCCGCCGCGACAACGTCAGTTTCGCCTTTTCGGGGGACACCACCGATTGCCCGGGTCTG
>JBHEMP010000170.1:0-8719 GCA_046262515.1 Candidatus Dormibacteria bacterium | reverse complement strand
AGATACGGTGCGCTGGCGATCGCTGGCCACGGGGTCTGACACCATCGTCATCCTCATGGGTGCTCGGCGCCTCGCGCAGATCTGCGCCTCGCTGATGGATGCCGGCAGGTCCCCCTCCGAGCCGGCTGCCATAGTCATGTCAGCCACTCAACCGTGCCAGCAGGAAGTCGTCGCCACCCTTGGCACAATTGCCTGCGCCGCCGATGCGTTGGGCGTCAGGCCCCCTGCCATCCTGGTGGTTGGAGAGGTCTGCGGCGTGGCCGCGGGGCTCCGGAAAGACGAGGTGGCGAGTGCGTTGATAGCGACTAAATAAGCCCCGCAATACTACGCCGCTGCTAACCGCAAGGTTCTCGGTTCGAGCCCGGAGCCATTTTTTGTGCTAGTTCGGCTGAGGTGTCCGAAACCGCCCGGTGCGCGGCCAGTGGCGCGATTATGCTGTCGGGTGGTGAGACGAGGTGTCTAGCGCTAACGCACCGGCCCCGCAGTCTGCGCGGGGTCCACTGCCGACGGGGCTCGTGACCTTTGTCTTCACCGACATCGAGGGTTCGACCATGCTGTTGGAGCACCTCGGCGTGGGCGCGTATTCGGACCTGCTGCACCAGCACCACGTCATCCTGCGCCGCGTCGCGATATCCGGTCACGGCGGGACGGAGGTGCGAACAGTCGGCGACTCCTTTTTCCTCGCCTTTCGTGACGCCGGCGATGCGGTAGCGGCGATGCTGCAGGCCCAGCTTGCCCTCGAGGCCGAGAGCTGGCCCCAGGGGGCGAGGGTAAAGGTGAGGATGGGGATGCACACCGGAGCGGGACAGCTCGGTGGCGATGACTACGTCGGCCGTGCGGTGCACCAGGCGGCGCGAATTTGTTCCGCGTCACATGGTGGCCAGCTGATCGCGACTGCGGCTTCGCGGGAGGCCGCTGGTTCCCCGCCCGACGGCGCCGTCTGGGTGCCCATGGGACGGCACCGCCTCAAGGACCTGAGCGGGGCGGTGGAGCTCTATGAGCTCAGTCACCCGGGTCTCCCGCAAGGACACCCACCCCTGCGCACGCTCGACCGCATCTCCCACAACCTGCCGGTTCAGTTGTCGTCGTTCCTGGGCCGCTCGGCGGAGATCGCCGAGGCCGCCGATATCTTGAAGCGGAGCCGCCTGGTGACCATGACTGGCCCCGGGGGGACCGGCAAGACGCGCCTCGCATACCAGGTCGCCGCCGAGTGCCTGGAGCAGTTCCCGGATGGCGTATGGGTCGCCGAACTCGCCTCACTGTCCGACCCAGCGAGGGTTCCGGACGCTCTCCTCTCCGCCCTCGGGCTCCGGGACCAGCCAGCTTCAACAGCCTTACAGACGCTCCTGTCACACCTTCGGGAACGCAAGGCGCTGGTGGTCCTAGACAATTGCGAACACCTCGTTGATGCGGTCGCGGAAGTGGCGGATACCCTGCTCCGGGGCTCGCGCCTGCTCCAGGTGCTGGCGACCAGCCGGCAGGCTTTGCGACTCGGTGGCGAAACCGTTTGGCCGGTGGCGCCGCTGGCGCTGCCCAATCTCGCCGATGGCGCGCTTGAGACAGTGGCATCCGCTGACTCGGTGGCGCTGTTCTGTGAGCGCGCCGCGGAGGCCAGGCCGGGTTTTGCCCTGGTGGCAAATAACGCCGATTTGGTCGCCAGGATCTGCGCCCGAATGGAGGGTCTGCCCCTCGGCATAGAACTGGCGGCCGCGCGGGTGCGCACGCTTCCCTTGGGTGACATCGCCGAGCGCCTCGAGCGCAACCTGGACGTCCTGGCCCGTGGCCCGCGCAACGCGGAGCCGCGCCAGGCCAGCCTGCGGGCCGCCATCGACTGGTCACACGACCTGCTCACCCCGGCTGAGCAGGCGCTGTTCCGGCGCCTGTCGGTGTTCGCGCGCGGGTTTACGCTGGAGGCTGCCGAGGTCGTGTGCGAAGGGAACGGCATTGCCCGGGCCGAAATCCTGGACCTCCTCGACGGTCTCGTCGATAAGTCCCTCGTGACTCCCACCGACCGCGGTGACGATGAGATCCGGTTTGTGTTGCTGGAGAACATCAGGGCCTACGCGGCCAAACGCCTGGAGGCTGCCGGCGAGGGCGCAAGTGTCGCGGACCGGCACGCCGAGTATTTCGGCGCCGTTGTTGACGAGTGCGCGAAGGCCAGGTACGACGCACGGACCCTCCGCCGCCTCGACCACGAGTCTCCCAACATACTGGCGGCAACGAAGCACCTCGCGGCAGGCGGGAACACCAGGCGCCACGGGCGGCTGGTGGCCAACCTGGTCGTGTTCTGGGATCTTCGGGGGCTGCGGGGGGTCGCGCGACGGGAGCTGCACGGATACCTGGCACGGCCGGACCGTGAGCGCGACCTCGAGGCTGATTGCCTGTGCGGCCTGGGCGGCGTGGCGTCCACCCTGGGGGAGTACGAGGAGGCGGTGACCCGCTACCAGCGGGCCAGGGAGATCGCCCGGGAGCTTGGTGACCGTGACCTGGAATGTAGGTGCTGCGGCGACCTTGGAAATGTTGCCTCGGCGCGGGGTGAGCACACAGAGGCGCGCCGGCAGTGGCTTGAGGCGGCGACGATTGCCAGCGAGATCGGGTCTCGTCAGAAGGAGGCGCAGTGGCGCGGGGCGCTAGGGCTCGCGGCTCACAACCTCGGCGAATACGATCTGGCGCGCAGCTGCTTCGACGCATCCCTGGCGCTCGCGCGCGACCTCGACGATCGGCGGATGGAGGGGGTGTGGACCGGCAGCCTCGGCAATGTCGAAATCAGCCTGGGGAACTTCGCCGCGGCCCGGACGAACTATGAGCAGGCCTTGACGATGGCAAGAGAAATCGGTGATCGCCGTTTCGAGGGGCACTGGATGGGCGCTCTTGCGGACCTTGCCGCGAACATGGGCGACTTTGAGCGCGCACAGCTCCTCAACCAGCAGTCATTGCTGATCAACCGCGAGCTCGGTGACCGCCGCCTCGAGGGATACCGGGTGGCCAACACAGGTGAAGTCCTGGCCCAACTTGGGAGATATGAGGACGCCCGCGAGCACCTGGACAGCGCGCTGCAGATCGCGCAGGAACTGGGCGACCGCAGCCTCGAAGGCCAGTGCCATGGTGCGCTCGGCCAGCTTGCCCTGACCGCTGGCGACCCGGGTTCCGCACAGCTGATGTTCGAGCAGGCTCTCCACGTCGCCCAGGAGCTCGGTGAGCGCCGCCTGGAAGGACAGTGGCTGTGCAAGCTCGGTGAGACCGCATATGAGCTCGGGGACGTGGGCGCCGCTCGGCACCAGTGCTTGCTCTCACTCGAGATTGCCATCGAGATAGGCAACCCCGACGCGCACCTCTTTGGGCAGTGCGCCCGGCTGCTCTCCGGGCTTGGCCAGCACCGGGTGGCGGCGCAGCTCGTCGGTGCCATTGACAGCCTGATGCTCGCCTCCGGGCGGAGCCCGGAAGCAGCGGCACAGGCTCTGGCAGACAGCGTGGTCGCCGCCGCTTGGGGGACGCTCGGAGAGACCGAGGCAGCGGCTGCGCGCAATGTCGGGGCTGGCGTGGAGTGGCAGGCTGCGGCCGAGTCCGCGCGGGGGCCCCTGGCGGAATGAGGTCGAGTACCACTGGGGACGAGTAAGGACAACCGGGGACAAGACCACAATCCTGTTAGCCGCCCTGATCTACATGTACTGGAACGAGGGCAATCATCCGATCGCGCACTTCCACGCCCGCCATGCCTCCTTCCGTGCCTCAATCTCGGTGGACGGAGATGTCCTTGCGGGGTCCTAACAAGGCCATCGCGGCTGAAGCTTCCTGCCGCCCCGGGGCGGTAAAGTTGCCGGAAGTGAAGCGTGCTGCGAGCTCCCCGCCGCACGATTACCCGATATCTCTGGGGCGTTCTGTGCCTTCGCCTGTGGCCGGCTTCCGCACTCATCCACCCCTATATCGAGTCGATCCCCTCCGGACGGCGTGTGAGGTTGCACCTTGATCAAGTTCCGCGCAACGGCGGCGGCGCTGATAAGTCTTGGACTAGCCGCTTGCGGGAACCGGATGGATCACGGATCTGCCGGTGGCATGAGCGGAATGGACATGGGCAGCACTTCGAAATCGGAGCAGGCGACCCTGGTCCCCGCAAATGCCACAGGCGGAGGTGGGAAGGTCACGGTGGCCCTCGTCAAGAACCAGGTCCACGTGGATGTTCGGGCCGAGGAGTTGACTGCCGGTGAGAGGTACAGCGTGCATCTCCATAAGGGCTCCTGCATCGCTATCGGCGAAATCATCCGGACCATCGGTGATCTGACCGCCGACGCCTCCGGCGCGGGTGCAGTACACCTCGAGTACGCCGGCAGCAGCCTTCCCACGCACGCGTTCGTCGACGTTCACGCTGCCGGGGGGAGCGAGGGACCTGCCGTCTGCGGTGATCTTCAGCCAAGCGGGTGATGCAGCCGGGAGGTCGCTCCGAGACAGACGCCCCGTCCCGCTACGTCCACGCGCTTAGCTTCCGCTGGCTGACGCCCCTTTACGATCCGTTGGTCAGGGTGACCACGCGTGAGCTGGAGTTCAAGCGCCGGCTGGTGCTGGAGGCCAACCTGACCGCAGGCCAGCGGGTCCTGGACGTTGGCTGTGGCACGGGGACTCTCGCTCTGATGCTCAAGGAGGCGATGCCCGACGCCTTGGTGACGGGCGTCGACGGCGACATCGAAGTCGTTAAGCGCGCCCGGGAGAAGGCCCGATCGCGGCGTGTTGAGGCGTCGTTCGGGCAGGGGCTGGCGGGGTCGCTGGCATTCCAGTCCGGCAGCTTCGACCTGGTGGTGTCAAGTCTTGTCTTCCATCACCTGGACCCTCAGACCAAGCGGCGCGCCCTGGAGCAGATCAGGGACCTGCTCCGACCGGCGGGGCGGCTTCTCCTCGCCGACATCGGGGGAGTCCCGGCTTGGATGGCGCGGTCGCTTCTGCTTCCGTTCCGCCTCTTTGACGGTCTGGGCACCACCGCGGACAACTTCTACGGCAGGCTTCCGGAGATGATTCGAGCGGCCGGCTTTCGCGAGGTGACCGGGATCGCGCGCTACGTGACCCCGGTGGGGCCGGTGGAGATCATCCGAGCGATCGCCCCAACGAAGGAACCTCATGGCTGAGTGGGCGATCGCGTTCGTGGATCTCGCCGGCTTCACCGCCATGACCGAGGCCCATGGCGATCAGCAGTCATCTGATTTGGTGGCCAGGTACTACGATCTTGCCCGGCAGCGCCTTGGGCTCGGGGACCGCCTGATTGGGGGCTGTGATCCCCGCAACAGTCCTGGTACACAGGACGTCCGGTCGTACTCAAGCCCAGGTCGTGAACGCTGAGTCGACGTATAGCGTCAGGGGGGCGCGGGACAGGTTTGCCTTCGGTCTCCTCGCAATTTAAATAGCCGCCGCCGACCCCAGCAGATGCGCGATGGTCCGCAGCAGCTCCCGGGGATGCCCTCCCTTGGTCACCAGGGCATCCGGAGCGTGTTTGAGTGTCCCCGGCGAGCAGCTCGCGCTGTGCAGCACGATCTTGGCGCCCGGCGCCACGTCTCGGATCACTGGAATCGCATCAGCCCCGATCATGTTGGGCATGGCGTCGTCGAGAATGATCAGGTCGGGTTGCAACGCGGATGCGAGGTCGATCGCCTCTGCGCCAGTCGTCCCTTCGCCGACGATCTCTAGGCCGCCGTTGGTCAGGAGCGCCGCCATGGCGGCGCGTATCCCTTGGTGGTCATCAACGATGACAACACGCTTTATGTGGGGATGCGGCAGCAGGTCGTCGGTCAAAGCTGCGGCGGGCACATTCCTGCATACGCTCGGGCGTCAGGTATCGGATCACTGAAATCGCATCAACCCCAGGCCTCTTGCTGCGGACCGCAGAATGGGCCATTTTCCTCGTTGCGGGTTGGGCGACTCCGCCGACCGTCCAGGTCACCCGCGGCTGCTGCGCCGCTCAGCGCGGTGGCGAGCGGAAACGCTACCAGCGATTCCGCCAGATCCGTCAGGACCTGAAGGGTCTCCGGTGCGAACTCGACCCGGTCCCCGCTCACACCGCAGAGGGTGCCGACGACGTGGCCGTCGCGACGCACCGGGACGCTGACGTAGGACTGGATTCCGAGGTCGCGGGCCGTAGCGTTGTCCCCGTACACCGCAGGCACATCCGAGGTCAGGTTTGGACTGCCCTCCAGTGCTCGACGGCAGATGCTGTCGGACCAGGCCAGCCGGAACCCCTCAGAGACAAGAAGTTGCTCCCCAGCAACGGCCACGACCTCCTGGGTATCCCCTTCCCAGTCGATGCTGGTCAGATATGCCGTTGCCAGCCCGGTCATCCGCACGATCTGCTCAAGGACACGGTGGACCTGGTCCACATGGTGGTTCACCAGGCGGCCGCGTGCCTGGAGCAACTCCTCGAGCCCTTCGGCGGACAGGGGCCGGGACATCAGGAACCCCTGGATCAGATCGCATCCGAGTCCGCGTAGCGCCTCCAGCTGCTCGAACTTCTCCACGCCCTCACACAGTACTTTGAGCCCCATCGAATGGGCCATACGCACTATTGCCTCGACCATCGGTCCGTCGCTGCCGGTGACACGGTCGACGAAGCTTCGATCTATCTTGACTATGGTGAAAGGGAAGGCCCGGAGCCGCTCGAGCACCGCGTAGCCCATGCCGAAGTCGTCCAGGGCAAGGCCCATCCCGTGCGCGGCAAGCCCAAGCAGGCTCTCGGTTTCGATGCTGCCGTCGCCGGCTGTGGTCTCCGTCATCTCGATGTCCACCTGGGTGAGATCGAGTCTCGATCGTACGAGCGCACGCTCAACGGTTGCCACGGCGGCTGGATCGCTCAGGGTGGTTGACGACAGGTTGATCCCAAGCCGGAGCGGCTGGATGGCCTGCCAGTAACGCACCTCGCGCGCCGCCGTTTCGGCGACCCAAGCGTCCAGTTCGCGGATCGCACCGGACGCCTCCGCCACAGGGATGAAGTCCGCGGGCGACATATGTCCGCGCTGCGGGTGCTGCCACCGTACCAGGGCCTCGACGGCCACTATCTCCGCGTCCGCGGCCCGTACGATGGGTTGGTACTGGAGATACATCTCGCCGGCTGCGATCGCGCGTCGCAGTTCGGTCGCGTCATCCCGAGTCCGGGTCGACGCCAGCGCCTCATCACGTTCGCGCTCGACGAGGTGGAGGGTTTTGCGGTGTCGGGAAAACAGATATGCCAGGAGCCATCCGAGAAGGACCAGGAAAAACGCACGAGACAGCCAATCCGGGAGGGGCTGGGCGGTACCACGGCTGGTATCCGCCGGCAGCAGTGGGCCGACCAGCATCGCCGAGGCGAATACGGTCAGCCCGGTGACGCGCGCGCGGAACCGCCAAGCGGCATAGGTGATCGGGAACAGTACCCACAGCGGTGCGAATCTCGCCGCGCCGCCCACCAGGTAGGACGCTGCGTAGCTGGCGATAAGCAGCACCAAGAGAATGCCGTACGCAGGGCCAGGCGCCACCCTTGTTCGCATGACGCGGCGGAAGACGTTCTCGACGCTCGCCATCGCAAATTAGTACGGATGTTTCCTTGCTGCAGATCAATCCTTCTGAACGAGAGCCAGGCTATTGCGAGGTTCAGCTAAGTCATCTTTTGCAGATTGTCAGAGGCATCTGTGCTTGACCGCTCATGCCAGCGCTTTACTTGGCCCCGGTCCTGCTTCGGCGTCGAGTGCGGCCTCCATGTCCTCTCTTCTGGCGAGTCCGATCAGCTTTCCCTCCGGAGTGCTCACCGGCACGGTTTCCCAATCTCCCTTGCGAACGCGTTCGATGATCTCGGCCGAGGAATCCAGCCCCTCGAGTGGAACGTTGGCGGCACCGCGCAGGTGTTCCTCCTCGTACTCGTCGCGCGGGGAGGACCTCGATGAGCTGCGCACCATTGGCGACGAGCTCCAGCACCTCCTCGCGGCCGACCGACCTTGGCATCAGACCCAGTCGGGGCCGATGCGACTGCAGGAGGCCAGCTGGTCAGCCAACGGGGCCATGACGCGGTTGGAGGTCGCGCGCAGGTCGTTGAGGCCTCCGAGCGCCAGCTGGTAGTAGACCTCCTTGCCTCGTCGCTCGGCCACCACAAATCCGCAGTGGCGCAGGCAGGCGAGTTGGTGCTCATTCGAGCCTGGGCCACCCCGGTCGCCGTCATCAGTTGGCGCACCGGTAGCTCATCGCTCTCCAGCAGTTCGAGGACCCGCAACCTGGTGGCATCTCCCAGGACGCGGAAGAAGCGGGCGGCAGTCGCCGCCTCGGTCCGCGAGCGTACGGTAACACTCATATCCGGAAAACACGATATCATGTCCAGATGACAGGACGCGAGAGGGGAGAGATGGAGATCATCCTGCAGTACTTCGACGGGTGCCCGAACTGGCACGTGGCGCGGGAGCGGCTCTCCGAGGCGCTGGGCATTGTCGGTCTGGCCACGCTGCCGGTGCGACTACAACGAGTCGAAACGCCCGAGGAGGCGGAACGGGTCGCCTTCCAGGGCTCGCCGACCATCCTCATCAATGGGCGCGATGCCTTCGCGCATCCGCCCCGGCCCGGCCGGCTCGCCTGCCGGCTCTACCCTGGCCCGGGCGGGGCGCCGGCCGTTGATGAGTTCATCAAAGTTCTCAGCGAAGCGGGCTCAACTCGTGATCTCGATCAAGGCGGGGAAGGGGAGCATGGCGTAGGTTGAAGGTATGAATGTTGAAGCTCGTGCGGT
>JBHEMP010000169.1:0-3201 GCA_046262515.1 Candidatus Dormibacteria bacterium | reverse complement strand
GCGGGCGCCATCTTTGGGTTCTTTGGGCTCGAATACGTCACGCTGCGCCCCTTCAACTGGATGGAGAGCAAGCTCAGGTCCACCCCGCTCGCCGACATCGCCACGGCGACGGGGGGGCTCTCGGTGGGCCTCTTCCTGGCTGCCCTGGTCGGCTATTTCCTGCGGACGCTGCCCTACGGCCTGAACATCGTCGTCGGCGCCGCGCTGGCACTGCTCTTCGGATACTGGGGCCTGTCCCTTGGACTCGGTCGGCGCGACGAGATGCTGGCCCTGATCAGGGGTGAGGCGCTGCAGCGGAGCCACCCGACGATCCTGGACACCAGCGTGGTCATCGACGGGCGTATCGCCGATATAGCTCGCACGGGCTTCCTGACCAGCAGGCTCATCGCCCCTCATTTCATGCTCGTCGAACTGCAGACCGTGGCCGATTCCTCGGATGCCACGCGACGCCAGCGGGGCCGGCGCGGGCTGGCGATCCTCGATGAGATGAAGCGGTTGCCGGGCCTTCAGCTCGACTTCCTGGATACCGACTACCCTGACGTCGCTGACGTCGACCACAAGCTGATCCGCCTCGCCAAGGAAGTCCACGGGTCGATCCTCACGACGGATTACAACCTCAACCGGGTGGCATCCCTGGAGGGGGTGACCGTTCTCAACGTGAATGACCTGGGCAACGCGCTGAAGTCCGCGGTGATCGCCGGCGAGGAGCTCATCGTGACGCCCCTGAAGGAGGGCAAGGAGTCGAACCAGGGTGTGGGTTACCTGACGGACGGCACCATGGTCGTGATCGAGGGTGGCCGCCAACACTTGAACGAGCAGCTGAGAGTTGCGGTGACCAGTGTGATTCAGACCGCGGCGGGACGCATGATCTTCGCCGCCGTGAACGGCGGCTCCAAGGTTCTGCCGGGTGCGCCCCCCCCTTCGAGGAACCGAGGCTGAGCGTCGCGGCCATCCTCGCCTGCGCCGGCTCCGGCGTGCGCATGGGTGGCAACAGCGACAAGCTGCTACTGGACCTTCAAGGTCGCCCCGTGATGGCCTGGGCGATCAGCGCGCTGGAGCGCAGTGAGGTGGTCGACTCGATCACAGTGGCCGCCTCGGAGAACAACATCGAAGCCATTGCCGAGCTTTTGCAGCGACTGGATTGCGCGCTCCCGGTGGAGCTCGTCCTCGGCGGAAGGCGGCGGCAGGACTCCGTGGCCATGGCCCTCGAGCACCTTGCTGAGTCGGCTCCCGACATGGTCATAGTCCACGATGGGGCACGGCCGCTTGTGTCCCCGGGCCTGGTGCGCACTGTGCTCGAGTCCGCCACCGAGCATGGCGCCGCCATCGTCGGGCTGCCGCTCAAGAACGCCACCAAGGAGGTCGATGACCGGGGCTTCATTCGCAGGTCACTGGAGCGGAATACCCTGGTCTCGGTGCAGACTCCGCAGGCTTTCCGTTTCGAGCTATTGCTGCGTGCCCATCGTGAGGGTGCCGCCCAGGGGGCCGTCGTTGACGACGACGCGGAGCTGGTCGAACGCATCGGCTCCCCGGTGAAGGTGGTCCGCGGCGACTATCGGAACATCAAGATCACCACCCCCGACGACATCGCGGTGGCCGAAGTGCACCTCGCGACCACTTGAGCGCGCCCATCGCCGACCTCGGAGCCCCAGGGGGCCTGCGGGTTGGGCAGGGCTACGACATTCACCGCCTGGTCGCGGGCCGGCGCTTGGTCCTGGGCGGCGTCGAGCTCCCGTCGGACGTCGGGCTCGAGGGGCATTCGGACGGCGACGCGATCTGCCATGCCCTCGCCGACGCAATCCTGGGCGCGGCTGGCCTTGGGGACATCGGTACGTACTTCCCGTCGGACGATCCCCGGTGGAAGGATGCCAGCAGCATCGGGCTCCTGGCGAGCCTGGCCACGATGGTGGCCGGCGCCGGGCTGCGCGTCCACAACGCGGACGTGACCGTGATCCTCGAGGTTCCCCGGCTGGCGCCATATCGCGATGCGATCCGGGACAGCCTGGCGCAGTCCCTGGGCGTCTCGCCTCGGCAGGTGGGCGTCAAGGGCAAGACCAACGACCATCTCGGCCCGATTGGACAGGGTGAGGCGGTCGCCGCCCTGGCGGTAGTTCTCCTCGGCCCCAGTTGAACAAGGGCCGTCGCCCCGCGGCGATTGTCTATGGTCGCAACCCCGTCCGCGAGGCGCTCCTCGCCGAGACCGTGGTTCGACGGCTGCTGGTCGCCGATGGGGTCGGCGATGACGATCGCCTGGGTCAGATCCTGGAGCTGGCCGCGAACCGATCGGTCGATATCGAGAGGGTGGAGCGGAGGCGCATCGACGACATCGCCCATACGCAGGCACACCAGGGCGTGCTCGCGTACGTCGGCCGCCGTCGTTACCTGGAACTGGACGAAGTGCTGGCGGTGGCGCCGGAGGAGGCGGTGGTCGTTGTGCTCGACGGGATCCAGGACCCCCAGAACCTGGGGGGCATTGTGCGCACCGCCGAGGCGGCGCGCCTCGAGGCGGTGATATTTCCCCGGTACCGCGCCGCAGAGGTGACACCGGCGGTCGCCAAGGCTTCGGCGGGGGCGGTGGAGCATATGAAGCTGGTGCAGGTCGCGGGCGTCCCACAGGCACTTGAGCGCCTCAAAGCCGCGGGATTCTGGGTCGTGGGCCTCGCCGCCGAAGCCGACACCATCTACTATCGCGCTCGGCTGACGGGGCGGGTCGCGGTGGTCATCGGCGCGGAGGGGGAAGGGCTCCACCGATTGGCGGCCGAGAGATGCGACCAGTTGCTCCGCCTGCCTATGCTCGGTCATGTGACGTCACTCAACGCTGGCGCGGCAGCCGCGGTGGTGATATACGAGGTCCTGCGGCAGCGGCAGACCGGATGACCATGGAAAGCCTCGCCGAGCGCGTGGAGATCGTCAGCTTTGCCGATCCCTACTTCGACCAGAACTGCGTCATCCTGCGGCGGCGGGACACGGGTTCGGCATTGGTCATAGATCCCGGTCTCCAGGTCGCGGAGGTCTCCGACTACATCGACCGCAACGACCTGCAGGTCGAGCACATCCTGCTTACCCACGGCCACTTGGACCACGTGTTCGGAGTGCCCGTCATTCGCGAGCAGACCGGGGCCCCGGTGTACATGCACCCCCTGGACCAGGCCCAGCTCAAGCGCAACCCGACCGTCGTCCGGCAGTTCGGGCTCGACCCCG
>JBHEMP010000168.1:0-10376 GCA_046262515.1 Candidatus Dormibacteria bacterium | reverse complement strand
TCACCGGGCAGATCTAAAGTTCCTTCGCCCCCCGGCAGGTAGCACCCCCTGTAACAGAGCTGTGACGGTGGCGGGCGACCCGCAGGATTCCGGTCACAGCACCGTCACACCAGGTAATGACCGTCCTTATCGACCTGGCTGTCACCAATACCCGAGCCCAAGAGTTCCGGAGGATTTGAAACCATGAAACGCACAATGGCGATAGCTAACGGCTTCTTCGCCGTGGCGGTCCTCCTGGCCCCCGCGGCGGCACTTGCCGCTCCCGCGCAGGCCACAGGATCTACCACGGGTGCCGGGGCGGGCAGCATCACCACCCCCGGACATACGGGACCCGGCGACAACAACCGGGGTGACGCCTGGCTTCAGACCGTCGGACCATGCGCGGACCACAACGCCGAGGTTCTCAACCACAACGCGGACGCCATGTCCGGCTGCAACCTCGCGATCCCCGGCGGCAACCCCGAATTCGAGCCGCCGTTCGAGCCCGTCGCCGAGAATCTGCAGTACGCCGAGATCGGCACGGTCGAAGACGTGAACCCCGACCATAACCCGCACCTGCCCTGCGCCAACATCGAGGTCATGGGCAAGGACATGGGCGATGCGACCGGCTCCTACAGCATCGACTACTGGCCGCCGACCGGCAACAAGGGCGGCGTCTACGGCAAGAACTCCGACGGTAGCTCGGCGCTGAGCCTGCCGACCATGATCAACGGCGACGCTGATGTCAGCAACAACGGAAGATGGGCCTACAACAACAGCCCCACCCTCCTGTCGAAGATGGGCAAAAAGGGCGGTTACCAGGTCATGGACATCATCGATGTCAGCGCGCTGGTGCACAACGCACAGCTGATCAACCCCGATCCCCACGACATCCAGGGTTACCACTTCAAGCTCCAGTTCTCCCAGGACCCGCAGAAGCACAAGACCTTCTGGGTCAAGTGCGCGGCGCCCAAGTCGCCCAGTGATGAGTGCAGCGCGGGCAACGTCGACGCGAACGGCGTCGCCTGCACCAAAGGTGGCGATTGCGACGGCGACCTGGACGGCAGCGACGTGACCTCGGATGCCGCCTGCGCAAGCGGAGTCAGCGGTGTGCTGGGAGCGTCCACGCCGCACGATCCGAGTGGTCCCTCCCAGGGCGTCCTGGCAGCGGCGATCAGCAGTCCGATCACCGGGCACCCCGGCATCCCGATCATGGCGATGGCGATGGCGCTGGTCGCCATGGGCGCCCTCCTGGTCACCCTGGCCCGGGATCGGCCCGGTATCAAGGGGTAGTCGAACCGCGGGCCCGGCCGTTCGAGCTGGGCCCGCCACCCCATCTACAATCAAGCCGCAGTGGAAGAGCTTCCCCTGGTCGAATCCGCGGCGGCCCCCGAGGCAGTCCCGGTACCCCGGTGGGACATCGACCATCTTGTCACCTACAGTCGGTCCCTGACCGTCGACCTCACCTATCGATGCCTGGCGCGGTGTGGCTACTGCGAATATCGCCAGGACAGCGGTCACCTGGTCACCCCCGAGGCCGTGCAGCGCCTGCTCGACCAGGCGGTGGCTGGGCACTGCAGAGAGGTCCTGGTGATGAGCGGCGAGCGGCCCTGGGACATCCCTGAGATCGCCCGCGAACTGCGGGATCGGTACCCCGCGCGCGGGGAGGACGAAGGGGAGGCGGCCTTCGTCGACCTGGCAATCGATGTCTGTCGCCTGGCATTGCGACGCGGACTGCTGCCGCACTGCAACCTCGGGGTGCTGAGCCGCGAGTCCCTGGAACGCCTCAAGCCCTGGAATGTGTCCATGGGATTGATGCTGGAGACCCTTCGGGACGACCTCCGCGCACATGCGGGGGCATACCGCAAGACGGGAGCGGCGCGGCTGCGGCACCTCGACGACGCGGGGGAACTCGGCATCCCCTTCACGACCGGGATCCTGGTCGGAATCGGCGAGTCGGCCGATGACCGCGCTGCCGCCCTGGAGGCCATCGCCGAGAGCCATGCCCGGTACGGCCATGTCCAGGAGGTGATCATCCAGGATTTCCAGCCCAAGCCCGGCACGCCGATGGCCGCCGAGGCGCCGCCAACGGCAGCGGTCATGGAGGCTGCGGTGCGCGCGGCGCGCGCGATCCTGCCGGCTGGAGTTGCTGTCCAGGTCCCGCCCAACCTTCTCGGGGGGGCGGTTGACGGCACCGCCGACTGGGTTGACCTGCTCGAGGCAGGGGCCCGGGATCTCGGCGGCATCTCGCTCAACGGCGACTCCGTGTCGCCCGCGCATACCTGGCCCGCCATCACCGAGATGGAGGCCACCCTGGGCCGGCGCGGGTACCGTGCGTTGGAACGTCTCCCCGTGCACGCCGCCGGCGCCGCGGAACTCCGCGAGGCGGCCGACAGCCTGCGCCGCGAGTTGGTCGGCGACGTGGTCACCTACGTGGTCAACCGCAATGTCAACGTCACCAATACCTGTGTCGGCAGTTGTCTGTTCTGCGGCTTCCGACGGAACCCCTCGGACGGGTCGGCCTACTGGCATGACCGGGACGCCATCTTCCTGAAGATCGAGGACGCGGTCCGTCGGGGCGCGACCGAAATCTGCATGCAGTCGGGGTTGATGCCGGACCTCGATCTGCGCTACTTCCTGGAGTTGTTCAGCGACATCCGAACCCGCTGGCCCGGGATCCATCTCCATGCTCTCTCACCGGAGGAGATTCGCTGGCTGGCCTCGCTTGCCCAGCGACCGGTGCGCAGCGTCCTCCTTGACCTCAAGGGGGCCGGCCTTGGGACCATGCCCGGCACGGCCGCGGAGGTTCTCGTGGAGGAGGTCCGCCGGGTCATCTGCCCCAACAAGCTGGACACCGACGCCTGGGTGGACGTGGTCCGGACTGCCCACTCCGTGGGGATTCGGACGACCAGCACGCTGATGTACGGACACGTCGAGAACTGGGAGCACCGCCTGCGCCATATGCAGGTGATCCGCGACCTTCAGCGGGACACGGGCGGCATCACCGAGTTCGTCCTGCTGCCCTTCCAGAATGAGCACAACCCACTCTCGAGGCGGTACCAGGTGCCCGCCGTCTCACTTGAAGAATCGCTGCGTCTCACCGCTGTGGCAAGGCTCTATTTCGGGGCCGACGTGCCCAACATCCAGACCAGTTGGGTGAAGATGGGGGTGGATGGCGTGGCCGAGTCGCTGCGCTGGGGCGCCAACGATTTTGGTGGCACCCTGATGGAGGAGACCATTTCCCGTTCCAGCGGCGCGGACCACGGTAGCAACGTGGAGGTCGCGGAGATCCAGGCGGCGATCCGGGGCGCGGGCCGCGTGCCGCGGGAGAGGGCCACGGATTACGGCACACCGACCCCCGTCAAGGACGTCGGACCGGGGGCCATCGACCGGGCCTCGCCTCATGACCCCGGGCTTGCGCGGCGACAGCGGCACCCCAACCTGGCCCGCCTCAAGGCCCTCGACCCGGCGGTCATTCGCCAGGCCTGACCCTATTGACCAGGCAGCAGGCCAGCCTCGAGCGCTGGATCGCGGTCACTCGGCTGGGTGTCGTCCCTTTCCTGCTGGTCCAGACCCTGCTCATTCCCCCCGTGGTCCCGGTGGTCATGGCGGTGGTCGCGGTGGTCTTCGCTGTGTCCGGGACGGTGGTGCTCAGCCTGTATGTTCGTCGTCAAGAGGTCCTCGCCCACACGTGGGTGCAGATCCTTATTTTCTCGATTGACTGTGCCGGGTTTGCGACCGCCCTGGCGGACTACGCCCGCCCCAATGACCTGACCTGGGTCACCTTCATCCTCGTCCTGCTCTCCGCCGCGGTGAGGTGGGATGTCAGGGGTGCGGTCACCTCGGTGCTGGTCTTCGCGGCGGCGGACCTGCCCCTCGAAGTCCTGACCCCCGCGTACACGCACCTCACCTTTAGCGCGGGAACCATCACCTTCAAGATCGGGTTGATGGTCCTACTGGCAGTGTTCTTCGGGTCTCAGTTCAAAAGTTTCCGGCGAGTTTCCCTCCAACGAGAGGCGCAGGCCGAAGACCTCCGCGTGCAGGCCCAGAGCGTTCAGCGGTCAGAGGCCGAACTGCGGGTCATCTTCGACACCGCCCTGATGGGAATGATCACGATGGACGAGGCCGGGTTCGTCAAGGACTGGAACGACATGGCGGAGCAGATGTTCGGCTGGCCCAGGGCCGAGGTCGTGGGCCGCCGCCTGTCAGAGACGGTGGTCCCGGTGCAGCACCGGGCCGCCCACGAAGCCGGCCTCGCTGCGTACCGGGCCACCCGCGAGGGACCGGTGCTGGGCCAGGTCCTGGACATCACCGCGATGAACCGCCAGGGCCAGGAGTTCCCCATCGAGCTCAGTATCTCGCCCGCATCCACGATGGAGGGACGCACGACATTCATCGCCTTTCTGCGGGACACCCGCGAACGCAAGCGCGCCGAGGCCCTTCACGCCCTCCAGCTCGGGGTCACCCGCGCGCTGGCTGAGGCGAGCTCGGTCGACGAGGCGGCCCCACCGATCCTTGGGGAACTGGGGTCGCGCCTGGACTTGGTGCTGAGCCAGTGGTGGGAGGTCGACCCCAGCGGCAGCCGTATGACCTGGAAAGACTCCTGGTTCGCGCAGGGCCTCGCCGCCGTGGACTTCATTCATGACAGCCAGGGAATCGTGTTCGCGAAAGGCGAGGGCCTCCCCGGGCGCACGTGGGCCCTGGGTGAGGCGACGGTCATCGAGGACATCCTGCTGGACTCCAATTTCCCCCGCCTGGAGGACGCCCGGCAGGCCGGCCTGCGGTCCGCTGTGGCATTTCCCATCCTCAACCGCCTGGAGGTCACCGGGGTGGTCGAGCTCTTCTCCACTCGCCCCGGCCTCTTCGACGGCGACGTGGTCCGGATCCTGGCGTCGGTCGGCAGCCAGGTGGGCCAATTCCTGGAACGGCGGCGTGCTGAAGAAGCGCTGCGCTTGGCCGGCCAGCGGATCACGGCCGTGCTGGAGAACGTCGCTGACGGGATAATCACCACCGACGATGCGGGACGGGTGCAGAGCCTGAACGCGTCGGCGCGCCGCCTCTTTGGGTACTCACCGGAGCAGGTCCTGGGTAAGCCCGTGGAAGTCCTGATGGCTGAGGCCGACCGCGGCGACTTCTTCCAGCGGTTACCCCGCGCGGTTGACGGCAACCCGGAATCGGCGGGCGTTGAGCTTTCCGGGCGACGCGTGGATGGGTCCGAGTTCCCCGTCGAAGTGAGAGCCTCGGAGATGAGCCTCTCCGGCAAACGGCTGAACATAATCAGCCTGCGGGACATCTCCGACCGGCGCGCCCAGACCGAAGCCCTGCAGTTCCAGGCGCTGCACGACGACCTCACCGGCCTGCCCAACCGCGCCCTGCTGAATGACCGGCTGTCCCAGGCCGTGGCCGTCGCCGGGCGTGACAGCGCAGAGGTGGCCATCCTCGTGCTTGACCTCGACCGCTTCAAGGAGGTCAACGACACCATGGGACACGCTGAAGGCGACGGCATCCTGCAGGAGGTCGCGGCGCGAATCCGAGAGTTCCTGCGGGAGGCTGACACCGTCGCTCGTCTCGGCGGCGACGAGTTCGCCGTGCTCCCGGCGGGGCCCACGGGGCGAGAAGGGGCAACCCGCACGGCGCAGAAGGTTTCCCGGGCCTTCAACCGCCCCTTCATCGTCGACGACCGCAGGTTTGATATGCGCGCCAGCATCGGCGTGGCGCTGTTTCCAGACCACGGCCGCGATGCCGAGTCCCTGATGCGCTGTGCTGACGTCGCGATGTACGTGGCCAAGCGCGCCAAGAAACCATTCGAGATCTACGACGCGTCCCAGGACGCGGATACCTTCATGCGGCTGGCCTTGATGGCGGACCTGCGCCAGGCCGGGGACCGGGGCGAATTCATCCTCAACTACCAGCCCAAGATCGACCTCCGCACCGACCGGGTGGTATCGGCGGAGGCGCTCTTGCGCTGGGTGCACCCGGAGCGAGGAACCTTGACTCCCGACCAGTTCCTTGCCCAGGCGGAGCAGACCGAGATGATCAACGCCGTGACATCGTGGGTCCTGAACGCCGCCCTGGCCCAGGCGCGAGCCTGGATGGACGGTGGGGTGGAGCTGGCGATCGCGGTCAACATGTCCGCGGCCAATCTCCTCGACGGAAACCTGCCCGGTATCGTAGCCGGGCTGCTGACCACCTGGAGGATCCCCGCCGAATCGCTGATCATCGAAGTCACAGAGGGAATCGCCATGGACTCCGGTGCCGAGGCGCGCCTGCATGAACTATCGGCCATGGGAGTGCGCCTCTCGGTCGACGACTTCGGGACCGGCTACTCCTCCCTCGCGTACCTGAAGCGGTTGCCCATGGAGGAGCTGAAGATCGACCGCTCGTTCGTGTCGGGCATGGATACCAACCCGGACGACGCGGCTATCGTGCGCCCCACGATCGACCTCGCCCACAACCTCGGGCTTCGCGTCGCGGCGGAGGGGGTTGAGAGCCAGGCGGCGCTGGACCTGCTCAGGGCGTATGGCTGCGATTTCGCCCAGGGACACGCGATCTCGCCGCCACTGACAGGCGACCACTTCCTCGCCTGGCTGGCAGCTTATGACCACCGCGCCGGCCGCGGGTCTACTATGGCCTGAGGTCACTTCACCAGGAGGCAGCCCATCGATGTATCCCCTATCGCGCGGTCGCACCGCATACCAGGCGCATGTCCATGTCCCCGATGATGTCTTCGAGGAGGAGCATGGGCGCGACGCCTTCAGCGGACCCTGCTCCCATCTCTATCGCCGGCACCCGCCCACGGCGTGGGACGAGATCGAGGGGCCGCTCAAGCCCAGGGCCTTCGACGTCAACGGGGTGGAGGCGGGCACTCGCTGGGAGGAGATACTGCGTAACCCGCGCTGCGCCGTCTACGTGTACAGACCGTCCACCTCGGAAACGGAGTTCCTGCGGGACGCCGACGGGGACCTGGTCTACTTCGTTCACCACGGCAGCGGGACGATCGAGTCCGATTACGGCGACATGGGCTTTGAGCCAGGTGACTACGTGGTTGTGCCGAAGGGCACAACACACCGCCTCCATGTCGATGACCGGGCGTTTTTCCTGGTCATCGAAACGCTGGACGAGATCTCGCTGCCGGACCGTGGCCTGCTTGGGCAGCATGCCCTCTTCGACCCCGCCGTGCTCAGCCTGCCCGAACTCAAGGCGACCTACGATGAAACCCCGGGGCGCTATGTCGTCCGCGCCAAACGCGACAACCAGTACACCGCGATCACCTACCGCTGGCACCCTGTTGACGTCGTCGGCTGGAGAGGGACGCTCACCGTTCGCAAGCTGAACGTGCGGGACTTCCGGCCCGTCACCTCGCCCCGGTACCACCTGCCGCCCAGCGTGCACGCGACCTTCGTGGTGCCCGGGCTCTCCATCTGCACCTTTGCTCCCCGACCCCTGGAGGGCCCCGAGACGATGCGCGTGCCCTTCTACCACAACAACATCGATAACGATGAGGTGCTCTTCTATCACCGCGGCAACTTCTTCTCCCGCGCCGGTATCGACGAGGGCTTCATGACCCTTCATCCCCAGGGCCTGTACCATGGGCCGGCACCGGCGGCGGTGAAGGGCGCGGCGACGAAGACCGAGACCGACGAGGTGGCAATCATGCTGGAGGCGGAGGAGCCTTTTTCCGTCTCCGCCGCCCTGATGGGAACGGACCTGCCTGAGTACGGGACCAGCTGGAAGCTGCCGGTGGAGGTGACGGTGTGACAGAGACCCTTGAGCGGCCGACGTACGAGCCGAAGGTGGACCATATGCCGATCGAGGCCGTGGACCACGTCGAACTATGGGTGGGCAACGCGCGCCAGGCCGCCTTCTACTACCGGCAGGCCTTCGGTTTCCGGGTGCTGGCATACAGCGGCCTGGAGACCGGCCAGCGCGAGCGCACCAGCTACGTGCTCGAGCAGGGGGAAATGCGCCTGGTGCTCACCGGTGCGCTGGGGCCGGAGTCTGAGGTCGCGCAGTTCGTCCACCAGCACGGCGATGGCGTCAAGCGCATCGCGCTGCGCGTCCCCGACGCCGCGGCTGCGTACCATCAGGCGACCCGCCGCGGCGCCGAGGGGGCGTCCGATCCGCACACCATCGAGGGCCCGGACGGCAGGGTGGTGCTCAGCAGCATCCGCCTCTACGGCGACGTCGTCATGAGCTTCGTGGAGCGCTCCGGGTACTCCGGCGCCTTCCTGCCGGGTTTTGAGGCCTTCGACGCCGGTGAGGCCGAATCCGCGTCGTCGGGCGTCGGGATCGCCGCGGTGGACCACATTGTGGGCAACGTCGAACTTGGGCGGATGAACGAGTGGGTTTCGTGGTTCGAAAGCGTCCTCGGCTTCGAGCAGCTGCAGCACTTCACCGATGAGGCCATCAGCACCGAGTACTCGGCCCTGATGTCCAAGGTTATGCAGAACGGTTCGGGCAAGGTGAAGTTCCCAATCAACGAACCCGCGGCGGGCAAGCGCAAATCCCAGATCGAGGAGTACCTCGACTTCAATCGTTCCCCGGGCGTCCAGCACCTGGCGCTGATCACCGGGGACATCATCCGCACCGTCGACCACCTGCGGGACCGAGGAGTGGAATTCCTCACTGTTCCCGACACGTACTACGAGGACCTCTGGCAGCGGGTGGGCGAGATCCGCGAAGACGTCAAGGAGATCGAGCGGCTCAACATCATGGTGGACCGGGATGACGAGGGCTATCTCCTGCAGATCTTCACCAAGCCCGTCCAGGACCGGCCCACGGTCTTCTTCGAGATCATCCAGCGTCGCGGCTCCCGGGGCTTTGGCGAGGGCAACTTCAAGGCCCTTTTCGAGGCCATCGAGCGCGAGCAGGACAGGCGAGGCAACCTCTGAGCGCGGAAACTCTGCAGGTCGTCGAGCCACTGCCCATCGACCGGGTATTCTCCGGCCCGGGCAGCCATTCCCGCCTCGGCGATGAGCTGGAGAGGCTCGAGGTTCGGCGAGCTCTCCTCCTCAGCCCGGCTTCGCTTGCCGGCGGCAAGGTCCTGGAGAGCGTCCGGGCCGCCGGAGGCGCCCGCATCAGTGCCACCCACTGCGGCATCGGTGCCCACAACCCGACCTCCAGCGTGGAGGCGGCGGCGCAGGCCTACACCGCCGGCGGCGCCGACGGCCTCATCGCGTGCGGCGGCGGCAGCGTCATCGACGCGGCGAAGGCGGTGGCCTTTCACCTCCAGCTGCGCCCGCCGATATTGGCCCTGCCAACCACCCTCTCGGGGGCGGAGTTCGCCTGCAGCTTCGGCCAGACGGACGACCAGACCCTGCTCAAAGGCGGTTGGCGCGACCGCGCGCTGACGCCCCGTGCCGTCTTTTTGGACTCCCGGCTGGCGGTCGAGACGCCGGACTGGTTGTGGGCCTCCGGCGGGATGCGCGCGCTGGACCACGCGGCGGAGGCCATCCTGGCGGTCAACGCCCATCCCTACCTGACGGCCCTGGCGGAATCCGCGCTCTCCATCCTGTCGCGACGCCTGGTGCTCTCCCTGACCGGCGACCATGAGCCCCGCATGGACTGTTACTACGCTGCCTGGATGGCGCACACCGGCAGTTACCACATCCAGTGGGGGTTGAGCCACCAGATGGGGCGGCAGCTGGGCCCCAGGTTCAGTATTCCCCACGGCTTCACCTCCGCCGTCCTGCTGCCCGCGGTGGTCGAGCTCCAGGGGGCGCGGCGCCCCGAAGCTGAGGCCTGCATAGCCGAAGCCCTGGGCGTCAGACCGACGGGTGCCGGCGCCGGGCTTCGCTCGCTCGCACGACAACTGGGCCTGCCCACGTCGATGCGCGAGGCCGGGATCACAGACCGCGACGCGGTGGAGGAGTTGTTCCGCGAACTCGATGGTGCGGAGGAGGTGATCGATCTCGCCTGGTGAGCCGGAGGGCGCCCGGGAAGTAGACTTGAAGGGTACCGGCCCCCAGAATGCGTCTTGAAGAGGAGTGGCTGGATTGGACGACACCGAGGACATCGCAGAAGAGACTCCCGCCGGGCTTGAACCGGGGTTCCTTGCGCTCCCCGAGCCAGAGGCGGAGGCGTCCGCCGGCGCCCCGGAGCCCGACGGCGAGCCCGAAGGAATGAGCGGGCAGGTGCCCGACGACCCCGCGCCCCGCCTTTACCTGCTTCGGCCCCGCGGACTTCGGCCCGCGCCGCGGGGGGCTGGCCGCCGCCGCCGCGGACTGCGTAACGATTGCCCCCCCGACCGGCGCCGAGCGTCGGGACGACCTCCCCTGAAGCCTCGACTGCGTTGACCCCGGGGGTGGCCCCGGCAGCCGTCCGGCCCGCGCCACGTGTTCCCCGCGAGTGGCGCTTCGGCGGCGACACCATGCCTGCCGACTTCCTGCCGGGAACTT
>JBHEMP010000167.1:0-19034 GCA_046262515.1 Candidatus Dormibacteria bacterium | reverse complement strand
GGTGACTGTAGCCCTTCAGCCACAGCGCCCGGCGACAGCGGAGGTCGATTATTTTCTCAGCCAGAGTCTCGATTCGTCGCCCACATACGTTTTCCGACATTGACCCGCTTCGAAGGCACTGGAGTAGAGCGCTCAGTTGCTTCCCCGGTCTAGCGGATCATCTCGGCGTCCAATTGCGTCGAGCTCCCCCGCTGCTCAGGCGGATCCGCATCTCGGCGCCGGCTAGCCTCGGCGGCATTATGCTGCCCGGTCGCGCTTGAGATGGAGCCGCACCCGACACGGCCCCAGCCGCCCGGCTTACCGACTGTTGACCACCGACACCGCCGAATTACCGACCGAGACGGTAGCTCAGGCGAATACGAGAGGCGGGGGCGCCAGCTGCGCGGGAGATTCTCGTCTCCCGCTGTCGCCTTCTCTCGAACGGACGCGATCGGTCTAGAATTTCGCTGCGAAGGCGCCAGATTCGGGGGATCAAGTTGCAAGCGGAGACATACGCGAATGGTCGTGGCAACGAGCGGGCAGACTCTCAGTCGGCCTTGCCACCGACGGTGCTGCTGGTCGAGGATGATCCCGCCATTTGTGAGATGTACTGCTTAGCACTGCGCCTCCACGGATTCCTCGTCGAAACAGCTGAGTGCGGCGAAGAGGCGGTGGCTCTTGCGTTGGCCAAGCCGCCGGACGTGGTGCTCCTCGACATAGGGCTTCCCGATCGCTCGGGCATAGAGGTGCTGGTCGATCTCAAGGGCGATCCGCGTACGGCGGCGGCGCCGGTACTGATGTTTAGCAACTTCTCGGAGCCTGACGTTATCGCCCGGGCCCTCGATCGCGGCGCGACCGCGTACGTGGTGAAGGCGGAGACAACCCCCAAGCAGGTGGCGGAGACCCTGGGCCGGATCCTCGCCGCTGACGTCGCCACGGATGACGCTGGCCTCTGAGTCGTCCTCCCCAGCTGAATCTCCCCACCATCTGGTAGCCCGCGAGGCCCTGTGCGCCGCAAGGCCTGCCAGCGGCTCGCTCGGCTCGGCCCGGACGGGGGCGCCACCGCTGAAACCTCCTGACTTGAAGCTCGAAAGGCGTAGGGAGGGTAGGACGTCAGCCGCGATGCTGGCTGGGATCCCCTGTTCGTGGTCGAGGATGAGGCAGAGTGCAGACGCGAATCCAGCGACATGTCTCATGTTCTCCCGGTGGGTCTCCCGACAGGCCTCTGACAGAGGGATTTCTGGCAGGATCGGTTCGTGGTGAGTTGCAGTCGAAAGCGTCCACGGATGAGCCACGAGTCCCCACTTCGCCCCGGCAGAGGGGGGTGCGCCACTTTGGGGGCTGTCAGAATTCTGATCCGTATTCAGCACCCCCCAGTGACCATTGCCGCCACTATGCTATGCGCTGTTCAGATCTGACATGTGCGCGCTGCGTCCTCCGTCGGCGATCTATGCCAGCTTGGCGACAGGTTCGCAGCGCGCCAGCCTGTACTGGAGTATTCTTCGCCACCCCAATCCGAAGCGACGGCGCACCAACGTGGTGCCGGTGTTGTCCTGGACCGAATTCTTACCCGTTTGCCCCAATTTCCTTACGTAGCGCCGCATGCAAACGCGATCCGACCTCGGCGGGGTTCGTACGGTGCGGCCCGCGTTCAAGGAGCTGAGCGCACACTGCCACTTCACAGCTGAGCGCACACCGCCACTTCACAATTCCTCCCCGATGCGCCAAGCTATGCCGCTGGCATCGGATTCGGCGGCGCTCATGCCCGCGGTCTCAGCCACAGGGAGGGTTTGCACGTGCCACTATTCGGCGGAAACCAGCAGGCGGAGTCGACGGTTGCGCCCCCTGCGGAGGCGATGCAGCGTCTCCAGGCGGGCACGTTCACCAGCGACCTTTCAGTCGACGAACTCCTTTGTGTGGAGAGCAGAGGTTTCGACGTCCTTGGCTTGGTGCTTGGCAGCTCGATTTACCATATCGGCTGGCAGCGGATTCGCACCACGAAGAACGAGGAACTGGGGGTCATCAGTAGAGCGATGTACGATGCCCGGCGCCTCGCGATCGGGAGGATGGAAAGCGAGGCGGCGGTTCTTGATGCAGATGGCATCGTGGGAGTTCGAATGGAGATATCCCGCCGCGACTGGGCGGAGGACATCCTCGAGTTCCTATTCATCGGGACCGCCATCCGGGCACGCGACCAGAGCCAGCGGATCAGACCTGCACATGGGATGCCCTTCTCGTCGGATCTGTCTGGTCAGGACTTCTACAAGCTCCACGCGGCCGGCTTCTGGCCGGTGCGGCTCGTTATCGGATCGTGTGTGTACCACGTCAACACTCAGAACATGGGCCAGTGGTTTCGACAGCTATCCGGCAGCACCGAGCATGTGCCTCTCACCCAAGGGACGTACGCGGCTCGCGAGCTGGCCATGGGCCGCATGGAGGCCGAGTGCACCCAGTTTGGAGGTCAGGGTGTCGTTGCCGTTCAGGTTCACGAGAAGAACCACGGGTGGGGGAGCCACGTCATCGAATTCTTCTCGATTGGCACGGCCGTGATCCGCGCCGGGGAAGAGGGCAAGGTTCCTCCAATCGGAATGACCCTGACCATGAATGGCTGATCTTGCGCCAACGCATTGCGCGAACTGCCGGGCGCCCCTTGACTCGTCGGCCACCAAGTGCAGGTTCTGCGGCGAAGTGGTTCCAGGTCACTCAGGATCACCGGCGGCGCTACCGGTTGAGGTAACGACCGCAATAGCCAAGTTGAGAGCGCGCATGAGCGACCCCGCCACGGTGATGGCCTACCTCGCATCGAAGGCGCGTCCCATCCTAGGGTCGTCGCGGGTCAAAGCCTCCAAGCCGCTCTTCGGCGGCACGGCAAGCCTGGATTTGTACCCCGGCGATCTTCATTACAAATTCAGGTCGGAGGGGCACGGAGTTGTCGTGCAGCGCGAGAGCGTAGCTGGCGGCTTCTCGGTCGGGATGAAAGACACCCTCGCCGCGAGCCGATGGCCGGATCAGTTGGTAATTGACCTCGCCAATCACGCCGATGCGAACGGACAGGACTGGCGCCGAGCGCTGGAAAGTCTCTGACGAGACGTCCTGGTTCGGCGATGGCAAGGGCATGCTGGTGGAGGCCGGGCATCACCGTCATGGGGAAGCCGGAAGTGCTCTAGCGAGCCAAGTGTCGCATCCCCAACCACTGCGGACACAGTCAGGCCGGCGGCCTGCCTCCCCCGTTCCGTCAGGACGCTATGACGGCGGCGTCGGCATGCCGTCGGCCCGACCACTGAGCAGAAGAACGGGCATGGGCCCGCGCGGTTGAGGCAATGAATTTCGCACGAGGCGCGCTCGCCTCAACTCTGGTCTACGGCGCCCGCACGGAGGTCACTTCACAGCGCGCTCTACCCTCACCCCAACCCCGACGCTCTCTCCCGACCCTGTGGGGTGTCAAAACCTTGGTCGTGCACGCAAGACCTCGTGCGTTGGTGTGGATCGGGCGACGACGCGTCAGCCGCGGCGCCTCAACGGGCATCCAGCGGGGGCGTCTACCCATGATCACGAGGCGTCCGTGAACCGGGCGCGGGCTGATCGCCCGAGGAGAGCCGCGATCCCATAAGGGCGAGGGAGAGAGCCTTTTGCCAGCCGGCAGGCGGCGGAGCTCAGGTGTTTACGCGGCCAGCCGAGAGTATTCGTGAAGGACGCCGCCCAGACGAGTGCGGAGAACCACAGGGCCGCCAACAGGGCCGTCGACTTCCTTGTCCGGGGTCGGGATGGGAACGCCAAGGTCGAGCCCGCGGTGCGGCCTCGCGTGGTTGTGGTGGTCGACGTATTCGCTCATCACGACTCGTAGGTGGCGCTCGCTAAAAATGAGCATGCGGTCGAGCACCTCTCTGCGCGCGCTCTGGACCCAGCGCTCGGCGAATGCATTTGCCCTCGGCGCCCGCGGCGGAATCCTCACGATGTCAACGGCTTCGGTGCGGAGCACCTCGTCAAACGGAGCCGTGAACTTGGAGTCCCGGTCTCGGATCAGGATCGTAGGGCCAATCTCGCCGTCGCCAATTCTCCACGCGAGGTTGCGCGCCTGCTGTGTCACCCACGCCCCGTCGGGATGCGCCGTGCACCCGGCCAGGAATAGCGACGCGAAGTCACCTCGATGAAGAAGAAGACGTATAGGCGTCGCAGAAAGACGGTATCCACGGTGAAGAAGTCACACGCCAGCACGGCGCCTGCATGGGCCCTGAGAAACTCGCCCCAGTCTTGCCCTCCACGATGACCAGCCGGGGGAATCCGCCTCCTGCGGAGGAGCCGGCGAACGGTTGATGCCGACACGTCATGGCCGAGCTTGCGGATCTCGCCCTTGATTCCCATGTAGGGTTCTCGAGCGCCAGTCGGCCAACCAGATCGCGCACCTCGGCAGGAATCGGGGGTCGGCCCGAGCGGCGCCGATTCCCAAACGCCGCCCACTTGCGCCGGACGAGTTGACGGTGCCAGCGCAGGACCGTGTCAGGCGAGACGAGCAGCGACCGCCAGGCGGCACGCGGAAGGTTGCGGGAAAGGGCCGTCAGGATGATCCGGTCCGCAGGCTTCCATCGCGGGCGCGAGGCGGTACGCTGGATTACGTTCAATTGATGGCGAAGCACGAGGATCTCCAGGTCACGATCGCGATCGGGCTTGTCGATGAGGATGCCGAGCAGCAGGCGCAGCACGGCGTAGATGACTGATAGCAGCATGTCTCTTCCCCGATTGGCGCAAACGAAGCCCAAGATCGTATCGCCTTCGACGGGTAGACCATGAGCCCGCATTTCCGCGTGGCGCACAACCCAGACCCAAAGAGTCGCCTGCCGTACCTGGTCTGGCTGCCGGTCGATGGCGGGTTGGTGTTGAAGGCACGCCAGACTTGGCCGCGCGCGGCACGTGTCTTCTGCTCGCACGAGGGCACGCCCTGGGACGACAGCGGTGGCATCATCGACGAGGTAGCCGTTCTGCTCTGCCGCCGCCGAGGCGCCGCCATCGACCTGGTCCTGGATCGGCCGCAATTGGCGCGTTCCCAGTTCGTGTTCACGACAGCGCGTGGCCGGCCAGCCGTCTGGTGGCAGACGCAGAAGACAGTGCAGGCGGCCAACCCTGGTGCCCGAGTTCCAAAGGGCCGCGCCGCGGGGCCCATCACGATCACTGTGGACACTCGCGAGAAGTACGGGTGGAGATTTGCCACCCGGGAGGTGACGATCGAGCGCCGCGCGCTCCGCGCGGGTGACTACGCCGCCGTGATCGGTGAATCGGTGCTCGCGGTCGTCGAGCGCAAGACGATGGAGAACCTCGCGAACTCGCTGTCAGACGGGACCCTTGCCTTCCAACTCCAGCGGCTGGGTGAGCTCGGCCCCGCTGCGGTGGTCGTCGAAGGAGACTATCCCGACCTCTTTCGCACGCAGCCCGGCCGAGGATCCTGGCTGGCTGACATGCTCGGGCGGTTGGCAGTCCGGTATCCGGAGGTCCCGATCATCTTCGCCGGTTCGCGCAAGTTCGCGGAGGAGTGGACATATCGCTACTTCGGCGCCGCCATCGGCGACAGCAGCGAGACCTGAGACATGTTCTGTAAGCGAGCCTCGAATACGGCCGACGTTTTGGCACCCGTCACCTACTCCGGCCGCCTTGAAGGTCCCGGGAAGTGGTCGCCGGCGGCGAGCGTTGCCGGCTCGTCTGCCTCCTCAAAGGTCGGCAACGGGGATGGCGTCGCCCAGGACCCGGAGCGGCATCTCGTCCCAGATCGCAAGTGGTCTCGCGACATAGTGGGTTGTATCTGCCGACGAGAGCACACGAGGTCCCGATGGAGGGTCAGGCGAACGACGCCTGACGAGCGAGGACCCCGGCTGGCCCTCAGGCGGAGGTCGCCTTAAGCCGGGCGAAGCCATTGAGGATCCCCTGCTCGAAAACGGCAATGTCGGGGATGGCGGCGCGGTCGGCGACGACGCCGATGTTCAGTTCGTTGTTGTAGCTCAGCGCGCAGACCACCATGCGGTTGTTAGGAGCGAGGGGCAGCAGGGGGTACATCTCAAGCGTCCGCGAACCCGCGGCGTACACCGGCAGCTGAACCCCCGGTACGTTGCTCACGATCATGTTGACCATTCGCTGGTTCCCAATTCCGAAGCGCGACGCGAGGGCGTGAAGCGGCGCCGGGGCGAGCGCGCTTGCCGCCAGCAGCTCCTCGGTAGCTCCCGCTCGGGCCCCACGCTTATTGGCGGCCATTTCCTGCATAACTACCCAGAGGCGCCGGCCAGCATCCATTGGCCCCACCGGCAGGTCCACGACCACCGCGGACACCTGGTTCCCGAACGATTTATCGCTTTCGGCGCGGACTGAGACAGGGACCAAGACCCGGTAGCGCAGCCCCTCGGCGGCCGCCCGGCGATGCCCTAGGTATTCGCTGACGGCCTCCCCGATGGTGGCGAGGACGACGTCGTTAACGCTGGCGCCAAGCCGGTTCTTGACCTCCTTGATCTCGCCCAGGGGAAGGCGTACACAGGCAATTCGCCGGCCGGCACCGACGGGGCCATTGAGTGGGCCGCTCGGCGCCAGCCGGAAAAATTTGCCCACCGAGGTCGTAACGTTTCCGCTGGCGAAGCCGTTGAGCGCGCCACGGACCAGGCTTGGCGCGGCGCGCATGCCCCGGACCCCGACACCAG
The DNA here is from genome assembly GCA_046262515.1 of Candidatus Dormibacteria bacterium. GTDB lineage: Bacteria > Chloroflexota > Dormibacteria > DASZGP01 > DASZGP01 > JAXDLW01. Next base: position 12,381 of record JBHEMP010000167.1, on the reverse strand, counting down.
CCATGGTCTCCAAAGCTTCGCGTGTGGCTTCAGCGACGAGGTCGGCCGGTGCTGGCACCGGCCCCGGGGGAACGCCGGCGGGAACAAGCGGCGACAGGGCTCCCTCGGGATCGAGGTCAAGCAGCACCATCCCGAGCTCAAGGGCCGACACACCATCGACCATGGCGTGGTGCAGCTTGGCATAGAGCGCGGTGCGGCCGTCCTCAAGCCCATGGATGAGGTGCATCTCCCAGAGGGGACGGCCTCGCCGTAGGCAGCTTGAGTGCAGTTTGGCGACCAGCTCCAGAAGTTGTGCACGCGTACCGGGGGCTGGCAGCTGGACCTCGAAGAGATGGTTACGGATATCGAACGCAGGATCGTCAACCCACACCGGCCGGCCCATGGCCAGGGGCACTGCCACCAGCCTCTGGCGACACCTCGGAAGCAGCGGAAGCCTGGCCTCAATGGTCTCGAGCATCCCGCAGATGCCCGGACGCCGAGATGACTCAGCCTTCGTCTCGAAGGTCAGTAGGCCGCCCACGTGCATCGGCCTATGGGAGTCCTCGAGATCCAGAAATACCGCGTCCAGAGCGCCGAGTCGCTGCCCCATGCAATTCCCCCCAAGTCCCTGCCCAGTTTCCTGAGCTTAACCTGTGGGTACCTTTGGGCAAAGGGCGAAGAACCCGTTCGGCGACGACCGTGATCGCCCAATGGCGATACTGCCGCGACCGGACGACACCTGTCGAGCACTTTGATCCGCCCGGGGCACTGCGCCACCAGATCCCTCTGGCCGCTCAGTTGAGTCTCAGCTTCTTCTCAGCGCGACCGCTCAGTCTGCTGAGCAGATGGAGGCGCGACGGCGGACAGGGCTGCTTAGGAGACCACTGACTAGATTCGTGCTCGCCACCGCGGCCGCTTTCCTTGCCTCTTACGGCCTTTCCGCGTTGAACGCCGGGGCGCTGATGGTCCAACCGGCCGGCGCGGAATCGCCACCGATGGTCGGGTTCTCCTTCAGCCCAGTCACTGCCGCGTACTTTGGCGATTCCTCGGTGGAGGCGCTGACCACGCTCATGGATACCCTGAAGCCTGACCTGGTTCGCCTGCCCGTGTTCTGGGACCGGGCGGAGGTGGTGAGGGACCGGTTCGACTACTCGGAACTCGACGACCTGCTAGAAGCCGTACGACAGCACAACGCTCGTTTCGCGGACAGCGCGGCACAGGTGGTCCTGGTGGTGGGTGCGCGCAACTTCGGCTACCCGGAGGTCCACGCCCCGGCATGGATGCCAATCGACCCGGGCGGCTCTATCGCCTCCCTCCTCGCAAGCCGCGCGTACTCTACCTACTTTCAGACGACAGTTTCCAGGTATGCCAACGAAAAGCTGGTTGCGGCCTGGCAGGTGGAAAACGAGGCGCTGGACGATGCTCATAGCCCGGTCGCAGCCTCGACCTCGGTGCCCGCCGAGGAGCTCAAGGAGGAAATCGACACGGTCCACCGACTCGCGCAGGGCACCCCCGTCCTGGTGACCACCTTTAATAACTCCACGCTCTCCCTCGACCTCGAGCAGATCAGCGCTCCAAATTCTCGGAAATACGACCACTCCGGGTACGCGCCGGTCGGCCACCCGCTGTCAACAATCCAGCTCGCAGACGTACTGGGCATGGACGCCTACGTCGCGACCGCATCCACGTCAATGGCGGACGCCACCGTGGCCAAGCGCATCGCATGGAAGACGGCCGCCCTGCAGTACTGGGCGGGAGAGGCCGCCGCAGCGTCACGGCCAATGTGGATAACCGAGATGCAGGGCGAGGACTGGCCGGGCGCGTCCAATTTCAGCCCGGCTGACCTGATCCGCTCCGCTCGCGAGTATCGGAAGGTTGGCGCCTCGGCGGTGCTGCTGTGGGGAGCGGAGGGATGGCTCCACTCTGCCGCGTGGATGAATGCGGGAACGGCGGCTCGCGCCATCCTCGGCAGCCGGGTCCGCGCGTCCTGAGCATCGACCGAGTAGCGTGCCTCGCCTACAAAGGAGAGGTGATCACAGAATGCCCACCTGACTCAGCCTGGCCGAGCTCCGGGAAAACGCCGGCGACGTGCACCGGCAGCTCGAGGCGGTTTTCAACGCCTCCCCATTGATCGCGCACGACCGGGCCCGCCAGCCTCATGGCTCCGAGGTCGCGGCGCTGGTTCACGAGGGTCGGCGCGTGGCCGAAGCGGAGACGCAGCTTCGAGATTCCTCAGGCATCTGCTTGCGAACGCGGCCGGCGTTGGCGAGGTCCTGGCCGAGTAGCGTCTGAAGAGGTAGCCAGCTACTGTCTTCATGCTCTGGATGCACTGGAAGCGGCGAGCTCACTGCCGACGGAGGCTGTTGTGCGCCGGCTGGTGGACGTCACCCCGGTAAGGCTGCGAACTACGTTGCCCGGCGACTGAGCCTCTGCCAGCGCGACCGAGATTGCGTCACCACCGCCTGGCTGCTCACCCACAATAGAATCCGATTCATGACTGCGGCGTCGATTGCCCCGGGGCGCAGCGCGCTCGCAGCCCTCCCTGGCGAGGACATCTCCTCCGAGCGCTTGGCGGACGCCCTTCGCTGGCTGGCCGTCTATACCGACTTGTTGCGGTTCAATACGCTGCTCCTGGAGCGGGCTCGCGCCGAGGTCCCGCGGTTGCTGACGCAGGCTCAGGTGGCCGCGCAGACCGACGTCGAGATCCTCCGCGACCAGCAGCGCGCCTATCAGGATCGCGCCGATCTCTGGTACCGCCGGGTCTGGGAACTCCAAGGTCTATCGCTAGACAACCGTACCCGCACCATCAGGCACGTGGGCAAGGAGCGTCGGCTCTCGACCCGCGAATACCAGCTCCTGCGATGCCTGGTCGACCGTCCGCACCGGGCCTTCACCACCGCCGACATTCTGGGCCGCGCGTGGGGCGACGACGCCCATTTCCCTCAGCAGGCGCGAAATTACATTCGTCGCCTGAGAAAGATTCTGGTTGACTTGGATTGTCCCTGTGAAATCGTCTCGCACCGACAGCGCGGCTACGCACTCATTTTCAGCGCCCGCACAACGTCGACCTGATGTTGCATCCCGCGGCTGGATGCCCACCAAACCTGGTCAGGCGCCCCATCAGGCCTGGTCGAGCGGCATCATGAGTCGGCCGGCGTCGAGACGCACCATCGCGCACTGCGGGACTCGGCCGAGGCACGTGGGTGGAATCCATAAAAGGCGAGGTGCTAAGGGGCTGCTGCCCCGGTTGTGGCGGTTCGACACCCTGGCCGACCCGATCATGGGGCTGCGGCTGGTCCCAATCCTGCGCCCAGTGCGCGCTTAATTATTTCGAGGCGGAGAACATGTCGCACCCCAACCAGTGGCACAAGACAGAGGATAGCCCCGGGCCACCCGAGGTGTACGTAGTTGATCCCAACCAGGGCGCCGATCACGCCTGTAACCTCAAGCGGGCCCATCAGCCAGCGCAGGTCCTCGCGCCACGTCTGTGACGGCGCGCGGTTGGCACTGAGCCACAGGACGATGCTGAGCAGGCCCCAGTTGGCGACCAAATAGGTGATCAGCCCGGCCTGCGCCTGGATCATCTCGCGGGCAAGCGGCGCCGCCGTTGCCAGGGAGGACCCGAGCACCGAGGACACCGCGCCCGCGGCGCCGGCACTGACTGCGTAGAGCCCGCAGTTGAAGACGGTTTTGCGGAGTGGCCTGATCCGCGGATAAAAGCCGGCCGCAAGCGGACCTGAAATTGCCACGACCACCGCCGCGGCCGGCCCCAGGGCAACCAGGACGGCCACGATGATGCCGATCGAAGGCGACACGTTGATGGTCCGAGTGCCCACTGTCAGCCTGAAGGCCTCGGCTATGGCGGCGGCGAGGCAGGCCGCCTCCAGCGCGAGCACGACGCCCGGCCGGACCTGAGAGAGGGAGGTCGCGGCCAGCAGCGCGCCGGCCACGGCCACGACCGCGATGAACGGGTTGAGCATCCGATGGCTGGGGGCAGCCACTGTTGCCGCCCCCACCGGGACTTGCTGCATTGCCGTCATCGTGATTACCCGCTAGCCGCTGGTCTTCATCCTCCTACTGGAAGCTCGCCATGCTGAAGTTCCCAGCGTTCCAGCTGGTGGAGTTCCAGCTGGTGCTGTTCCACGAGGTGCTGTTCCAGCTCGTGCTGTTCCACGACGTGCTGTTCCACGAAGTGGAGTTCCAGCTGGTGCTGTTCCACGAAGTGCTGTTCCAGCTGGCGTTGGGGAACGTGGGGTCTGACCACCACAGGCCGGCCGCCTCGATCTGGTTGTTGCTGGTGTTGAAGAAGGCGCTGGGCTTGAGCCCGCCGTTGGCGCTGGCGCTGGTGTTGCTGGTGACCGCGGACTCGTCCGCGAACCCGCCGGGGGTGCCCAGGGAGGTTGTGTAGGCCGTGGTCGAGAAGGGCACCGAGCTGCGCATCAGCGCGCTCTTGATGCGGTTGTTGCTGATGCTTGGGTTTGCCTGCAGCATCAGGGCCGCCAGCCCTGCCACGCCGGGGGACGCCATCGAGGTGCCGCCCATCATGAAGTAGCTGCTGCCGACCACGTTCGCCGGGTGCGCGGCGGCCAGGCTGCTGTTGGGGGCGAGCAGCGAGACGACGTGCGACCCGTCGGCGACGACCTCAGGCTTGGCGTAACCGTCCTGGGTGTTGCCGTAGCTCGCCCAGGCGGCCATCTGCGACCCGCCCAGCGTCGCCTGGTAGTTGTCATCGATGGAGCCGACGGTGATGACGTAGGGGTCATTGCCGGGGGCGTAGCTAACGCCGGCGCCGCCGTTACCGTTGCCGGACGCAGCGACCACGGTGACGCCGCTGAACCAGAGCTTCTCTACCATGGCGTCCAGCGAGCTCTGGTTGTAGCTCTGGGCCACGGTGGAGGCCAGGGAGAGGTTGACGACCTTGATCTTCAGCCCCTTCTGGTTGGCGACGTAGACCCACTCGAGGCCGGTGATGACGTCACCCTCGGTCAGGTTACCGGAATCGTCAGAGACCTTCACGCTCACCAGCAGGCTGTTGGGCGCCTCACCGATGTACTGGCCGTTGGAGTCGTAGCCGTTGCCGCCGATGATGCCGGCGACGTGGGTGCCATGGCCGACGTGGTCGATGGCGTCGGTGGCGTTCGGGTTGGTGGTCAGCGCGAGAAGGCGGTTGCCGCCGTTGCCGGGCACCATCGGGCTCTTGAGGGTGAGGTCGTCGTGCGGGTAGACGCCGCTGTCGATCACCGCCACCTGGACCTCGCTACCGTCAAGGCCGGCGCTCCAGCCCGTGGGCGTGTGGTTGATCGCGTCGTAGCGATTCACAAGGTTGGTGCTGTTGACGGCAGAACCGAGCAGGCGGACCGGGGCGTTGATGCTGAGGCGCCGCACCCTGGCATCCTGGTTGAGCGCCTTCGCGACCGCTGCCGGGGCGGTGGCGACGAAACCGTGCAGCACCTTGAGGTTCTGGGTGATATGGCCGCCCTGCCGCTGGACCATCGCCCGGACCGGCGCGGGATCGCCCTTGGTCTCGACGATGACCGGGACGGAGGCGGGCGCGCTGTCCCTGGCACTCCCATGGTCGAGATAGGCGCTGACCGCCGAGCTGATGACCTGCTTGGTGCCGTGCTGACGCGACGTCGAAGCGTCCATCATGAACGCGCAGAGGAGGCAGGCAAGGATGGCGAGCGCTGCCCCCGTCCGCCGGCTGATGGTCGCTGTCGCTGTCATGGATCCGCCTCCATCGATGTCCCGCAGATTGCGGTGTCAGGTCATCTTGGATACGGCTATGTAAAGACCCTGTTCAGGATTGGTAAACGCTCGGGTTGAGCCCGGCGTTGTTTCAGACCTGGCACGCTTTGATGACAACATTGGCCAGGCCCGGCCATGAACGCTTGGCAGCGCGCGGTCAATTTGTCAGCCTAGGCAGCGCCTCGCCGTCGGATATGAGAAGCAACTCGGACCCTCCTCCAGAAGGCAGGCCCTACCTGCCGCCGTGCGTATGGTGAGGATGTTCTCGGAGGCCCCTAGCGCAGGGCGTTTGCGCTTCCAGCCGGAGCCCATCGCGGCGGGAAGGTCGCTTAGGCCATGGGGACGTTGTGTACATCGAGGACGGCGACTACGAGCTCAAGCGGTGACGGCGGCTGGGCTCCAGTCATGCCCAGACCCATCACCGAGCATTTTTACCAGTTCGCTACGCGTGCCGAGCTTGGACGCGCCGCGATACCTAGTCCTCGCGAGGCTCGCTTGGCCTACTTGCCCTTGTGGCTGTTCTTGCCGCCCTTGCGTGAGGAGGCGTTCCCGTTTTTGGCATTGGCATTGCTAATGGCAGCCGCGCGGGCCTTGGGCATGCCGTCCTTACGCAATCCCTCGTACTGCTGGGGGTTCTTGATCGAGGGCCCCGGGCTCTTTCCTGGCATCTATGTTCACCTCGTGGAGATCGCCTAGTACAGTGCCAATATACCGTAATATGCTGGCGATCAGGTCTGCTCTGGTCGATCCTCGAGTTCGCGGTGGCGCTGTTTCCAGAAATCAAGCCTGCGAGTAAAGCGCTCCCGCTCCGCTCTGAGCAGAACCATGTCGCTCCCCCGGATCTCCTCTGAGGCCTGCGGGTCAAGTTCCGTCAGACGGGACATCGCTGTGGCAATCAGGTCGTCCTTGACGCTGAGCAGCTCCTCGTAGACGTGCATCCAGTGAATAGCGTCGCTCAGCCTCAGCGTCTGGGGGTCCTCGTCGCTCATTAAGCGCGAGGGGTCCGCGGCCCACCGCGCGGCCTCCTCGGGAGTCCGCTCCCCGCTCATGCCGGCGACCCGGGGAGTGCTGTTAGTGGCATTGGCATCAGCCGTTCGGTGACGGTCCGGGCGCTTCCTCGTCCGGGATCAGGCTGATGAGCGACTGCTCAAGCTCGGTGACCCGCTCCCGGTATCCCGAAATCAGTTCTTCCATGGGTCGGATATTGGACTGCTCCGCCTCGTCACGTAGTTGGTCGGGAAGCGAGCGCTGCATCTCGCGCATCGTCCCCAGGACGGACTCCTCAAACGTGACGATCCCGCGGTAGAGCCGGAGCCAATGCTGGGCCTCCTGAGCGCTGGTCGGCGTCGAGGGTTCCCCGCGCATCCGGTGATCGGTGTCGCCAAGCGGTCCTTTTTGCTGGTCAGGCACAGAGGTCAAAGCCTAGGATACCGCTGCCATTACAAACCTGCATGGTAAAGGCGTAGGACGAAAATGGACCGGGAGAGGAGGTCGCGTTCTCCTCCGCCGGGTTCCGCCTCGACCTGCGGGCGGAGGCGACGCTGGCCCGGGACGGTGCCCGGATCCCGGGCGCCGATTGCTGACAATTCTTATGAATCGCGATACAAAGTGTTGTTTCTCGCCTTAACTGTGATAGCGCCAGCCGTGGCATCCGTGCGTACTACCGCACGAACTGGAGGAGGTTACCAACCCTCCAGATGACGCGCATGGCTCTCAGGCTGCCGGTGCCAACACCCTGAGACGAGGTGATGCTGCGCACGGCTTGCCAAACCAGTAGCCCTGCCCGAACTCGACCCCAAACTCGGTAAGGGTGCGAGCCTCAGCCGCCGTCTCGATCCCCTCGGCAACAAGGCGGCAACCTCCCGTCCTGGCGAAATGGCACAGTCCCAACACAAGTGCCTGCCGCCCAGGGCTGGAATCCACGTTTCGGACCAGGCTGATGTCCAGCTTGACTAGGTCCGCCTCCAGCTCGACAATGTGCGCGAAATTGGCGATGCCGGCGCCGGCGTCATCGACGGCCAACCTGGCGTTCGGCCCAAGGGATCTGACCGCCTCACGAAGCTTGGGGTAGTCCGCAACGGCCTCGTGCTCAGTGACCTCAAAGACCAGGGGTCGATCGGCGCGCTGGACGCACGGGTGGAGCCGGTCTGCGCGCAGCAGCAGAGTGGGCGAAACATTGATGTCGAGCCAGCCCCCGGCGGGCAGGTCCCGGGCAGCAACTATGGCGGCCTCCAACGTCGCAAGTTCGAGCTCGATGCCGAGGCCGACGTGCAGAGCATCGGAGAACACAAGGTCGGGCCGGCGGCCGCTGTTAAACCGCGTGAGCGCCTCGTGACCAACGACAGCGCCACTGGCCAAATCTACGATGGACTGAAACACCGGTCCGAACGCCCGGTCCTTGATCACCTTCGCGATGGAGGTGCGGGTGGCGGCATCGCGGCAGTACTCGCCGATGCGGACCGCCAGGAGTGCGGTTGGCACAGCGCTGAAGTCCACCAAACGCGGAAAGCGTTCGACGAGGGTCGGCGCAAAGTTCGGATCGCACGTGCCGATCCCAATCCCTCCGATCAGACGACCCGCAAGGACTATCGGGGCAAACGCGAACGCCTTGAGGCCCGCCCCATCGAGCTCAGCGCCGGCCTCCCCATCGCCCGGTCCAATTGCCCACAGTTCGCCCCCACTCCCAGCCGCGGCCCGGGCGAAGAGACGCTCCGAAAACGCCTTTGGAAGATGGTCCCCCTGCTTCAGGCCGAAGCCGTCGGGAGCACCCAGCGCCAGCACGACCGCGTCGCCTGGGTCAAGAAATACGTTGACCGATGCCATGTCGATGCCCCCTATGCTGCACAGCCCGTCACAGACAGCCTTGCCGACTTCCTCAAGGGAGGCATCGGCCGGGATGACGTGCAGCGCGGCCTGAAGGACGCTCCGAACCCCTGCTTCAAGCGCCAGGTCGCCCTCGATCGATCGCATGTAGGTGACATCGCGCTGTACCGCAACGTACCCGGTGGCGGTGCCGGCGGGATCCCGCAGGGCGGACAGGCTGAGTTGGACGATGGAGGTGGCGCCATCCTTTCGAACCTGCTCGACATCGCCGATCCAGGGCTCACCTTTGAGCGCCGCAGCGCTCATCGATTCATAAGCAGCGTCGCCCAGCAGCCCGCGGCCGAGGACGGCGGGGGCCCCGCTCACCAGGTCGGCCGAACTGTAGCCTGACTGACTCTCGTAGGCCGGGTTGGCGTAAAGGATCGTCCCTTGGCCGTCTGCGATGACGATCCCGTCGACGGTCTGGTCTACCGCTGCGGCCAGGCGTTCGAGCCTGATCCGTGCGGCCTCCGCGTCCGTGACGTCAACGATCTGCCCCGCATAGCCGTCAGCCACGCCGTCGCGGATCAGCGGACCACCGTAGACCTCCACGACCAGCCCACGGCCATCCTTGCTGACCTGTTCCGCGCGCGCTCCCTGCACCGCGTCGCTACTCATGAGGTTTGCGAGGTCCGGACGATTGAACGCAGAGCCACGTCTCCCCGGCCGGCTGAACCTGGGCAGGCGGCGGCCCATGACTTCCGCCGATGACCAACCAAACAGCCGCGCGGCGGCGGCGCTCCAAAACGTCACCCGACGCTGGCCATCTATGGCCACCGTTGGGATAGGGGAAGAGTCGACGATAGCGTGCATGAAGCCCGAGGCTTGTTCGACGTCAGCGGCGGTCGCGACAGCGAGGTCCAGGCTTGTTGCGGCGGCCTGAACGGCGCGGTCGCGCTGGCGCCCCCAGCTGATACCTATGGCCGCCCCAAAGGCGCCCACCACCACAATGGTGCCGCCGAACTGCAGCGCAAGTCCTAGAGAGGTCGCATCGCCGCCGTACAGCCAATGCGCCACCCCGGCCGTCCACGCGAAGAGGGTGAGCATCAGTATTCCTGCGAGAACCACCGTGTGGGTGGCCTTGCCGGTATGCTCCGCCCCGTGCTGGTCACCGGCTTTCTTAAGTGGGTCGACACCGCTATTCACCCGGATTCGCTTGTTGTTCGCAATCAGCATTTCACTCCCCCGGCTCGCCGCGGAAGGAGTCCGCGATCAGCTCTTCCCATGCTGGCGAGGAGTTCTCCCGACTCCGCCATCCCTACAGACGGGATTATCGGAATTGGACTACTTCTTACCCGGCCGCGGCGTCTCGGGGGTGAGCAGGCCGAGGCGGGCTCCAATCACGACACCTTCGAGCTTGCTGTGCGCATGCAGCTTGTCGAGGATGTTGCGGATGTGCCAGCGCGCGGTGTTGAGACTTATACACAGTCGCTCGGCAATGGCCTCGTTATCGAGTCCCTCACCCATGATCCCGAGCACCTCCAGCTCCCGCGCCGTGAACCCCGCTTTCATGGCCGCCGTCTCCGACGTAGAAAGGGCGGCGGCGCGCTTGGAGTTGATCAGCCGCGAGAGCAGCGCCGCCGGGATCAGCATTTCGCCTGCAGCGACCTGGCGAACCGCCTCGATGAGCTTCTCGGGACGACTGCCCTTGCTCAGATACGCCGCGGCGCCAGCGTTGACGGCGTCGCTGATCGCCGAGTCGCTGTTGTCTCCGCTGTAGAAGAGAATCGCGGTCGCGGGCTCGCTGGTGCGAATCCTCGTCGCCGCCTCCGCGCCCGATCCTCCGGGGAGGTGCGAGTCCATGATCACGACGGTGGGTCGGAGTTCGGAGGCTAGGTGGGCGGCCTCCGAAGCCGTGCCCGCGATGCCTACCACCTTGATGTCAGGGAAGTCATCGAACAGCCGACCCAGCGCTTGGGCAACCACCGGATGGTCCTCGACGATGAGCACGTCCACTCTTTTCCCAGCACCCCGGTGTCGAGAGGGCCGACCGTCGGCATGGTCATCGACTGAGATATCCCGGGGCGTCAGCGAGTGGTCAGCCAGGACAGGCTCATCGAGAACGGGGACCCAAAGCGCCATTGTCGTCCCAGCACCTGGGGAGCTCTCCACGGTGCACCAGCCACCGACCAGGCTGGCGCGTTCGGTCATGGATGCCAGCCCAATGTGGCCGGGCGCGGGTTCTTTGGAATCGAGCGGCTGAAACCCACGGCCATCGTCCCGGACCCGCATCAGCACCCCGTCATCCTGGTCTTCGATGGTAACCGTAACGTGACTCGCGTCGGCGTGCTTGCGGATGTTGGCAAAAGCCTCTTGGGCGATCCGATATATCAGCAGTCCATGGCCGTTGGGAGGCTCGTGGGAGAGATGGTCGATCAGTTCGAACCCGATGCCATCGATCTGTCCCCAGAGGACCTCCATCTGATCCTGCAGTGCGGCAACAAGCCCGCTGCGGTCCAGGGCCGGCGGCCGCAGTTCGAAGATCAGGTCCCGCAGCCTTTCCGTTGACTCGCCGACGGCATCGATGAGCTCGTCCACCTCTGCGCCAAGCTCGCTGTCGCTGACCTTTCGCCCCAGCACGGCCAGGTGGATGTTGGCGGCGCTCATAACCTGGACGGCATCGTCGTGGATACCCTGGGCGATTCTCTGGCGCTGATCCTCGTGGGCGCTGATGGCTCGCTCGAGCAGTAGCCTGCGCTGGTCGTCACTCCAGCGAAGGTCGGCCTCCGCACGCTTCTGGTCCTCGATGTCGATGACTGCAGCTTCATAGGTCGCGGCTGCGCCGTCCGCGCCTTTGGTTACGTTGATATCTATTCGCACCCACGCCAAGGTTCCATCCTGCCGCAGGGCCTGGGTCTCAAAGCCTTTGAGGAATCCATCCTGCAGCAGCCTTTCGGTCATGTCGGCGCGGACCTCCGCGGGCACGAACGCAAAGTCGATCGCCTCCCTGCGGAATGTAGCCTCATCTGGGAAGCCGAGCATCTCCAGCATTGCCAGGTTCACGATAACCACGTTGCCGTCCGCCAGGATTCGCACCACCCCTAAGGGCAGATTCGCGAACAGCCTTTGATACCCGCGCTCCACCCCGCTTGCCTTCTTTTGCTCCCGAGCGCTATCCAGGCTCCGCATAAGAGCAGCCCCAAGCGCCTCGAGGTGGTCCTTCCTGAAAAAGTCTCGAGCGCCCAGCCGCATCAGGTCCACGCCTTCGGTGGGGCTGATCTCAGCGCTGATGACCAGAAACGGGGTTTCGGGCTGGCGGTCCTGCGTGATCGCCAGGACCCTCCTGACCACGGTCCCGGGGATGTGGTAATTGGCAATCACGGCGTCAATGCCGTGATCGAGCCGGGCGGCGAACGCGTCGGCGTTATCGACCTGCTCCCAATCCACCTCAAGGCCCTGAGCCCCCAATTGCGCAACGGTTTCACGGGCTAGGACGACGCTGTCCTCCAGGAGAAGAAGCCGCGGGCGCTCCCTGAGCCTTGTCAATCCCTGGTTTGAGGCTGGCTTGCTCATTTCACCACGTCCCGGGCAACTGCCTAGTTGCGCTTTCGCGAGGCGTCCATGCCTTAGTAGGGTTCGATGAAAACGATCACGAAATGGTCGTCACCGAATCCAGAATACGCTGACGGGCCGGCGCCGGCACTGCTGCCACGGCGGATCGGTACCTGTTATCATACTAAGAGTATGAGCCGAAGTGTGAGAACCGTTGGACCGAAGTCGGCCGAGAGGGTCACCGTCAGTCTGCCGCACGACCTGTTTGAATGGGGGGAGACCGAACGCAAGCGCAATCAGGTC
>JBHEMP010000166.1:0-15915 GCA_046262515.1 Candidatus Dormibacteria bacterium | reverse complement strand
CCGCCAGCACCGCCACGTCGTTCCCTCCCGACATCGTCAGGTGCACCACCTGGGTGCGCGCCCAGCCTTCCTCGGGGTCCTCGTCCTCGAAGGCCCAGAGCTGGTCCGCCAGAAGGCCCGCGACCTCCGCGTCACCTCCGTCGGGACCCCCACGCCGGCGGTTGTCAACCTTTCCCTTGAGGAGCACGACGCGGTCAGGCTGGAGGAGGTGCGCAACGCGTTCGTAGAGACGGCCGAAGATCGTCACGGACACAGAGCCGGTCAGGTCCTCCAGTTCCATGAAGGCCATTGTCTTGCCGCTGCGGTCCGGCCGCCTCCGCACCTCCTTGACCACGCCGCCGACCCGCACCTGGAGCCCCTCGAGGTCGGAGGTGACCTCGACGCAGCGGGTGTCGGTGCGCGCATGCAGTTCCGCCTCGATGCGGCGAAGGGGATGGTCGCTGAGGTAGATACCGAGGTATTCGCGCTCCCAGGCCAGCCGTGATTTGTCGTCCGCCGCGGGGATGCCGCGCACCAGCTGCACCTCGACGGCGTCACCGAATGCATCCGCGTCCCCGAAAAGCGAAACCTGGCCGGACGCTCTCTCGCGCTGCACCTGTTGCGCACGGTCCACGACCATGTCCAGGCTGGCCAGCAGCTGGGCGCGCTCCCCCAGGCAATCCATGGCGCCGCACTTGATCAGCGCCTCGAAAACGCGCTTGTTGACCTCGTGCAGGTCGAGCCGCATGCAGAGGTCCAGGAGGGAGTCGAACTTCCCCCCCTTCTCCCGCTCGGCCACGATCAGCTCGATGGCCTTGATGCCGACGTTCTTGATCTGCTTCATACCGAAGGCGATCTCCGCGTCGCCCACCACGGCGAAATCCACCTCCGACTGGTTTACATCGGGGATCAGGACCTGTACGCCGTGGTCCTGGCAGTCGACGACGATGGCGGCGGTCCGCGCCATGTCCGGCTCGTGACGGAGCAGCGCGCAGAGATACTCGCGCGGGTAGTTGGCCTTGAGGTAGGCGGTCTGGTAGCTGATCATCCCGTAGGCGGCGGTGTGGGCGCGGTTGAAGCTGTAGCCGGCGAAGTACTCGATCTTGGCGAAGACCCTCTCGGCCTCGTCAGCGGATATCCCCTTCTGCGCGGCGCCGGCGATGAACTTCGCGCGCTGTTTGGCCATCTTGACCTTGTCCTTTTTGCCCATCGCGGCGCGCAGGATGTCCGATTCGCCACGGGTGAAGCCCGCCAGCGTGATCGCGGTTTCCATGACTTGCTCCTGGTAGACCGGGACGCCGTAGGTCTCCTTGAGCACGTCCTCGAGCAGCGGGTGGAGGTACTCCACCTCCTGGGTCCCGTGCTTGCAGGCGATGTAGGTGTCGATCAGCCCGGCTTCGATGGGCCCGGGGCGGTACAGCGCGTTGACCACGCTGATGTCCTCGAAGCGGCTCGGCCGCAGGCCGGTGAGGATGCGCCGCATCCCCGGGGACTCCAGCTGGAACACTCCGACGGTGTCCGCCTGGCAGAGCATGTCAAAGGTCTTCTGGTCATCGAGGGGCAGCTCGAGGATGTCGATCTCGACGCCTCGGTGCCGCTTGATCAGCTTGATGCAGCTGTCGATGATGTCAAGGTTGCGCAGCCCCAGGAAGTCCATCTTGAGCAGGCCGAGCTCCTGGATTGCCGTCATCTCGTACTGGGTGACGATGGTGCTCTTATCGGTGGTGCCGCGCTGCAGCGGCACAAAGTTGACGATCGGCTCGGGCGCGATCACGACCCCGGCGGCATGCGTCCCCACGCTGCGGGTGATGCCTTCCAGGCGCTGGGCGGTGTCGATCAGTTGCTTGTAGCGCGGGTCATTGTTGTAGGTGGCCCGCAGTTCCGGCACCTGTTCCATCGATTTGGCCAGCGAGACGGTCTTGCCCTGGTGCACCGGCACCATCTTGGCGATGGGGTCGACCTCGGCGATGGGAATGTCGAGGACCCGGCCCACGTCCCTGATGGCCGCCTTGCCGGCCATCGTCCCAAAGGTCCCGATCTGCGCCACGCGGCCCTCACCGTATTTTTCGCTGACATACCGGATCACGGATTCCCGCCCCGCCACCGAGAAGTCGATGTCGATGTCGGGCATGGAGACACGGTCCTTGTTGAGGAACCTCTCGAAGATCAGCCCGTACTGCAGCGGGTCGATCGTGGTGATGTCGAGGCAGTAGGCAACCATGGACCCGGCGGCCGAGCCACGACCGGGACCAATCAGCACCCCGTGGGTCTTGGCATGGTGGACGAAGTCCCAGACGATCAGGAAGTACGCCGCGTAACCCATCTCGGTGATCACGTCGAGCTCGTAGTCGAGCCGCGTCATCTGCTCCTTGGTTGGCTGGGGGTATCGCTGCCGGAAACCGTCCTCGCAGAGGGTGCGCAGGTACTGGTCCGGCGTCAGTTCGCCCGGGACCTCGTACCTCGGCAGCAACATTCCCCCGAGTTCGATCTTGAGGTCGCACATGGCCGCCACCGTGGTGGTGTTGCGCACCGCCTCCTCGACCTCCGGGAACAGCCCGAGCATCTCGTCAAGGGGCCGGACGTAGAACCCATCGCCCGTGAACTTCATGCGGTTGGTGTCGGAGACCCGTTTGCCGGTCTGAATGCACAGGAGCACGTCGTGGGTGCCGGCGTCGGCCTGGTTGGTGTAGTGGGAATCGTTGGTCGCCACCATCGGGATGCCCGTGCGCCGGGCCACCTCGATGACCCCCTTCCGGGTGTCCTCCTCCTCGGGGATGCCGTGGTTCTGCACCTCGAGGAAGTAGCGGTCGCCGAAGATCTCCCGGTACTCCTCGGCGACCTTGACAGCGCCGTCGAGGTTGCGCTCCTGGACTCGTTGGCTGACCTCCCCGGCGAGGCAGGCGCTGAGGGCGATGACACCATCGCTGTGCTCCCGCATCAGGTCCTTGTCGACCCGCGGCCGGACGTAGTAGCCCTCCAGGTGGGCCTTGCTGATCATCTTCATCAGGTTCTGGTAGCCGGTGTGGTTCTGCGCCAGCAGGACCAGGTGGTGCGGGTCGCGGTCGATGCGCGATTCCTTGTCGTGCCGGGAACGCTGGGCAACGTACGTCTCGCAGCCGATGATTGGCTTTACGCCCGCCGCCATACACGCTTTGTAGAACGGGATCACGCCGTAGAGGGAACCGTGGTCGGTCACCGCGATGGCGTCCTGGCCGGCGGCCTTTGCCGCCGCGACCAGTTCGGTCACCCGGCTGGCGCCGTCGAGCAGGCTGTACTCGGTGTGGGTGTGCAGGTGCGCGAAGTCGCCCACGTTACCTGTCCCTCAGCCGCCGCGCCAGGGCCGGCGTCGCGGGCCGGCCTATGGTGGCCCTGGAATCCGCGGCCCCGGGGCGCGGCCGAGGATCCGGCCTGAGGAACTCGGACAGCAGCGCGCTCAGCCGCGAGGCTTCGTCCATCACCTCGACGCGCGCGCCGGCAATGGCCGTCTCTTCACCGCTCTCGTCGCGGTCGCGCACAAGCATCACGCGGCGTTCCCGCCACGCGGACCCCTCCACCTCACCGACCCAGCCCACGAGGACGACCCGGTCCACCCGGCCTGGATGCCGCGACGTGAGCGCGGCGGCGACCTCCGCGCCCCACCCCCGGCCGACGGCATGCACCCGCGGGAGCCCAAGGATGCGCAGGATGGACCTGCTCGCCTCAACCGCGGATGCAACGTCGTCCGCACCGGCGAATACCTCCAGGCCGGGCGCCACCGTTCGCATCCCCGCCTCCGTCAGGGCCCGGGTCTCGTCGTCCCAAGCGTGGAGAGACGAGTCCGCACCGTGCAGCAGCAGGACCCCGGGGCCGGTCCCGGAGTCCAGCACCTGGAAGGAATGCCCACCGGTCTCGATCTCGAGGGGGCCGCCGGCGCTCATGCTCACTCCACCAGTTCGGCGTCTACGATGACCCTCTCGAGGTACTCACCGAGCTTCTTGTCCCACGAGCCACCGCATGTGATCAGGCTCAGCCGGGGCGGACCGGAGGTTGCGAACAGGCCCGGTACGGAGGCGTTGTAGGCCACTTTCGTAACGCCGGTGACCCGGAACTGTCGGTTTGCTCCGTCAAGGCGCTGAACCTGGACCAGGTCCCCCTTCTGCAACTGGTGGAGGTTATAGAACACCGCCTGGGAGGTGTCGTACCAATCCAGGTGCCCGTCCATGACCGCATCGCCCGCGTCGCCTGGCTGCACCCCCGGGCTGTACCAGCCGACGTCATTGGAGGTATTGGTCACCCCCATGGCCCCGTCCTTGTCCAGCCCCACAGCCCTGACAGGAGCATCCACCCCGATCCTTGGGATGACGAGCCGGCCCGGCCCGGGGGGATCGGATGGCGCGACGGGACCGGGGGTGGCGTCTGCCTCGGCCTGGATGGCAGCGGGGCGCGGCGAGGGGATGGCCGTCCCCCTCCCCGCCACCTGGGCGCCCCGAGCCACGCGGGCACCGGGTCCGGCGGCGAAGGCGGTGGCCACGACCAGGGCCAGTATCGAACTCCAGCACGCCAGGGCGGCGCGGCGGAACAGGACTTCCATTCGCAAGGGGCCAATTTTAGCCCCTCCTCCTCTAGCCGGGATCCACCGTTCCCGGTTTATTCGCCTACGCGGGAACGAGGAGTGAGACGCTCTCCACGTGGTAGGTCTGCGGGAACATGTCCACGATCGACTGCGCCTCGACCCGGTATCCCTTCTCCCCCAGCCGATGGAGGTCACGCCCAAGCGTGGAGGGGTCGCAGGACACGTAGACCAGACGACCAGGACGAAGCCGCGCGAGCTCCCCGACGACGGCGGGGTGCAGGCCGGCTCGCGGGGGGTCGAGGATGACGCTGTCCGCCTCGCCGGGATCGAGCAGGGGTAGTTTTTCCTCCACGCTGCCGGCGACCAGCGAGACCTGGTCGACACCATGCAGCCGGGCGTGAAGGCGCGCCATGACCAGCGCGGCGCGGTTGTCCTCGATCAGCGTTGTGCTGCTCGGCCGCGCGCGCTCGTCGGGGCGGGTACCGGCCAGAAGTGACATGGCGCCAAAACCCGCATATCCCTCGAGGAGGCGGCCGGGCCGATCCCCGAGGTATGCCAGGGCGCAACCATAGAGCAGGTGGGCCTGGGCGTGGTTGACCTGGATGAAGGTCTCCGAGTCGACGCGGAAGATCGGGTTCTCATCCCGGCCGTCGACGCGGGCGCCGATGAACCGCAGGGTGAGGCTGTCCTGGTGCACCAACCAGCCCCCGAGCCGCGCCGTGAGCGCGTCCTGGAGGGCCGGCGGAGCGGGCGCGCCAAGCGGCTTCCAGAGCAGCTCCCGGCGATCGGGCGTCGTGGTCAGCCGGAGCCCACGGATATCGTGGGGGCCGACCTCTCCCAGTGCCGTGGCGATGCCCGCCAGGGCCTCGGTGATGTGCGGGTGATGGATCAGGCAGTCCTCCACCGCGACCACCTCGTAGGTCCGGCGCCGATTGAAGCCCAGCGAGGCGCCGGCAGGACCCTGGACGACGTGGAACTCACCGCGGACGCGGTAACGGAAGGGCGTCTCGCACGGGACCACGTCGGCGAGGGGCACCGTCACAGCGGCACGGCGCATGGTCTCGGCAAAGACCCGCTGCTTCATCTCCACCTGCGCCGGGTAGCCGGCGTGCTGCCACTGGCAGCCACCGCACGCGGGGACATAGCGACACGGAGGGGTGACCCGCGCGGCCGCCGCGGACAGCACCTCCATGGCGCGAGTGTTGATGTAATTCCGCTTGCGACTGGCGACCTCGGCGACGACGCGTTCCCCGGGGAGGGCATCATCCACGAAGACCACCTGGCCCTCGGCGGTGCGCCCAAGCGCCGAGGGGCCGTAGGCCACCTCCGTGACATCGACCTCCATGCGCTCGCGGACCCTGGCCGCGGGGGGCATCAGCCGCGAAGCTTCCTGCGCAGCAATTCGCTGACCGCGGGGCCGCTGGCCTTGCCCTTGCTGGCCTGCATGACGGCGCCGACCAGCCGCCCGACGGCGCGGTCATTGCCCTCGCGGAAGTCCGCCGCCGCCTGCGCCTGTGCGGCGATGGCAGCGTCGACCCAGGCTTCGAGCTGCCCGCTGTCGGTCACCTGGCGGAGCCCGCGCGCCTCGATGGCCGCATCAACCTCAGCCGCCGAAGCGACGGTGGCACCCCCAGTGGCGAGCGCCGAGAAAAGCTCGCGCGCCTGGTTGTTGCTGATCGTGCCGTCGAGCTTTCGCGCGATCAACGCCCCCAACCCCGGCGGCCCGAGCGGCAGGGATTCGATCGTGACACCCTCCTTGAGGACGCGGTTGACCTCGCCCACGACCCAGTTCGCCGCCTCCTTGGCGTTGGCCGCGCCGACCGCGCTGACAACTTCTTCGAAATAGGCGGTCATCTCCCGCGAAGCGGTCAACTGGCCGGCATCGTAGGGGGATAGGCCCAGGGTGCGTGCCAGCCTTTCGGCCGAGGCGGCCGGCAACTCCGGCAGCGCCGCGCGTGCGGCGTCGACCATCTCGCGGCGAATCACCAGGGGCGGCAGGTCGGGCTCTGGGAAGTAGCGGTAGTCGTGCGCGAACTCCTTGGAGCGCTGGGGCACGGTGGCGCCGCGAGCCTCGTTCCAGCCCCGCGTCTCCTGCACGATCGGTTCGCCGTTTTGGAGCGCGAACCGCTGCCTTTCGATCTCGAATTCAAGGGCCATGAACACAGCCCGGAAGGAGTTCATGTTCTTAACCTCGACCTTCACGCCGAGCTCGGGGTCGCCCGCGTGCCGCACCGAGACGTTGGCATCGCAGCGCAGGCTCCCCTCCTCCAGGTTGCCATCGTTGACGCCGATCCAGACCAGCAGCTGGCGCAGGCGCTGCATATATTCGCGCGCCTCGGCGGCGGTGCGCATGTCCGGTTCGGAAACGATCTCCATCAACGGCACCCCGCAGCGGTTGAGGTTCACCAGGGAGGTGGTCGACGTGTGAATGTCACCTTCATGGACCAGCTTGCCGGTGTCCTCCTCGAGGTGCACCCGGGTGATGCCGACGCGGCGTTGCGAGCCCTCCGCCTCGATCTCCAGGTACCCGCCGGCGGAAAGGGGCATGTCGTACTGGGAGATCTGGTAGCCCTTGGGAAGGTCGGGGTAGAAGTAGTTCTTGCGGTCGAACTTGCTGAGCTCGGGCACCGCGCAGTTGAGCGCGAGGGCGGTGCGGATGGTCAGCTCGATGGCCTGACGGTTGGCCACCGGGAGCGCGCCCGGAAGGCCGAGGCAGACCGGGCATGTATTGGCGTTCGGTTCAGCCGCAAGGTACGCCGCCGAACAGCCGCAGAACATCTTGCTCTGGGTCAGGAGCTGGGCATGGACCTCCAGCCCGATGACGGCCTCGATGTTGTTGAGAGCCGGGTCAGACCCGGCGGCCACTCACCACCCGCAAGAGGACCAGCAGGAGGACGGCGCCGATGAAGGCAACGATGATCTCACCGCCAAACCCGACATCGCCATTGAACCCGACCAGGCTCGCCAGGAAAGCGCCCACGAACGCCCCCGCCACACCGATGACGATGTCCATCAGGCAACCCATGCCCCGGCCGCGGACAACCCGGCTGGCCAGGGCGCCGGCGACCAGGCCGACGACGACCCAGCCCAGGATGCTTCGGGGTTCGAGGAAGAGGATCATGGGCACCGCGGCGAAAAACGTCATCCCGCGGATTCTACCGAGCGTGGGGCCTCGGGGACGTCCACCTGCACCCCCTGCGCCGCGGTCGCCGCGACGCCCGCGCGCCACTCGGCGCAGGCGACTCCGAGTTCACCTTCGACTCGCGCGACCCCCTCGGCCACATCGTGCCGTGAGAGCGGCGGCACCGGGCAGTCGTGCCTCCGGCGGATCTCCCCGGCGGCCCCGTAAAGCCATGCGGCCGAGGCGGAGTCCGCCCGGTCCAGGGCCAGGCGGGCGAGGCGCTCCAGGCTCTGCGCCACGCCCCAGGCGTTGCGCATCGACTGGTTGTCCCGCAGTGCTTCGCGGTGCAGGTCCTCCGCCTCCTCGCGGCGCCCGCCGGCGCGGGCGAAATCGGCCATGAACGAGGCGGCGAGCGCCGTGTCGATCCGCGCGCCGATCTGGTGCGACAGCCCAAGGCTCTGTTGTGCCAGCGTTAACGCCTCGACCGGGTCAGCGGTCAGGACGCGGCACCAGGCCAGCCCGCCCAGGCACCGCGCCACGCACCAGTTGTTCCCCGACTCGCGCGCGATGCCGAGCGCCTCCTCGAAGGAGTCCACCGCCTCGTTGAGCTGGCCCGTGAGCAGGTCGGCAAAGGCGAGGAAGCTGAGTGACCATGGCAACTGCCAGCGATCCCCGACACGGCGCGCGATCGCGATGCTCTCCTCCATGTGACGCCGGCCTTCGTCGAATCGGCCGCGGTATATCGCCGTCACGCCCAGGAAGTACAGGGAACGCCCTTCGATCGAGGGCTCCCCAAGCCGGCGCGCGAGCGCCAGGCTCTCCCGGGCGAGGGCGTCAGCGTTGGGCACCCCCTCGGTGGCCTCAACATGCGAGAAGAGATAGAGGGAACGGGCTACCAGCATGGGGTCCGAGAGTTCGCGGGCCAGGTCCAGGCCCTCGCTGAGGTGGCGACGCGCTTCATCCGCCCGACCCTCGGACCACTGCATCCAGCCGTAATTACCAAGGGTGGTGGCGACCACTCGTTGGTCGCCTCCCCGACGGGCCAGGCTCAGTGCCTCCTCGAAGTGACGCTGCGCCGTACGGTAATCGCCCTGGTGGGAAACCAGCATTCCAAGCGCGTTCAGCGCCCGCGCCCGCAGTGAATCAGGTGCCGCGGGCGCCCTGGAAAGAGTGAGCTCGAGCCAGCGCCGGCCCTCCGCCAGGGCGCAGCGCAAATCCCAGAACTCGCCCAGGGACGCGGCCAGGGTCAGGGCTTCCTCGGCGCTCCCGGGGTGCAGCAGACTCCACTCCAGGGCGCCGCGGAGATTGTCGTATTCGGCTTCGAGCAGGTCCCACGCCTCCCCCTGCCCGGCGGCCAGGCGGCGCTCGCAATCTGCCGCCAGCGCCTGGTACCACTCCTGGTGGTTGCGGTGGGCGAGCAAACCTGCCGGGTCGGCGCGCAACAGGACGGCGCTGTATTGACGGATGGTCTCGAGCATTCGGTAGCGACTCTCGAGGGGACCCGGGTCGACTACGACCAGCGACTTTGACACCAGCTGGCTGAGCAGGTCCAGGATGGCGCCCGCCTCCAGCCCCTCGCCCGCGCAGACCGCTTCAGCCGCCTCGATCGTCCATCCGCCCGGGAAAACCGAGAGCCGGCGCAGCAGGGAGCGCTCATCCTCGGTCAGCAGCTCGTAGCTCCAGTCGACGGTTGCCTCAAGGGTCTGCTGACGGGGAAGCACGGAGCGCGACCCATTACGCAGGAGACGAAAGCGATCGTCCAGGCGCTGGGCGACCTGGCGAGGGGAAAGCACGCCGGTGCGGGCGGCGGCCAGTTCAATGGCCAGGGGGATACCGTCCAACCGGCGGCAGATCTCCGCCACGACCGCAAGCTCGGCGGGCTCGGCGGGGACCGGGGCGCCGGCGGTGGCCGCCCGCTCGCAGAAGAGGCGGACGGCGTCCGAGGTAGCCAGGCTGCTCTCGCTCCCTTCGCTGACCCTCGGGATGGAGAGCGACGGCACCCGCCAGGTATGTTCCCCGTGGATGCCGAGCGGCTCGCGGCTGGTCACCAGGACCCTGAGCCGTGGACACCGCGCCAGCAGGCCCTCGACCAGGGCGGCGGTCTGCGCCACCAGGTGTTCGCAGTTGTCAAGGAAGAGCAGGAGGTCTCGGGAAGCGAGCCAGGCCGCCATCGTCTCCTCCAGGTCCACGCCGGGCAGCTCGCGCACGCCAAGCACGTTGGCCACAGCGAGTGGCACGCTGCGAGGATCCGTGAGGGGGGCGAGCTCGACCATCCAGACGCCGCCGTCGTGAGCGTCGGCGACCTCGGCCGCGAGCTGCATCCCAAGTCTTGTCTTGCCGCAGCCGCCCGCGCCGATGAGGCTGAGCAGCCGGGACGAGCCAAGGCGCTGGCGCAACTCCCCTATCTCGGCTTCCCGACCGACGAAGCTGGTCAGCTGGGTCGGGAGGTTGTGGGGCAGCGAATCCAGGGAGCGCAGGAGCGGGAAGTTATTGGGCAGGCCGTCGATGTCCAGCTGGTAGACGCGCTCGCGGCCGGCCAGGTCGCGGAGACGGTGCAGGCCGAGGTCGCGCAGGCCCGTGCCGGCGGGCAGCTCGGCTTCGACCAGGGCAACCACGGTTTGGCTGAGCAGGACCTGGCCGCCGTGCGCCACGCCGCGCAGCCGCGCGCAACGATTGACGGCCTGCCCGTAGTAGTTCCCGGCTCGGAGGTCGGCGGTGCCGTGGTTGAGCGCGACCCGCACGGAGATGCTGACGCCCTCAGGCCATTCCTGGTCGGCCAGCCGCCGCTGCATCTCGGCCACGGCGGCCACCGCGGCGACCGGCCGAACGAAGACGGCGAAGAAACTGTCTCCTTCACCCCGGCTGCGAACGATGGTGCCTCCCTGCTCGGCCACGGTGGCGGCCACCACCTGGTCGTGACTTCTGAGTGCGTCCGCCATGGCTTCGGGGTTCGACTCCCACATGCGCGTCGAGCCCTCGATGTCGGTGAAGACATATGTGACCTCGCCGTCGGGCAGTGCCGACGGCTCGCGGACCTGCTCAGCTGTTTCCGTCATCTCTTGCCTCGGCCGGTCCGTCCCCCCACCTTCAGCTCCTCCCGACTACGTCTCCAGGCCCCGGGGGCGCGACCTCGGGTTCCAGGCGCTGATTGTCTCGCAACTCGCGGCAACCTGCAAAACCACGTCCTCGCGCCACATCGGTCCGATCACCTGGAGGCCCACCGGGAGACCCTCCGAGAGACCGCATGGGACCGAGATCGCAGGCACGCCGGCGAGGTCGGCGGGGATGGTGAGGACATCGTTGAGGTACATGGCAAGTGGATCGGCCGTCTTGGCGCCGATGGGGAAGGCGACGGTCGGTGAGGTCGCGCAAACGATGGCGTCGCACCGCGTGAAGGCGCGGTCAAAGTCCTGTCGCACCAGCGTCCGGACCTTCTGCGCTTTCAGGTAGTAGGCGTCGTAGTACCCGGAGCTGAGCGCGTAGGTACCGATCATGATGCGCCGCTTCACCTCGGGACCGAAACCGCCGGCGCGGGTCGTGAGGTACTGGTCGACGACGGTCCTGGCCTCGGGCGAGGAAAGTCCAAAGCGCACGCCATCCATCCGGGCGAGGTTGGAAGAAGCTTCGGCAGGGGCAATGATGTAATACACCGCCACCCCGTAGGACGTGTGCGGGAGACTGATGTCGACGAGTTCGGCACCTTCACTTTCGAGCTTTTTGATGGTGGCGCGCACCGCCTTTTCCACACCCGGTTCCATGCCCTCGATGAAGTACTCGCGTGGGACCCCGAGGCGCAACCCGCGAACGCCGCGGTCCAGGTCCGGACGCACCTCCGCGGTGGGCCGATCGGCGGTGGTCGAGTCCAGCGGGTCCCGGCCGGAGATCACCTCAAGCACCTCCGCCGCATCCGCGACCGTGCGCGTGAAGGTGCCCACGTGGTCAAGCGAACTGGCAAACGCAATCAGGCCGTAGCGGCTGGTGCGGCCGTAGCTTGGCTTCAGCCCAACGACCCCACAGAGCGCCGCCGGCTGCCTGATCGAGCCGCCCGTGTCGCTGCCGAGGGCGAAGGTGACCATGCCCGCGGCCACCGCGGCGGCTGAACCCCCGGACGATCCGCCGGGGACACGGTCAAGGTCCCAGGGGTTGCGCACCACCCCGAATGCCGAATTCTCATTGCTGGAGCCCATCGCGAACTCGTCGCAGTTGGTCTTGCCGACCATCAGGGCGCCAGCACCAAAGGCCTGGCTAACGGCGGTGGCGTCGTATGGCGGGATGAACCCGGCGAGGATCTTGGAGCCCGCTGTGGTCTCGACTCCCGCGGTGCAGAAGACGTCCTTCACCCCCATCGGGATCCCGGCAAGGGGACCATCGGATGGCTGATCCGTGCCGTGGCCCGGCGTGGTGCGCAGGAACGCCCCGATCTTCTGGTCATCGGCCTCGATGGCCGCGATGGACGCATCCGCGATCTCCCGGGGCTGGATATCGCCATCGGCAAGGCGGCGCCGAAGCGCGGCGATGGGCTCGGTGACCAGGCTCAATCCTGCATCGCCCTGACGCGGAAGTACTGATCCTCCGAAGATGGCGCGTTCTGAAGCGCGCTTTTCCCGGGCAGCGACGGACGGACCGCATCCTCACGGAAGACATCGACAAGGCCATTCACCTGGGCGGTGGGCTCGACGTCATCGGTGTCGAGCTCCTCCAGTTGGTCGATGTACTCGAGGATCTTGGAGAGCTCGGTGGTGAGCCGCTCCTTCTCGTCGTCGCTGAGTCCCAGCCGGGCCAGCTCCGCGACGTGGTTCACCTGCTCCAGCGTCAGTTTCACTGCTGGAGAGTTTATTGGGGTCGAGTCAGTCGATCCCGGCTAGGAGCCGAGCAGCTCCCTGAGCCGCGCCTCGTCGATCACCTCAATCCCGAGCTTTTGCGCCTTGGCGAGTTTCGAACCGGGGTTGTCGCCGACGGCAACAAAACTGGTCTTCCTGGTCGCGCTGTCGACGAGCTCCCCGCCCAGCCCGGTGATCAGGGCCTCGAAGTGCGACCGCGGCTCCGACAGCGTCCCGGTGATGACAAATGACATCCCCGTCAGTGGGCCCTCGCGAGGGGCCTCGGGGGGCGCCGGGTGGACGCCGACCTCCAGCAGGTCGTGGACCAGCGCGGCCGCCAACGGGTCCTGGAAGTAGGCGGCGATTGCCTCGGCCATGACGGGCCCGATGCCGTCAACGGCGTTGAGGCGGTCGACATCGGCCGCCTCGATCGCCTCGATGGTCCCGAACTCGCGAGCCAGCACACCTGCCACAGTCTCACCGACGTGGGGGATGCCCAGGCCGATAAGCAGCCGCGAAAGGGTTGTCTCCCGCGCACGGTCGATGTTCTGAAGCAGCTTGTCGGCGGACTTGTCCGCGAAGCCGTCCAGCTCCAGCACCTGCTCGCGGGTCAGCCGGAAGATGTCCGCCGGGGTTCGGATACTGCCCCGCTGGAGCATCTGCCGGATCGTCTGGTATCCCAGCCCGTCGATGTTGAGGGCCCCCCGCGAGACGAAGTGGAAAACGGCCTCCAGGGTCCGCGACGGGCAGTTGATGTTGGGACAGCGGGTAACCACCTCGCCCTCCTTGCGGACGAGGGCGGTGTCGCAGCGGGGACAGGTCTTCGGCATCTGCCAGGGCGCGGCTCCCGAGGGCCGTCGCGCCAGCACGGGGCCGATGACCTCGGGAATCACGTCACCGGCCTTGTGCACCACCACGGTGTCACCGATGCGAACGTCCTTGCGGGCGACCTCGTCCTCGTTGTGAAGGGTGGCCAGTGACAGCGTTGACCCGGCCACGAAGACCGGCTCCAGCACCGCGAACGGCGTCACCGCGCCGGTGCGCCCGGTGTTGACCATGATGTCCCTGAGCAGGGTCTCCGCCTGCTCGGGCGGGAACTTGTACGCGATCGCCCAGCGGGGCTCGCGGGACACAAATCCCAGTTCCTCCTGCTGGCCGTGGTCGTTGACCTTGACCACCACGCCATCGGTGCCGTAGTCCAGCTCGTGGCGCTTGTCGCGCCAGCGCTCCAGGTAGTCGAGCACGCTCTCGATGCTGTCGTGCACCTCGTAGTGCGGGTTGACCCTGAAACCCAGTTCCTGGACGCGTTCCAGCACCGCGGACTGGCTGCGCGCCGTGCCGGATGGGTCCATCGCATATATAAAGGTCGAGAGGCCGCGCTCGGCCGTCACCCGCGGGTCCAGCTGGCGAAGCGAGCCGGCGGCGGTGTTGCGGGGATTGGCATAGGTGGGCTTGCCGGCCTCCTCGAGCGCCGCATTGACCTGCACGAAGCTGCTGCTGGGCATGTAGACCTCGCCGCGCACCTCGATAAGGTCGGGCACCCCCGAGACACCGGCGCGGAGCTTCAGGGGAACTGAGCGAATCGTGCGGACGTTGCTGGTCACATCCTCCCCGGTGGCGCCGTCACCGCGCGTGGCGCCAATCGTGAAGCGCCCGGCCTGGTAGGTGAAGCTCATGGCCAGGCCGTCGATCTTGAGTTCCGTCACGTATTCGACCTTCTCCCCGACCCCGCCAACAACACGCTTGTGCCAGGCGCGCATCTCCTCCTCGCTGAAGGCGTTGCCAAGGGACAGCATCGGACGGCGATGTTTGACCTTGTTGAAGGCGTCAACCGGCGCCCCGCCCACGCGCTGGGTCGGAGAGTCGTCGGTGGCCAGGTCGGGATTTTCCGCCTCGAGGTCCTGCAGCGCCCGGAAGAGCCGGTCGTACTCGAAATCCGAAATCTCCGGGCGATCGAGCACGTAGTACAGGTGCCCGTGGTGGATGAGCAACTCGCGCAGCTGCGCCGCCTTCTCGGCCGGGTCCTCGCTGAACTCCACGGCGCCTACTCGGTGGTGAGCGGCGCCATCGACGCGCTGAGGATCTTGATACCCAGGTTGTCAAAGCGGACGATCAGCTCTTCGTCGGTCCTGGTCAGGGTGCTCTTGACCACCTCGCCGCGGCCAAACGTCTTGTGCTGCACGCGCTGCCCGGCACGGTAACGCTGCACCACCGGCGCCGCGGGCGCGGGCGGCTGGCGGGAAACGGCATCCAGCACGGTCTGGCGGTTGCCCGCGCCGGGCTGCAGGCGGATGCTCCCCGACGGTCGCTCGATGATCGCCTCGGGGAGTTCGGCGAGGAACCGCGATGGCAGGTTCAGGTTCGCGGACCCGAAGAGGTGGCGGCGGAAGGCGTTGAACAGGTACAGGCGCTTCTTGGCACGGGTCATCCCCACGTAGCAGAGGCGCCGCTCCTCGTCGACCCCACCGGGCTCCTCCAGCGCGCGCATGTGCGGCAAAAGCCCCTCTTCCATTCCCACCATGAAGACCACCGGGAACTCCAGCCCCTTGACCATGTGCAGGGTGATCAGCGTCATGCCCGGCCTGGTCTCGTCCAGGCTGTCGACGTCGCTCACGAGCGCGGCTTCCTCGAGGAAGCGGCCCAGCGCCTCGCGGCCGGCGAGACCACTGTACTCGGATGCCAGGCCCTTGAACTCCAGCATGTTCTGCCAGCGATCCTCACCTTCAGGGGTGCCGTCCGAGACCATACCCTGCAGGCCGCTGCGCACCAGCATCATCCCGACGACCTCCTCGAGGGGATGGGCTTCCAACTCGCCGCGGAGGTTGTCGACCATGTCGCGGAACTCCAGCAGCGCGTCCGCGGCGCCCGAGGTGATACCGGCGACCGAGGTCGGGTCCGCGAGCACGTCCCCGACGGGCAGGCCGCGGGTGGCGGCCGCCGCCTCCAGCACCGCGACGGTCTTATCCCCGATCTTGCGGCGGGGAACGTTGACGATCCGCCTGAAGGCCACCGCGTCAGCCGGGTTGAACATGAACCGCAGGTAGGCCAGGGCGTCCTTGATCTCCTTGCGCTCGTAGAAGCGCGTGCCGCCGACGAGTTTGTAGGGAATCCCCTGGCGGACCAGTACCTCCTCGAGGGACCGCGACTGCGCGTTGGTGCGGTACAGGACGGCGATGTCGTTGAGGCTGTAGTCGTCCTGTCGAGTGAGGCGACGGACCTCCGAGACCACCGCCTCGGCCTCCTCGGTCTCGTCGTACACCTGCGCCGCCGTGACCTTGTGGCCGGTCCCAAGGGCCGTCCACAGCTGTTTGTCGGCGCGCTCGGGGACCGATTTGATGATGGCGTGGGCGGCGTCCAGGATGTTCTGGGTGGAGCGGTAGTTCTGCTCCAGCTTGACGATCGTGGCGTCGGGGAAGTCGCGCTCGAAGAAGAGAATGTTGCGG
>JBHEMP010000165.1:0-4706 GCA_046262515.1 Candidatus Dormibacteria bacterium | reverse complement strand
TCCGCTGATCCTGATGTACGTCTCGCTCGGCAACTGCGTCCTCACTCGCGGCAGGGCCCTGGTCCGGCGCTGGAGGCGCGGCCTGCCTCGCAACCCCCAGTTCATCGGCGAGGCGGGGAGCCTGGTCTTCCACCTGAGCTTCTTCGTTCTTCTCGCGGGGGTGCTCTACAACCTGGCGGGCGGGTTCACGGCCTACGTGAATGTCATCGAAGGTGACTCCGTGGTTGACGCCAGGTCCTCCTACGACCAGATCGAGGAAGGCGCACTCTTCGCCAACCGCCATCGCGGGTTCGAGGTCAAGGTCGACAGCTTCCATGCCACCTACTACCGCGACGGACGCCCCAGCGACTTCGTCACCCACGCCTCGGTGATCGATGGCGGGCGGGTCCAGAAGTCCCAGGACATTCGAGTCAACCAGTACCTGGCCTACGGGGACACCAAGTTTTACCA
This sequence comes from Candidatus Dormibacteria bacterium, assembly GCA_046262515.1. Taxonomy (GTDB): domain Bacteria; phylum Chloroflexota; class Dormibacteria; order DASZGP01; family DASZGP01; genus JAXDLW01. The sequence goes on along the minus strand of JBHEMP010000165.1, from coordinate 4,256 downwards.
GGCCAGCTACGGCTGGGCTCCCGTGGTTCGGGTCACTGACGCCACAGGGAGGGTGCTGTTTAACGCCCCGGTCATCTTCTTCGGGGAGCCGAACTTCGCGCACGGAATCATCAAGGTACCCGCTGCGGGCCCGCCGGATGAGCAGCTCGGTGCGCGCATCTTCTTCGCCCCCGACATCCAGGATGCCGGCAACAGCGCGCGGGCGGGGAGCGCCAACCTGCTCAACCCCGGGATGAGCCTCGCGGTTTTCAAGGGCGACCTCCACGCCAACCGGGTCAGCAACGTCTACGACATCGACGTCTCCGGCATGAGGCAGATCTGGTCCGGCGGCCTGCTCGCGGGCCAGTCGGCTGATCTGCCAGGCGGGTACCGCGTGAGCTTCCCGCGAGTTCTCCGATACACCACCCTGCAGGTGACGAATGCTCCCGGTCTACCCGTGATATACGCGTCCTTTGTCCTCATGCTGGGTGGGTTGATGGTGCGGCTCTACCTTCGGCCCCTGTTGGAGTGGCGCGCCGCGCGGGCCGCTGGCGCCGCGCCGGCACTGGCGCGCCGGCAATCCAGGGAGCCGGGGCGCTCTTGACTTCAGCTGGCCGCGTCACGGCGGCCGGCGTCGTGCCCGGGAGCCAGGAAGCCCCATCGCGCACCCTGGAGGCGCTCGCCGTCGGCGCTCTGACGATGGTTGGGCTGGTCCTCAGGCTGATCCGCTATGTCCAACTACCGGCGCTGGCGGACAACCAGGATGAGCTGGCCTGGGCCTGGTCCGGCCTGACACTGATCACCCGTCACGTCCCCTACGCCTGGTCGTACCTGCCTTCCTATCGGTCAGTGGAGATCCTGGTCGCCAACGGCACCACCTACCCGGTGGTCCACCCGTACCTCGATCACCCACCACTCTTCAGCGTCCTCGTCGGCGGCGTGGCGTGGCTGCAGGGCGCTCGTCGGATCACCGACGTCAGCCCGGGGATGGTCCGACCCGTGGCGATTGTCCTCAGCGCGGCCACCATACCGTTGATGTACGCCCTGGTCCGGCGCACGCTGTCACCGGGCGCCGGGTTCCTGGGCGCGGGGCTCTTTGCCGTGGCGCCCGCGTGCGTCTACTTCGGCCGCTCGGTTGAGAGTGAGAATTTGCTCGCCCCTATCCTGCTCGTCGCCCTGCTGCTCACGGTAAGCCTGCTTCGCGGCGACCGGCATAGTCGCGCCGCGCTGGTTGGCCTGGCAATCTGTTGCGGGGTTGCCCCGCTGGTCAAGGTCCCCGGGCTGGCGGTCGGCGCTGCCTGCGCGGCGGCGTTGCTGAGGGGTGGGCGTTGGCGGCTGAGCCTGGTGGCGATCCTCGCCGCCGGGGGGGGATTGGCGGTCTACGTGGGGTATGGCTACATGATCGACTGGCAGCAGTTCCTCCACGTATTTGCCGACCAGGCCGCCCGACGCGAGGGCGTCATGGGAGCTTATGAGTTCATCAGCGCGCCGGCGGGGTTCGACCGCGCACTGCGCGATGGTTGGTGGATCCTCGGCTGGATCGGCCTGGGCGCGATGATGGCTCGCGGCGACGAACGGGCGAAGCTCCTGCCCGTGGCCGGCCTGGTTGTCGCGCTCGCGCTGCTCGTCTTCGGCAGCGAAACCAACACCGCGCACTATGGCTGGTACCGCATTTTCATCTACCCGGTTGTGTACGCGGGAGCGGGCTATGCGTGCTGGGAGACGATTCGTGCCCCGGCGGAGGGGTGGTCGCTGGCGGTGCTCGCTCTCGGCGCCGCTACCACGGTGTCAGTGGCACTGGGGTACGGCGTGCTGCACTCAGGACCGCCATCCTGGCTGATCGTGCTCGCCTGCGCATCGGTCGTGCTGCCTGCGGTGGCGAGCCGTGGCGTGGGCGCCACCCACCGGTGGCTGCTGCCCACGGCGCGTTGGTCCGCCGGCGCGATGCTGGCGCTGCTGCTGGCCGGGAGCATCGTCGAAAGTGCCACGATGACCTCGTTGGGATGAGTCGCCGCCGGCGCCGGCCCGCGCCTATCGGTTGAGTCAGGCCGCCGAGTAGGTCCGCTCGCCACCGGCGACCCGAACCTCCAACCAGTTCTCGCGCGGCGCCAGCGGGCAGGCCCAGCGATGGTCATAGGCGCAGGAGGGGTTGTACGCGTAGTTGAAGTCCAGCACGAGGCTCTTCGAGCCGGGCGTTGGCAAGGGGACGGGCACATGATTCTTGATGGTGTCGAAGAGATAGCGGCCACCTCCATATGTTTCGTGGCCCGAGGTGGCATCGCGAAAGGGGAGAAAGAGGCCCCCGCCGTAACCGACGATCGAGAAGATCGTCAGGGCGCACGCGGCGCCGGCGACGCTGAAATGAGCCAGCGCCACCCTCTGGTACTCGATGGTGCCGTCGGGGCCGCCGGTCTCGATGCGCAGGTTCTCGCTCGCCGACAGGCTCTCGACATGACTCTCGACCCTGAGGGAAGGGTCCTCTGGGAAGTAGTCCACCTGCCTGAAGCGGCTGCGGTCTGCGGCCGGGATCGGCGACTGCGGATGGGTCTTGAAGAGCTCGTCACGCCGCGCCCTGAACCCGGCCACGCCTGAGCGGTCCCGGTCCTGGTAGAGCGCGGCGACGCGCTGTCGCCAGTCCACCAGCTCCAGGTTCTCCTGCAGGCTGCTCGCGCCCATGCTGTCGATCGTAGCGTGAGAAGATCTGGCGGTGAGCGGCAATGAGGGCCCGTACGACGCGCAGGCAGCTGCGGTCATCGACTTCGCGCGGCAGTTCGCGGAGCGTGCCCGGCTCGGACACATCGGCACCGAACACCTGCTGCTGGGGATGCTGGAGACGGGAGACAACCCTGCCGTCCGTCAGGCGGGCTTCAACCCCGACGGGAGGGGCAGCGGCCCGGGCCGTGCCAGGAAGTAGCCCTGGCCCAGGTGAACCCCCAGATCCTTGAGGGTCTCGCACTCCTCACTGGTCTCCATGCCCTCCGCCACGATCTTGGCGCCGATCTCGCGTGCGAAGCTGGCAAAGGACGCGGCCAGGGCGCGGCGGGGAGTGTCGCTGTCGATCCCGCGGGTGAGGGCCACGTCCAGCTTGATGATGTCCGGGTGAAGCTCGAGGATGTGGCGCAGGTTGGCGAACCCGGATCCCATGTCGTCGACCGCCAGGCGCAGGCCCCTGCTGCGCAGGTCTTTCAGTGAGGCGATCAGGACCTCATAGTCGGTGACGGCATCGTGCTCTGTGACCTCCAGGACAACCCGCTGGAGCGGCGTTGTCTCCAGCACCGTCGCCAGTCCCGGCGAGGCAGCCGTGGCCGGCGATGCGTTCACCGACATGTAGACGCTGGGTGGGAGTAGTTCCAGTTGCAGCAGGGCCTGTCGGATGGCGAGCAGCTCCAGCTCGACCCCCAGCCCGACCGCGGTCGCCTCGATGAACCAGAGGTCCGGCGTTCGGCGGGGCTCGGCGGTCAGGCGGGCCAGCGATTCGACGCCGTTCACGCGCCTGGTCTGGAGGTCGATGATCGGCTGGAAGACCATCGAGACGAGCCCACCCGTCAGGACCTCCTGGATCCGCTGGACCTGCTGCCGCCAGCTTTCGACGGGCGCCTCCGGGACGGTTATCCCCTTGAGGGCGCGGACCATCAGGCTGCTGGCGACAAAGGTGGCGCCGTCGTCAGCCACCTCGGCGTCAGCGGGCCATTCAGCGGCTACGGCGAAGGCGAACGCGATGTGACCGAATCGCACGCTGTCCCCATCCTTGAGTTGCTCGGCGTCGTGGGGGGCAAGGCGTCGGTCATTGACGAAAGTGCCGTTGCGCGAGGCGAGGTCATGCAGCAGGGTGATGCCTGCCTGGTGCTCGATCTCGGCATGCTGGCGGGAGATCACGTGCTCGGTGTCGAGGGGCTCGAGGTCAAGATCGGGTACGTTCTTGCTGCTCTTGTCCCCCCGGCCCACCACGAGCCGCCGCCGCGTGATGGGGAAGACGTGCGTACCGAAGACCAGGGCCGGCCCGCTGTTCATCACGCGCTAGGATGCGCTACCCGGTCGCCAGAGGCAAGCGCCCCGCCGAGGATTCGAACCTCGGACCTACTGCTTAGAAGGCAGCCGCTCTGGTCCACTGAGCTAGCGGGGCAGGTTTGGTAGGGGCCGACCTCCTAGTGTAGGGTCGCGGAGCGGCGAGCCCTGCTACGTACAATTACCGCCGACCGAGGTGGCATTAGCTCAGTGGTAGAGTGCCTGGTTGTGGCCCAGGAGGTCATGGGTTCAAGCCCCATATGCCACCCCAA
>JBHEMP010000164.1:0-3792 GCA_046262515.1 Candidatus Dormibacteria bacterium | reverse complement strand
TCCGTGAGGAGGTCCCTGCTCCGTTGACGCACCGCGAAGACCAGCTCCGTCGGAGTGCCCTCGGGTAGGCGTCGGTCGATGGCTGCGGCGAGGTAGGCGCCATCACGCAGTCCCTGGACCACGGTGGACAGGGCGAGTTGGTGCTGTGCCATCCCCGCGCTCTCGGTGCGCAGACGCTGCTGTTCTTCGCCGAGGTCATCGAGCAGCCGGGCGATCCGCTCGCGCGCCTGGTCCCAGCGGGCAATGAATGAGGACAGCGGGTCTGCCGGCGGCAGCAGACCGAAGAGGCGCCGCCGGGGTGCGTCCGTTGTCGAGGGCTGGGCCAGCTGTTCGGCGAGCCCGCGCAGTTCCGCCAGTCGGTGGGCGAGCAGCCCATCGCTCGGCGGCGTCGAGCCGGGCCGCCCGGCCGGCAGATGGCTGCTGAGTGCGGCGAGCGAGCGCCCGTCACTTGCGCCTATGGCGCTGACCGCATCGGTCAGAGCGGCCAGGTCGGTCGTCGCCGGGAGGCGGCCGACGAACTCATCCGCCTGTCGATCGAGCGCCTCGGCCCGAGCAGGAGGGAGGGCCGAGAGGAGCGGTGGCGGCCCCGGGGGTGGTGGGGGGCCCGCCACCCCGGATGTGTCGGCGCTGGTTTCGCCCGCGCTCAGGCGTCGTTCGGCTCGGACGCCCCACCCGGCTGAGCAGCGGCGCCGGCCCCGGTGGCCGCGCCGGTCCTCTTACTGCGCGGGGACGAGCCGTTGCCGTTGCCCGCACTGGTACCGTTCTGGCCGAGCCGGGTCCCGGTGACGGCGGGGAGCAAAGATTCGCGCGCCATTCCCGTCAGCGCACCGGCCTGCTGGATGATCTCGGCGATGGCGCCGGTGACCCCCTGGGCGCCGTTCAGCACCGTGAACTGACCGATGTGCTCGAAGGGCGCGGCCGCGGCTGCCACGATCTGCGGCAGCTTCTCGGCGATCTGCTGGGCGATGACCGCCTCCTGGTTCTGGCTCAAGGCCGCCGCGCGCCGCTCGATTCCCGCGGCCTCCGCCTCCATCCTCGCCCTGATCGCGTCGGCCTCGGCGAGGCCCTTGGCCTTGATGGCGTCGGCCTCGGCCTGCCCGGTGAGGCGAGTGGCGTCGGCCTGGGCCGCGGCCTGGACCTTGATCTGCTCGGCCACCGCACCGGCGCTGAGCTTGACCTCCTGCGCCTGGGCCTCGGCCTGGCTGATGTGGGCGTCGCGTCCCGCGGTGGCCAGGGTCCGCTGCTTGTAGGCCTCGGCGTCCGCCGGCTTGCGCACGTCGACCTGCAGCTGCTGTTCCTTCTGCTCGGCCTGCAGCTGTGCGACCAGGGTCTCCTGCTTGACGACTTCCTGGGTCGCCGTCGCCTGGGCCAGCGGGCCCTGCTGGGCGGCCTGCTGGAGGGCCTTGTCGGTCTCCGCCTGGTACCCGGCCTTCTTGATGTTGGTGTCGCGCATGGATTGCGCGATTTGCGCCTGCGCCGCCTGCTCCTGTCCGACGGCCTCGCGCTCGGCGTTGGCGCGCGCAATGCGCGCGTTCTGCTCCACCTCCGCCTGGTGCGGGGCGGCCAGGTTCTCGATGTAGCCGGACGGGTTCGTGATCTCCTGGATCTGGAAGCTGTCGATGACCAGCCCGAAGGACTCCATCTCCTGCGAGCACCGATCACGAACCTGCTGGGCGAACTGGTCCTGGTCGCTGATCATGTCCTCGACGGTCATCGAGCCGGCAATCGCCCGCAGGTGACCGACGAATACGTTCTGCACCTTGGTCTCAAGCTCCGCCGCCGGGCGGTCCAGGAAGCGCCGTGCCGCGTTGGCGATGGACCGATAGTCGTCGCCGACCTTGTAGACCACCACGCCGCGCAGGTCGAGGCGGATCTTCTGCTGACTCACACATGGCACCGTGATCTCGCTCTCGTGGGCCTCGAGGGAGAGGCGGCGCACCTTGGTGATCCCCGGCGCGACGAAGCAGCCGCGTCCCGTGACGATGCGGAACCCCATGCTCTCGCCCACGCCCTCAGCGCGCGCCGTCTTGAACCCAGAGACGATCAGCGCCTCATCCGGTTCGGCCACTCTCCATGACGAGCGGAAGAGCACCACCAGCAGCACCAGCAGCGCGAACACGACGCCTAGAACAATTCCCACGATTCCCATCAGCCTGGCAACCCCATCTTCACCGTCGGTTTGACTTCAACTGTCCGCCCACCCAGGCTGCCGACGACAACGACCTGGCTGTGTTTGCGGATAACGGCTTCGCCATCCGTGGCGCAGGCCAGGAACCGTTCTGTTCCGGCCCGTACTTCGATGACCACCTCCCCGAGGTGCCCCGGATTGATGTCGGCGGTAACCCTCGCCAACTTGCCGACCACGTCCAGTGACACGAACTTCAGTCCTCCCGAACCTCAATCATCCCTCGGGAGGGGGCGATGCGCAACAGCGCGCCGCTGCGGGTTCGCTCAGATGAGGCCCATCTGGATGAAGGCCCAGGACATCACGACACCGAAGAGCAGCAGTACTCCACCCACCAGCCGGTGGGTGAGCTGCTGGTCGCCGTCCAGTATCGGGTGCAGGTCGCCGCGGCCGCGGTGAAACTCGACCTCGCGGTCGGCCGTGCCGAAGATATTGAAGAGCAGGACCAGGCCATAGAGGCCGAGGATCACCGGCCCGGCGATCATGAACACGGTCATACCTCCAGTCTGAGGCCCCGTACGCCGGATATCTATGGAGAAATACGCGCCCTCTGGGTGCAAGACTCTGCTCGCTGTGCCGACCGACCGCCGCCCCCTCAAGTTCGATCCCATCGCGGAGGCCGGCCGCCAGTGGGCGGCGAGGTGGCCCCTGGCCACGGAGGCCGAGGCCGCGATCTCGATTTTCCGCGCCTACCGCATCGTCCTCGACACCGTTGAGGCGGTACTGGAGCCCTTCGAACTGACCTTCGCGCGCTACGAGACGCTGCTGCTGCTGCACTTCACGCCGACGGGCGCGATGGCGCTTGGCAAAGTGGGCCAGCGCCTGCAGGTGCACCCGACCAGCATCACCAACTCAGTCGATCGCCTGGTCACCCAGGGCTTCGTTGAGCGTGTCCACGATGAGCGGGATCGCCGTGCCATCCTGGCCCGGCTCACGCCCAGCGGCCGTGAGACCGTGGAACGGGCCACGGCCGCGCTGGCGACGTCGGCGTTCGGACTACCCGGGCTTGACGGCGAGGACCTGCGGTCGCTGACGGCAGTGCTGCGGAAGCTCCGCCTCGCCGCCGGGGACTTCGACGAGTGAGTTAAGCGGGGATCCGGCTTAGAGGCAGGCGGTCCGCACGTCCAGGGCGTCGTCCCAGATCGTGACGGGCGCGGAACTGGCGCCGAAGTCAAACGCGTAGATGTCGGTGTCCTGGAAGACAGCGGCGGTGGCGAGGAGGGCGCGGGTGCGGCTCTCAGCGTTCACCTGGCCAAACAGCGCGTCGATGTCGGTCGTCAGTTCTACAGTCGCTACAGCCATCTCAATACCCCTCAAAAGAATGTCGCCCCGGAGCGAGCCCACATATTAGGACGCTCAATACTTGGACATCCTATCAAATTGGCCCGGGCGTTAACCGGCGGATCTAGTCGACGCGCTCGAGGATGACCACGGGGATGGTCCGGCCGGCCTTCTGCGCATACTCCTGGAACGCCGGCCACACGCCGGACATGTACTGATAGAGCTGATCTCGTTCCTCGCCTTCCGCCGCCACCCGAGCCCTGGCGTGGAACTGTTCAATCTCCCCATCAGCGGCCACCTCGACGCGGACCTCCGGGTTGACCAGA
>JBHEMP010000163.1:0-4128 GCA_046262515.1 Candidatus Dormibacteria bacterium | reverse complement strand
CGAGATCGATCGAACCCTCGCAGCCCTCCCGGGCAACCTCCAGGTCGCCAGTGCGTAGGCTCACCAAGAAATCCGTTACGGTCAGATTCCTTCCTGACGGATCACTTGCCCGAAAGTCAGATTCCTTGTTGACGGACAGCGTCTGACCAGAGCACCTCGCCGCCCAGTATTCGCTCCGTGGGCTGCAGACCGACTTTCCGCGCCAGGGAAACTGAGGCGACGTGGTCGGGATGGATGGCGGCGGTAACCGGCATCGCAGGTAGGCGCACTCGCAACCACGCGATCATCGCTGTGACGGCCTCCGCGCCGTAACCATGACGTTGCCAGGGGGTGCCGATGACCCACGCGACCTCGGCGACATCTCTGGTGACCGATGCCTGGACGTAGCCGACCAAAGGGCCGGCGGGATCGAGCTGGATGACCCAGTTCAGCCACAGGTCGGATCCATCCGCTGATCTTCGCGATTCCAGGAGCGAAAAGCGGTCCGCGAGCCACTCCAGTGACGGTGGTGGCTCGCCGCCCGTGAAGCGATAAAGGGCTGGATCGCCGAGCACGCTGAGCATCTCCGCCGCATGCTCGCGCCGCTGCGGTATGAGCGTTACCCTCGCTGCCCGGACCGCTACCTCGGTGTCCGGTGGCCATTCCACGCCGGCAAGTGTAGGAGGGGCCCCGAATAGGTTGCGCCCATTCGGATTTAGACTCGCCGGCATGGTCGGCCCGCCGAAGTACGCCCTGAGTGGCGATGTGCACATCGCGTACAAGGTCTTCGGTGAGGGCCCGATCGACATCGTGGTGGTGCCAGGCTTCGTGAGCCACTTGGAGGTCTCCCCGGAGAACCCGGCCATCCGCCACGTCATCGAACGGCTGTCGTCCTTCTCTCGGCTGGTCATGTTCGATAAGCGAGGCACCGGGATGTCCGACCCGGTCCAGGACGTGCCCACGCTGGAGACGCGGATGGACGATGTGCGCGCCGTCATGGACGCGGTGGGGTCACAGCGCGCCGTGCTGGTAGGGCTGTCGGAGGGCGGCCCAATGTGTGTGCTGTTCGCCGCCACCTACCCGGAACGAACCGCCGCCCTGGTCCTGGAGGGCGCGATGGCTCGGTCGACCTGGGCCCCTGACTACCCCTGGGCCACGCCGGCCGATGCACTGCTCGAGGCAGCGGCAGAGTTCACCGCCCCCGCCTTCGGGACCGGCGAGAATATCGAGGTATTCGCCCCGAGCCTCGCCGACGACCCGGCGGCGCGCGAGTGGTGGGGAAAAAACGAGCGCATGGGGGCCAGCCCGGCGATGCTGATCCAGCTCTTCGCGATGTTCCTCGAGACCGATGTGCGCAGTGCCCTGCCACTGGTGCAGGCGCCGACGCTGGTCCTGCATCGGACCGGTGACCGAGTCGTGAGCGTCCACGCCGGACGCTACCTCGCGGACCATATCGCCGGCGCGCGCTTTGTCGAGCTCCCGGGCCCTGACCATGTGACCTGGGCCGGCGACGTGGACCGCGGCCTGGACGAGGTCGAGGAGTTCGTCACCGGTGTTCGCCCGTCGCGTGTCGTCGAGCCTGACCGGGTCCTGTCGACGATCCTCTTCACGGACATCGTGGGCTCGACCGAACGCGCCGTCGAGCTGGGCGACCAGCGCTGGAGGGAACTGCTACAGCGCTATTACGCCGCCGCCGACGCCCACGTTGGGTCTCGGCGCGGGCGGGTTGTGAAGACGACGGGCGACGGCCTGCTCGCTTGCTTCGACGGCCCCGGGCGCGGGGTGCAGGCAGCGCAGGCGCTAACCCAGGCAGCGCGGGTAATGGGTCTTGAAACGCGCACCGGGCTGCACACCGGGGAGTGCGAGCTGCTGGGAAGCGACGTGGGCGGAATTGCCGTGCACATCGGTTCGCGCGTGGCGGGACTCGCGGCGCCGGGCGAGGTCCTGGTGTCTTCCACGGTCAAGGACCTCGTAGCGGGCTCGGGGTTGCGGTTCGATGACCGGGGCGCCCACGAGCTCAAGGGGGTCCCGGGCACGTGGCAGCTCTACGCCGCCGCGCTCCCCTAGTCGACCCGTCGCGCCGTCCGGCTTGAGCGCCTCTGGGAGAATCGTCGGTATGGAGCGCAGTCTGCCCCGGGCATGCATCATCGGCGCCGGCTCCTCCGGCATAACCACCGCCAAGGCCTTCAACGAGGCCGGCATCCCCTTCGATTGTTTCGAGAAGGGCGGCCGGGTGGGCGGCAATTGGGTCTTTGACAACAGTAATGGCATGTCGTCGGCGTACCGGTCCCTGCACATCAACACCTCCCGCGAACGGATGGAGTACTCCGACTTCCCGATGCCCCGGCACTACCCGGACTTCCCGCACCACACCCACATCGCCGAGTATTTCGACGCGTACGTCGATCGCTTTCGCATCAGGGACCTGATCACGTTCAATACCGGGGTCAAGCAGGCGGTGCGAGGACCAGGTGGCACCTGGGTGGTGACCCTGGACTCCGGTGAGGTCAGGCACTATGACGCCCTGGTGGTGGCGAACGGACACCACTGGGACCCGCGCTGGCCGGAGCCGGCAATCCCCGGCCAGTTCGATGGGGTCCAGATGCACGCGCATCACTACCGCGATAACGAATCCTTCAGGGGCAAAAATGTCGTCGTTCTCGGGATGGGGAACTCCGCCATGGACATCGCGGTGGAGGCCAGCCAGGTCGCCGAGAGGGTCCTCTTGGCGGCGCGCCGGGGCGCCTGGATTATCCCCAAGTACCTCTTCGGCAAGCCGCTGGACCAGCTGGGCAATGACCCGCGCGTGCCCTTTCGGGTCCGCCAGCGAATCTACGAGCGCATCCTGCTGATGAACGTCGGACGAATGGAGAACTATGGACTCCCGCGTCCCGACCACCGACCGGGCGAGGCGCATCCCACTATCTCCAGCGATATCCTCGTCCGCCTTGGCAGTGGCGACGTCAGGGCAAAACCCAACATCACGGAACTCATGGGCGAGCGCGTCCGTTTCGCCGACGGCAGCACGGAGCGGGCAGACGTCATCGTTTACTGCACCGGCTATCGCGTCAGCTTGCCGTTCTTCGAACCCGGCTTCATATCCGCGCCGGACAACCAGCTTCCGCTTTTCCGCCGGGTCTTCAAGGTCCATGTCGACAACGTCTTCTTCATCGGGCTCTTGCAGCCGCTCGGCGCGATCATGCCCCTCGCCGAGGCGCAGGCCATGTGGGTGGCGGACTACCTGGCGGGCCGGTACGCGCTGCCCTCCCCCGCGGAGATGCAGGCCGACATCGACCGCGAAGACTCCCGCATGCGCCGACGCTATGTCGCATCCAAACGCCACACCATGCAGGTTGACTTCGAGGACTACCTGTACGCGCTGGGCAAGGAGCGTCGCCGTGGCGCCGAGCGCGCCACCAAGCTGGGGGGCCGGCCTCCCCTCCCCTGTCGCGTGGCCGGCTGACCAGCCTTTCGCCATGCGCCCCCGCCTGCTTGCCACCACCGAGGTGCTGGCGTGGACCGCCGCCAGCTTCGCCGCCTTTCTCGCCCTCAGAATCGCCTCACTGTTGCTCAACCTGGTTGACCTCGCCCAGTGCAGCGAGGTCTGCGGCGTGGGAGGGCAGGCACTACCTCTCGGACTGATCGGCTTTGGGCTGGCCTGGCTACCGTTCCTGCTGGTGGTCTTCGTGCGCGCGGCGCGCCGGGGCGAGGAATCGTGGTTCCTACTGCCGACCGCCGCCGCCGTGATCTCTCATACCGTGGCAATGGTCGTGGTCGTACGGATCATCGCCCAGTACGGTGACGCCGACACCCGGACGACGATCCTCGCTGGGTGTGCCGCGCTGGCGGACGTCCTTGGAGGCGGCCTGCTCTGCGCCGCGGCGGTGCTGCCGCCTTCACAACCCGTCGCTGAGGACCGCTGACCGTCGGCGCAACGTCGCAATATCGTCGGCGGGGCGGTTACACTGGCGGGGCCGGTCATGCCTCTCACACGTCTTCACGACCAGATCCAGGCCTTCCTCGAGCATTGCGAGATCGATCGCAACCTCTCGCCGCTCACGGTGCGCATGTACGAGCACTACCTCGATGTCTTCCTGCGCTGGGCAGCCACCGAACGCATAGAGAGCGCTGAGCAGCTGGACCCCGAGG
>JBHEMP010000162.1:0-6025 GCA_046262515.1 Candidatus Dormibacteria bacterium | reverse complement strand
GCGAGGCTCAATTCAGCAAGGCGTAGCAGCTGCACGTGTGAGACGGCTCCGGCCAAATGGAGCGTCGCGGCGAGGCTGAGGACCATCAAACCGATGGTCTGGGCCAGGAGTACCAGGAGCACCATCAGCGCGTAGAGCGTGTCGCCGTGGCGTCTCCACAATGGCCGGGCCATGGGAGGGATGCCGACGTTGCGTGGCTCGGTGGCGCTCACGCCAAGTGGTCCGGGATGACCCTATGCGCTTCCGCAGCCGTCGTGGCGCTGAATCGCGATCCTCGCGACCTCGCCGATCTTCCCACCTCGCACATCCCGTCCGCGACTCACTGTCGCGAACCGCGCCCGAGCTCGGCGCGCAGTGCCGCGCCAGCCCGCCTGAACTCTGCCTCCACGGCCGAGATGAGCGTGGTGGCCTCGGCCAGGTCCCCCGATAAGGCTCGGACCTGGAGCTCGCGACACCGGTCCGCGAGTGCGCGGGCACCGAATGTGCTGCTGCTGCCGGTCAGGCTGTGGGCGACTTTGGCGAGACCCTGCGCGTCGCCGCTGGCCTCGGTGGTCCGCAAGCCTTCAATGCGCGTGGCTGCGTCCGCGAGGAAGAGGCTCACCAGCCTATCGAACTCGTCTGCTCCCAGCTCCTGGAGCCCCTTCACCAGCGACTGGTCGAGCACGCCTGTGTCGAACAGCTCGCCCTCTCGCCGGGCCGCGAACTGATCGGTGTTGCCCACCCAGTGCCCCACCATCGCTGCCAGGGATTCCGCCTTGACCGGTTTGCTCAGATACGCGTCCATTCCGGCGTCGAGGCACTTCTCCTCGTCGCCCATCATTGCGCCGGCTGTCATCGCGATGATCGGGGTGTGTCGTGTCACCCCCTCGTGTTGCCGGATCTCCCGGGTGGCGTCGAAACCGTCCATTTCGGGCATCTGGCAATCCATGAAAACGGCGTCGTAGTGGGTCTGGGTGGCCGCCGCGACAGCTGCCAGGCCGTTGTCGGCGACGTCCACGTTGTGGCCCATTTTTTCCAGCATCCGCAGCGCCACGCGCTGGTTCACCGGGTTGTCATCAACGACCAGGAGGCGGCGGCGCGACGCCGCAGAGGCCTCGGCGAGCGTGTAACGAGTGATGAACGAGGCGGGAGGCTGCCCCGGGAAGGTCGACAGCAGTGTGGTCAGGCACTCGTACAGGTCTGAGATGCGCACAGGCTTGGTGAGGAAGGCATCAATACCCGCGTCGCGAGCGGCGCGAGCGTCGCCGGGGCGCGCTGACGAGGTGAGCAGAACCAGACGCGCCTCTCGAATGCCCTCATCGCGGCGGATTGCGCCGGCGAGACCGACGCCGTCCATCTCTGGCATCTGGTAATCCAGGATGGCCAGCCTGTAGGGATCCCCGGCGGCGGCAGCATCCCTCATGCCCGCGAGGGCGTCGACGCCGCGCTCGAAGCTCTGCGGACGGGCTCCCCACATCTTGAGGTTCTGCTCCAGTACCACGCGGTTGGTTCTGTTGTCGTCGACCACGAGCACGCGGACGCCACCCAAGGCGGTGTCGGGGGCGGTCATCCGGGGGTGCTCGGTCACCTTCTCCAGCTTCAGGTTGAACCAGAAGGTGCTTCCCTCACCCGGTTTGCTCTGGACGCCGACCTCTCCTCCCATCCTCTCGACCAGCCTCTTGCAGATAGCCAGGCCCAGGCCAGTGCCCCCGAACCGTCGGGTCGTGGACGCGTCAGCCTGGGTGAAGCTCTCGAACAGGCTCGCCTGCTTTCCCGCTTCGATGCCGATACCGGTATCGGTCACCTCGAAACGCACCACTGCGGTGTCCCCGTGCTCCTCCGCCATCCGCACTCGAAGAAGGACCTCGCCGGTGTCGGTGAACTTGATGGCATTGCCGAGCATGTTGATCAGGACTTGACGAATCCGACCGGGATCCCCACAGACCATCATCGACATCTGTGGATCCACCATCACCGCAAGCTCCAGGCCCTTTTCGTCGGCGCGCGGAGCGACCAGTTTTGCCGCATCTTCCACGACGAAGCGGAGATCAAAGTCAATGACTTCGATGTCAATCTTCCCCGCCTCAATCTTGGAGAAGTCGAGGATGTCGTTGATGACCGTGAGCAGCGCCTCAGCCGACTGGCTGATGGCGCTCGCGTACTCGCGCTGCTCAGCGTCCAGGGCTGTGGTGAACAAAAGCCCAGTCATTCCGATCACCCCATTCATGGGGGTGCGGATCTCATGGCTCATGTTGGCCAGAAACTCAGACTTCAGCCGCGAGGCCTCCATGGCCTTGGTGTGGGCCTCGGCCAGGTCCCGCTCAATACGTTTGCGCTCGGAGATGTCGTTGAAGGTAACGACCGCGCCGGTGACGGCTTCGCCATCCACGATCGGAAACGCTGAGTACTCGGCCGGAAATGAGGTGCCGTCGCGTCGCCACAGCACCTCGGTTGCCACCCTGCAGCTACCGCCGCCACGCAGCACGTCATAAATGGGCCCCTCCTCCGCGGCGTACGGTGTGCCGTCGGCTCGAGTGTGGTGAAACAACGGGTGCATGACCTCAGCCATCACCTGCTCTTGCTCCACTCCCAGTGCCGCAGCCGCAGCGGCGTTCATGAAGGTGCAGCGCCCTTCGATATCGATGCCGTAGATCCCTTCGCCTGCCGACTCCAACAGGAGTCGCAGGCTGTTGGAGAGTCGTGCGGTCTCCTCCTCAGCCGCTCGATTCGCACTCCGGAGCTGGTCCGAAAGGCTGCTGATGCGAACCGCGCCGGCGAGGGGAGGGACTAGGATCCGCGCCCGGTCTGCTTCGATGACGGTGAACTGTGGCTGCCCCGCGCTCCGGACCAAGGTCACGACTCCGGTGGTCTCTCCACCGCTGACCATCGGAATGGCCATCACCGGACCCAGGCCGCCAGCGCGCTCGCTCCACGCCGTCGTGGTCCTTCCCCACTCCTGCGTCTGGAGATCGCCGATGAAAATCTCGCCGTCGTTGACCGCCCGCGCGCCCGGCGAATCTCCGATGACCGCTCGCGCGGGAACGGAGGGGTGCCCATCGACCACGCGGAGTCCGTCCGGCTCGACCAGGCTGACCACGATCCGCTCGGCGCCAACCAGCCTGGTCACGTGAGCCAGAAGCCCCTGGTCCAGGGCCTCGGAGACCTCGACGCGGCCGCTCAGGCGCTCGACAGTCACGCGCTGCCACGAGGCGAGGAACTGCGCCAGCTCGGCGACCTCGTCTCGGCGCTCAGTTCCGGCCATCAGTTGCTCGCCTCAGCCGGGCTCTCTGCGCGCCGCCGCATCGCCACGGTGACCCGACTGACCAGGTCCCGCGGGCTGAATGGCTTGACGATGTAGTCGTCAGCCTTCAGGGAGAAGGCCTCGACCTTCTCGGCAGCCCCAGCATCTCCGGTGAGGATCACGATGGTCAGGTGCCGGTTTTCGGGGTCGTCACGAAGAATGCGGCAAACCTCGAGCCCGCTGAGGCCAGGAAGGTTGACGTCCAGGACCACGCAGTCCGGTCTGAAGCTCGTCGCCAGGGTGATCGCCTCCTCGCCGCTCTGAGCCTCCTGCACCTCGAAGCCGGCCGAGGCCAGGCTTGAGTGGGCCAGTTGGCGTACGTCGGCCGTATCGTCGACCACGAGGACTCGTTCGGCTTGCGTGCTTCCCCTGACCCGTGTTGTGGATCCGGGATGCCGGGCTGCTTCCGTCATGAGGAGCTCGTCGACAGCGCCGGGCGTGCCCGGCCGGGCGAAGTGGTAACCCTGGGCCTCGTCGCAGCCGAGCATGCGCAGTTGAGCCGCCTGCGCACCGGTCTCCACCCCCTCCGCAACGACCCGAAGCCCCAAGGCGTGGGCCATCCCCATCACCGCTGCCACGATTGCGGTCGCCTCAGAGTCCTGCCCGAGGCCGTCAACGAAGGACTTGTCGATCTTCAGTTCGTCGAGAGGGAAGCGTTTGAGGTACGCCAGTGACGAGAAGCCGGTTCCAAAGTCGTCAATCGAAATGCTCAAACCGAGCGCCTTGAGTTCGCGCAACGTGGTGATTGCGAACTCCGCGTCCTGCATGACCATGCTTTCGGTCACCTCCAGGCACACAGTGGTCGCATCGATGCCGGACGCCGCAATGATCGCGCCGAACGTCGTGGCGAGGCCGGAGTCGAACTGCCTCGGGGAGACGTTGACCGCCACCATGAGAGGACGGCCGCCAGGTCGAACCTTGGGCCATCTCTGAGCCTCACGGCAGACCTCGGCGAGGACCCAGGCCCCGATCGGAATGATGAGCCCCGATTCCTCGGCGAGAGGAATGAAGTCCAGGGGCGGAATGAGCCCGCGCTCAGGATGATCCCAGCGTAGTAACGCCTCCACACCAACGGTGCGATTTGTGAGCAAGGAGACCTTGGGCTGGTAGGCCACGCGAAACTCGCCGCGGTCCAAGGCCCCGCGAAGGCCGTCCTCGTTGTCGATGCGCGCATGCAGTTGGGCGCGCATCTCTCGAGCAAAGGGTTCGTAGCACCCCGCTCCGCGTTGTTTCGCTCGGTGCATCGCCGTCTCGGCCTCAAGGATGAGCGCCTCAGGGTCCGCCCGCGGGTCGCTGGTAAGGGTGAAGCCGATGCCGGCAGTCATGCTCACGTTTTCGCCGGCGACGGCGATCGGGATGCGCAGCGCTGCGTCGACCCGCCTGGCGATCAGCTCGGCCGTGCGCACATCGGCGACGTCCTCGCAGAGCATCAGGAACTGGTCGCCTCCGAGGCGGGCGACGGTACCCACCAGTTGGGAGATGCTGTCGTATGGACGAAGGGCGGCCCCAAGCCGACCGGCTACCTCGCCCAGGAGCTCGTTGCTGGCGTCGCCGCCCAGGCGGTTGGCGATGTCTGCGAAGCGGTCGAGGTTGACCGCAAACACAGCCGTCGACCACCCATAGCGGCGACCGCGTTCCAGTGCAGTCCTCACGGAGTCCAGAAACAGCCCGCGATTGGGCAGCCCCGTCAGGGTGTCGTGCATCGCCTGGAAGTGCAGCTGTGACTGGGCCTCGCGCAAATCGGTAACGTCGTGCCAGAACACGATGGCTCCGAGGATTGCGCCCTCCGTACCCACCAGTTGCAGGCCGCGGGCGACCATGCGGCGTTGCCGCCCGGAGGCAGGGGTCACCACGAATTCGTCGGCCTCGACCCGCTCGCCGCGAAGGGCCCGACGGAGCGGAGCGTCTTCGCGTGCGACCGTAGCGCCGTCGAGTTCGCGGAGTTCTCCGTATGCTGCCCACGATTCCGGAAGGGTCGTTGTCTGCTCAAGGCCGAGGAACGTCGCCATCGCCCGATTGATCACGTTGATGCGACCCGTTTCATCGCAGCCAATTACGCAATCGTGCATCCCGTCGAACGCTGCCCGCTGGAACGCCTGGCCATCCGGAAACGTTTGGGTAGCGAGGCGGGCTGTGAGGATGTCTGAGTCAGGACTAGGCATGCCGCGAGACCGCCCCGGCCCGCTGGATGCGACGAGGGAAGAGGCCAGAGGGGCGCCCCCCCGGCGCATTGGGTCGCCCTTTGTGGGGGCCAGCAACCCACGATGGGTTACGCAAACTCCCGAGACCGCAAAGCATGCTCCACCCTCAAGTTGAGCCGATTGGGCCCACAAAGCTGGCCCGAATAGGAAGCGTAGGGGCCTTCCGAACGACAAACCTGTGCGTTACCGACCAGGTACCGGCCCGAGCAGGTTCGGAACATAGGCTTCCTTCGATCGCCCGTGTCACTGAAACAGTTTTCTGGCCCAAAGGAGCTGCTGTCCAGTTGGCTCAAGGTTGGTAGGCCGCGGCACCTGCTCTGCCGACCACCTCACACCGAAGACTGGCAGCTCATTGCCATTCCCTCACCTCCCGCGACAGCTCCCTGTCTGAGGCGCCCCCCCTTGGTACCCCGTATCGGATTCGAACCGATGATCTCCGCCTTGAGAGGGCGGTGTCCTTGGCCTCTAGACGAACGGGGCGAGGGACCGAGCAGTATATGGGCCGCGGGTGCGGCCACCCTTGCGAGACGCTTTGGGCACGGCC
>JBHEMP010000161.1:0-36532 GCA_046262515.1 Candidatus Dormibacteria bacterium | reverse complement strand
TTAGATCTCCGGGCCCACTTGGTCTTCTTGAGCATCTTCTTGTGCTTGTGCTTCCGCATTTTCTTGCGGCGCTTCTTGATGACTGAGCCCAAAAAGATGTCTCCTGACCCTGAACCGGGGTGAATCGGACGCGCGCGCCGTCAGACGGCGGCGAAGGACGTGCGGATTCTAACTCAGTCCACTCCGATCTGGAAACCGGCCTCGAGGTCCTGGGGACTGTACTCCCGCAGCGCGACGTGGGTGTCGGTGCGTTCGATTCCCTCCACCGTGCGCAGCCGCTCCGTGACCAGCTCCGAGAGCGCCTCCATGTCGCGGACCCGGACGATGGCGATGTAGTCGATGGTGCCGGTGGTGGTGTAAACCTCGGTCACCCCCTCGATCGCGGCGACCCGCGGGCCCACCTCCGCGAGGTGAGGGCGGTCACAGCTGATGAGCATGAAGGCGGTCAGCACAGCGGGCTCATTTGAGGTGAAGCTTATCCGCCAGCAGGCGCCGGAAGACGTCCTCCCCCACCCCACCGGTCTCCTTGTACCTGACGATGCCCCCGGCATCGATGAGCACACTGCTGGGAGGAGCGTCGACCTGGTATGAGAAGCCGAGCCGTGCGGCCTGGTCGAAGACGCTGGGGTAGGCGACGTGGAACTCGTCACGGTAGATCCTGGCCGAGTTCAAATTGTCGCGAACGGTGATGCCCACGACCTTCAGCCCGCTCGCCTGGTAAGCCGCGGCGATGTTGTTCAGCCCCGGCTGCTCGGCCCGGCAGGGGCCGCACCAGGAGGCCCAAAAGTTGAGCAGGACGGGACGGCCGCGCAGGTCGCGAAGGGAGAGGGTCTTGCCGTCAAGGTCCGTTCCCGTGAAGTCGGGGGCCGGCTTGCCCACCGTGGCCAGGCTCTGGTTGGCGCCCTCCAGTGGGTGTTGGAGGCTGCAACCCGAGACCAGGGCCAGAGCGGAGAGGAGCAGGACCGAGCCGCGTCGCCTCAGCGAGGATTCTTGCCCTAGCGTGCGTATGAGTGCAGGCCGACGATCCAGAGGTTCACGAAGTAGAACGTGGACAGAACCGAGATGAAGCCGAGGCCGGCGATGGCGGTGGTCCGGTAGCCCCGCATGCCGCCGCTGGCCCGCGCGTGGAAGTAGATCGCATAGACGATCCAGGTGACCGCGGCCATGATCTCCTTGGGGTCGTTACCCCACCAGCGACCCCAGGCGTGTTCGCCCCAGACCGCCCCCATCATCACCCCAAAGGTCCAGAGCGGGAACCCGATCAGGACCATGCGAAAGGCCAGCTTGTCCAGCATCTCCGGGTCCGGCAACCAGCCGGTGGCCGTCTGCAGCCAGCGCGGGCCGGTCATGGCCACCTGGGCACCGGGGCCGCCCACAAGCTGGTAGCGGGGGCCTGAGCGAAGCACCAGCTCCCGCCCGCCGATGGCCCAGGCCTTGACCAGTGCGGCGAAGCTGAAGAAGAAGGTGAAGCTGAGGAGGGCGGACGAGATGACCATGCTGCTGACGTGGATCTTGAGCCAGTAGGAGTTGAGGGCGGGGATCAGGCCCGAGGGCCCGGTGTAGAGGGAGCGCCCCGCGCTCATGATGCCAATCGCCCCGATCAGGACCAGGCCGCCGATGAACTCGGTGTGCCAGCGCTGCGCGGTGGCGAGGAAGAATGCCACCATCACCAGGCCCATCAGCGATGAGTACTCGTACATGTTGCTGAGCGGGTAATGACCATCGGCGGCCCAGCGGAAGCCGAAGGAGCCGACGTGGGCGGCCAGGCCCAGGGCGGTCGCGGCCAGGGCCAGCTTGAAGATCGCCGGGCGGCCCCAACCCGCCGCGACAAAGTAGAGCGGCATGGACACGAAGTAGATGCCTATGGCGACGCCGAACAGCGTCAGCGAGATGTGTTCCATGCCCGTCCAGAGTATAGGTAGCGCCCGTGACGGCCAGGCGGCCGGGATTGAATTGGTGCGTCCGGGATATGGCCGAGTCGCGCCGTCAGAGAAGCTGAAACCCAAGCGATCGGGCAACGCGCAACTGGGCCTGGTCGCGGGACGCAAAACCTGAATCCTCACCCGGTTCCAGAAGTGTGGGCAGGGCCAGCGCGGCGGTTGCCAGGTGCCAGGCGTCCATGGCGCGCAAGGCATGCTCTCTCACCAACTTCAGCGCCCGCGCCTCGACCTCGGCCTGCGCCGCCGAGATGACAACGATGGCGCCGTCTTGTCCAAGGTCGGCGTCCAGCAAGCTGAGCAGGGCGCCCTCATCGCCCCTGCCCGATCTGGCGGCGCGCACGAGCGCCCCCGACACCTCGACGAGGCTCCAGCTTCCAGTGACTCGAGCCAGGGCGCCGTCCTCAATGATCTCCCTCGCCGCCTCGTGGCCAGTCTCGTCAGGGAGGTAATACCGCACCAGCACTGACGAGTCGATGTAGACGATCATGGCCGCTCGCGCTCCTCCATCAAGAGGCGATCAGCAACGGGACCGAGGCCTCGCATCGTCCCCAGGATCCGTCGGCGCCGGGCCGGACTTACCGTGACGCTGGATCCTTCGCGCAGGACACCCAAGGCGCGGGCGCGGGCTCGCAGTCGTTCCTGCCGACCTGCGGTATCGCTGTCGAGGGAAGCGTCAAGAATCTCAGTCGCCACCGAGTTGATGCTCTGACCCGCCCGCTTCGCGCGCGCCGCCAACCGGTAATGAACCTCTTCCGGCAGCCGCAGGAGCAGTTGCTTCATGAGGCCAACATGATATCGTCGGCCGTGGGTGATATCAACTGACGCTGGTGGACCCGATCGGACTCGAACCGACGGCCTCTGCGATGCGAACGCAGCGCTCTCCCAGCTGAGCTACGGGCCCGGACGGATTCTACCGGCGGTCGCGTCGGTGGGGGCCTTACAGGCCCAGGTAGGCGGAGCGAACCCCAGGGTCCGCGAGTAACTCGGCCCCCGCGCCCGACATCGTGGTGACCCCCTCGGCGACGACATAGGCGCGGTCCGCAGCACCCAGGGCGCGAAGGGCATTCTGCTCCACGAGCAGGACCGTGGTCCCGGACTCGCGCAGGCCGGCTACGATCTCGAAGACCTCGTCCACCATCTGCGGGGCCAGTCCCAGCGACGGCTCGTCGAGGACCATCAGCCGGGGGCCGGCCAGCAGTCCGCGAGCGATTGCCAGGATCTGCTGCTCGCCCCCGGAAAGCAGCCCGGCGGCCTGGCCCCGCCGCCGCCCAAGGATCGGGAACCTCTCAAGCAACTGCGTAGTCTCGGCTGTGACCGCGCCCCGGTCGCGACGGCGCCAGGCGCCAAGGGCGAGGTTCTCGGCAACACTCATGCGCGCGAAGACTTCCCGTCCCTCGGGGACCTGCACCAGGCCGAGCGCGACGATGCCCGGGGGTTTCAGCTTGAGCAGGTCCACCCCGGCAAAGCGCACCGAGCCACCCCGCGCCTTGAGCAGACCGCTCAGGCAGGCCAGGGTGGTGGTCTTCCCGGCACCGTTGGCCCCGATCAGGGTCACCAACTCGCCCTCATCCACGCTCAGGGACACGTCGCGCACCGCCTCGATGGCGCCGTAGCTGACGGCCAGGTGCTCGACCTCCAGCAGGCTCACGTGGCCAGCTCCCGGGCCCCCTCCCGGCCGAGGTACGCCTCCACAACGGCAGGTTCCCGGACCACCTCCGCCGGGGGGCCATCGGCGATCTTGCGTCCGAAGTCGATCACCGCGACGCGGGCGCAGGTGCTCATCACCAGTCGCAGGTGGTGCTCCACGAGCACGATCGCCAGCCCGGAGGCGTTGAGCTGGACCAGCAGCTCCTGCAGGTTGGCCCCCTCCGCGGGGTTGGTCCCCGCCGCGGGTTCGTCAAGCAGCAGCAGTTTGGGCTGCAGCGCCAGGGCCCGGGCGATCTCCAGGCGCCGCTGGTCGGCATAGGCCAGCTCCCCGGCGAGGCGGTCGGCCGCGCCCTCCAGCGCGACCTGCCGGAGAAGGTCGTGGCCCTCCGCCACTCGCGCGCGCTGCCGGGTCCGGAGCGCGGGCAGCATGACCACCTGCCCCAGGGTGTCGTCACCACGGCGCGGATGCATCCCGACCAGCACGTTCTCCATCACCGTGAGGTTGCGGAAAAGCCTCACGGTCTGGAATGTCCGCGCCATCCCGCGTGCCGCGAGCCGGTGCGGAGGCCAGCCGGCCACCGCGGCGCCGTCGAAGTGGAGGCTCCCGGACGACGGGGGTTGGAACCCGCTGACGATGTCAAGCAGCGTGGTCTTGCCGGCGCCGTTGGGCCCGATCAGCCCGTACAGCTCGCCGGGGCGTACATCGAGGTCCACATCATCCACCGCGCGAACCCCGCCGAAGTGCTTCGAGATACCGCGAAGCGATAGGAGCGGCGT
This sequence comes from Candidatus Dormibacteria bacterium, assembly GCA_046262515.1. Taxonomy (GTDB): domain Bacteria; phylum Chloroflexota; class Dormibacteria; order DASZGP01; family DASZGP01; genus JAXDLW01. Next base: position 32,168 of record JBHEMP010000161.1, on the reverse strand, counting down.
ACCCGTCATGCCGGGGCGCTCCGTCGCGGCCGAGGAAGTCGTCCCGCGAGCGCCCGCAGGCGCCCCGGCCCAACCCGCCGGCCGCCCAGCAAACCCTGCGGGCGGAAGAGGATCACCAGCACCAGCACGATGCCGTTGATGCTGTCCCGGTAATCCCTGGCGAATCGCAGGATCTCCGGCAGGGCCGTCAGCAGGGCCGCGCCGACGACTGGCCCGAGCACGTTTGACGTTCCCCCGGTGACGGCGAAGACCAGCACCCCGACCACGCGCGTGAACGAATACTCGCTGGGGCCGATGAAGAAGTTCAGGTGCGCGTCGAGGCCCCCGGCGTACCCCGCCAGCACGGCGCCGAGTACGAACGCCAGCAGGCGGTAGCGCGGGACGTTGATGCCGTGGGCCGATGCCGCCACGCTGTCCTCCCGGATCGCCGCCCAGGCCTGCCCCAACCGGCTCCCGCCCAGCCGCCAGAGGAGAAACGTCACGACCAGCACGGACAGTGCGATGGGGATGATGCTCGGATCCGCCGTAGTGTTGGTCAGGCCGATACCTTCACCCGTGGCCCGGATGTTGAGAATGGCCGAGATCACGACCTGCCCGAACCCGATCGTAGCGATGGCCAGGAAGATCCCGGATAGCCGAAGCACGGGCAGCCCGATCGGCAGGGCCACGATCCCCGCCGCGACCGAACCAGCGAGGAGGGCGAAGGGGAACGGCACGTGCGCCTGCAGCCCCAAAAGGACGGAGACGTAGGCGCCGATGGCCATGAAACCGACGTTGGCCAGGCTGAGCAGACCACAGTTGAGGGTGATGTACATCGAGAGCGTCAGCAGGGCATTGACCCCGACCTGGGAAAGGAGCAACTGGTGGGCCTCGTAAAAGCCGACGGGGTCGGTGAACAGCTGCAGGAAGAAATCCATCAGGTGCCCCGTCCGGCGCGCCTGCCGAAGAGGCCGTTAGGACGCAGCACCAGGGCCAGGAAGAGAACGGCGAAGGCCACCCCCGACCTCACGCTGCTACCCAGGACCACCAGAACAAAAACCTCCACCAGCGCCAGCAGGTAACCGGCGACGACCGCCCCGGTGATCGAGCCCATACCCCCGAGCACGATCACCGCCAGCCCCTTGAGCTCGACCTGGTCGCGGCCGATGTACGGACTGACGTCGGATTGCGACAGCGCGTAGAGGATGCCCGCCAACCCACCCAGCGCCGACGACAGGACCAGCGTCAGGGCGATCACCCGGTCGACGTTGATCCCCATCAGGGCCGCCGCGCGCGGGTTCTCGGCCACGGCCCGGATGGCCCGTCCGGCCGCGCTGCGCCGGATCATCAGGCCGAGGGCGGCCATCAGGATAAGCGTTGTGGCCAGCACCCCCAGGTCCACGATCCCGACCGTCAGGCCGGCGACGTGCAGGGCGCCCCCCGGGACCCGGGTGGCGGGGAAGCGCTGGCTGTTGCCCCCGAAACGGCTCTCGGCGATGCTGACCATCACCAGCGCGAGCCCGATCGAGGTGATCAGAGAGCTGATGTGGGGTGCGCCACGGTGCCGCAGCGGCCGGAAGGCAACGAGGTCGAGGAGGTAACCAAGCGCCGCGCAGCAGAGCACGGCCGCCAGTAGCGCCGCCCCGAAGGGCAGCCCAAGGTTGACCACCAGGACGAAGGCGACCACCGCACCCGCCATGAATACCGCCGAGTGCGCGAGGTTGAGGATGTCGAGGACCCCGAAGACCAGCGTGTAGCCGACGGCGAAGAGCGCGTAGACGCTCCCGTTGAAGATCCCGTTAAGGCCCTGCTGCGCGAGGTACTGGACTGACGTGCCGATGGCGACCGGCGCCACCGGCACGATCACGCTCCCGACCGCCCGGCCGTGGCCTGGCGGCGGTTATGCATCTACTTGGCCTCGTACGTATCGACCAGGATGAAGCCCCCTTTGCCGTCCATCCCGGTCACGAACACCTTCTGGTGCACGTCGTGCTGGGCGTTGAAGCTGAACTGACCCAGGGGGCTGTCAACGCTCACCTTGGCCAGCGCGTCGCGCAGTTTGACGCGGTCCGCCGCGAGATCCGTGAAGCGCAAGTGGGCGTCCTTCGCCGCCTGGGCGAAGACCTCCACCGCGGTGTAGGCCTGGGCGGCGATCTGGTCGGGCAGCTGGGGCGTGCCCTGGGCATCCTTGAAGCGAGCCTTATAGGCGTCGACGAAGGCCTTGTTGGTGGCGCTGTCGGTGCCGACGAAGTACGCGCTGCCGCTCTGTGCGCCCTTGCCGGATTCGCCAGCTTGCTGGGACACCTGGTAGGTGTTGAAGCCGTTGCCGCCAAGGAATGGACCCTTGTAGCCCTGGGTGCGAGCCTCGATCATGACCTTGGCGGGGATGCCGCCCAGGCTTGAGATGGCCCAGATGTCGGCGTTCTTGGAGAGGGCGGTGGTCACGTACTCCTTGAAGCTGGACTCCGTCTTGGAGAACTGCAGTACGCCCCCGTCTGGCACGGTGATGCCGTTGTCGGTGAAGGCCTGCTGGAAAATCTTGGCCCCGTCCGAGGAAAACTTGTCGTCCGTGGCGTAGAACAGGACCGCCTTCTTGGGGTGAAGGTTCTTGACCGCGGTCTTGACGTTATCGGGGATCGCGGTGGCCTCACCCAGGCTGTCGCGGAAGATGAAGTCGCAGGGGTAGGGACAGTTGCCGACAATCCCGTTGCCGGTGTTCGACGGCGCGATGACCGGCGTCTTCGCGGCGTTCGCCACCGGGTGCGCGGCGATGGCGGTATTGGACAGTGTCGGACCGATCACGCCGAGCACCTTGCCCGCCTGGATCTCCGTCTGGAAGACCTGTGCGCCCTGCTGCTGGGTCGAGCCGTCATCCTGGATGTCCACGGCGATCTTGCCGCCGTTGACACCGCCATTCTTGTTGATGGTGTCGACCGCCAGCTGGATGCCGTTGCGCTGCTGCACACCGTAGACGCTGCCCGGGCCGTTCAGCGAGATCACCGCCCCCAGGGAAATCGTCTTTCCGGAGTAGTCGGCCCCACTTGACGAGGTTGGCGATGGGCCATTGGTGCCGCCGCAGCCCGCGATGATCGCCGCGACCGCGAATCCCCCGGCGGCGCTGCGCCACTTGTTCGTACTCAACATCAGACTCCTTCTCACTCCACTGTGCCGCCGAGCGTATGAGCCCGCGCCGTTCCCGGCTAGTCTGGCGCGCCGCGGCCCTGCTGGCAAGTGCGCGAACTGTGCGCGCCGCGGATTCCGGGTCGCGCCGCCTCTACTTCTTGACGAGGAGGAGCAGCGCCACCGGCCCCATCAGGACGATGAAAAGCGTTGGGAAGATGCAGCCGATCATCGGGAAGAGCATTTTCAGGGCGGCCTGGGACGCTTTCTCCTCGGCCGCCTGCCGCCGCCGCCGCCGGATCTCGGCTGACTGGATACGTACGGTGTCACCGAGCCCGACGCCGAGCTTCTGCGATTGGGTTACGGCGTTGACGAAGGCCTTCATGTCTTCAACGTCAACCCGCGATGCCAGAGCCTCCATGGCCTCCAGCCTGGGGCGCCCGTAGCGGATCTCCGTGAGCATCACGATCATCTCCTCCGCCAGAGGTCCTTCGATCTTGTCGGCCACGCGCTGCAGGGCGGCGTCGAAGGAAAGGCCGGCGTCCAGGCAGATGGTGAGCAGGTCGATGAAGTCGGGGATCGCGTTCTCGACCTTGGACCGCCGCGCGCCGGCCTTCTGCTTGAGCCACTGGTCCGGCAGGATCCAGCCCAGCGCGGGCGGTCCCAGGACCAGCAGGAACAATGGGAAGGCGAGGTGCATCAGGCCCAGGAAAAGGAGCGCGCCCAGTGCCGCGGCGAGCGCGGCGCAGACCAGCTTGGCGGCGATGACCCCGCTCGGGCTCAGGTTGTAGGGGTGGCCGGCGAGGGCGATCAGCGTCCTCATCTGCTCCTGGCGGCTGGCCGGCGTCCGTGACATGACCAGCGCCTGGGCGCGCTTCCGCAGCGGTTCGACGAATCGCTCGCGGAAGGGCTTGGAGAGCTCGATCTCCTGCAGCGTCAACGCGTGGTCGGCGTAGCCCGCCAGCTTGGCGGCGTATTTGTCCTCGGCCGGCGTCTGGGGCCGGACGACGCCCACCGCCAGCGCGACCCCCACGGATGCCAGCAACCCAAAGACCAAATAGGCCAGCGTCATATGTGGATGTCGGTGATCTTGCGGATGATGAAATAACCGATCGAGATCGAGATGATGCCCACGGTCAGCATTCCCCAGCCGATAGGCTGAACGAACAGGGGTCTCTCGAAACCGGGGGAGATGAGCGAGAGGATCGCGGCGACCGCGAAGGGAAGGGCCGTGATGATGTACCCGGAGGCCCTGGCCTGCGCCGTCAGGACCCGCACTTCGCCGTGGACCCGGACGCGCTCGCGGATGGTCTCGGCGATCTTGTCGAGGACCTCAGCGAGGTTGCCTCCGACGGTGCGGTGGATCAGGATCGCGGTGATCACGAGGTCAAAGTCCTTGCTCGCCAGCCGCACGTTCGCGTGCTGCAGCGCCTCCTCGATATCCAGACCCAGGGAAACCTCGCGTACCACCCTGGTTATCTCCTCGGCGAGGGGCGGCCGGCCGCCTTCGGCGACGCTCGCGAGGGCCTGCTGGATGGAGTATCCCGCCTTCACCCCGTTCGACAGGAGAACCACGGTGTCGCCCAGAGTGCCCTCGAATGCCGCGCGCCGCTTGGCCTGGCGGCGCTTCAGGTAGATCGCCGGGAGGGCGTATCCGACGACCGCGCCCACCAGGAGCAACAGGAAGTTACCGAAGCGTAAGAAGGTGAGGATTCCCGTAACCGCCGCCGCGCCGAACCGAATCGCGACGAACTCCGAAGCCTTCAGGGTGAGGCCCGCACGATTCAGCTCCACCTGGAGTTGACCGCCCTTGCCCCCACGAAGCACCGGCTGCGCGAGGGAGTTGATCGGGCCGGACAGCTGCTGTCGCATCGAGCGCCGGGGCTCGGCCGCGCGGGGTTCGTCGTGCCGCTCGATGGCGACGCTTTCGCCGTCCTCGACGCGGGCCGGGCGGGGGGCGAGACCCCAGATCAAGACGCCCGCGCCGACGGCGGCAACGGCAGCGAGCAGGAACTCCACCGGCCTACTTGAACCCGTAGAGCGCTTTGAACTGGCCCAGGTCCATCCCCGAGGTGGTCGGGTCCGGCGCGGAGGAGTCCTGCGGGGACTTCAACACGTAGGTAAAGTCTGTGTTCTTGACGATGAACTGCAACGCCTCGGCGTCCTGCAGAGAGACCTCGACGACGAGGTTGCCGCCGGTGGTGGTCGCCGCACCCTGGGCGGCCTGGCCCGGTGAACCCACCGCCAGCACCAAAAGTCCCTTGACCGTCGCCTTGGTCTGCTGGCCGACGCTGCTGGCAGCGGTCTTGGGCGTCGCGATCACGTCGATCTGGTCGCCGGGCTGGACGTAGGGCGAGATGTCACCCGCGGGGATGTTGAGGGCCACCTTGTTGGCGGGGATGGTGAAAAACAGCTTCGCCGGCGCCACGGCGCTGACCGATGCCAGCGCGGTATCAAGGAGGGGCGCCCCGGCGGTGATATTTGTCCTCGCCAGCCTTCCCAGGACGGTGGCCTTGTCATGGACGGCGCCTGTCGGACCGGGCGCATCCACCTGGACGGTGGTCAGATCATCCGCGGTGATGGCGCGGCCGACGTGGATGTCCCTGGCCGCGCCGACGACTGTGAGCTTCTGAGCCGGCGGCCCGGCCAGGCGTGCGACCACGACCACGCCAACGAAGGCCAGGACCATCAGCACCAGGCCCACGAGGATCTGCATCGGGCGGCGACGGCGGGGAGAGGTGGTGCTCAATTGCGGCCTCCAAGGGGGCGAACACGCGCAGACGCGCGACCTTCGATCAGATTAGGCAAGGGCGAGACTGAAGGCAATACCCGCTTAGCGTATGCCCACAGTCCACAATTGGGGCGTGTCGAAGAGAATCTGGCCTTGATGGAAGCACCAAGCGAAAGGGACACGCCCGAATCCTCGATCGATGCGGTGATCGAGGCCGAAGCGCCGGCGCTGCTGCCGCGAAAGCACGGCGGGCCGGCTCGGATCGTCAGCGTGGTCGCCGGGAAGGCCGGCACCGGGAAGTCGACGGTGGTATCCAACCTGGCCGGGGTTCTGGCCCGGCAGCACGGCCTCGCCACCGCGGTGCTTGACCTCGACCTGCAGTTCGGCGACCAGGCCCTGATGTTCGACGCACCGTCGTCACCCTCGATCATCGATCTGCTGGCGAACGCGGACTCGCTGACCCCAGACTTCGTGCTCGAATGCATGCACCAGGGCGCCGGCGTCAGGGTCATGGGCGCCCCACCCTCACCGGAACTCGCCGACCTCGTCACCGCCACCCACGTGGAGAGCCTCCTCGAGCACCTCAGCGTCATCTTCGACGTAATCGTCATCGATACCAGCGGGCACCTGACCGACGTGACCCTGGAGGCCATCGACCGTGCCGACGCACTGGTGGTGATCACGACCCCGTACCTGGCTTCGGTCAAGAACTCCAAGCTGCTGCTGAAGACCATGAGTGACCTCGGCGTCCCGCCCCAGAAGCTGATATCGGTGCTGAACAGGATGGAGCCGGGAATCAGGATGCCGCTCGACGTGCTGGAGGCCAACCTGAAGTTCCCCATCAATGTCGAGCTGCCGCATACACCCGTGACCCTCGTTGAGTCCGTGACGGACGGCGTGCCGCTGGCCGTGAGCAAGCCCTCGTCCGATTGGGGGCAGCGCATCTCCGAGCTCAGCCGGCAGGTCATGCCCGCCGAGGAGACGAGCGCCAGGCGGGCGACGAAGCGCGGCTTCCTGGGCCGCGTACGCTGAGGCCTGGCGGCTGGGCGCGTTTTGACAAGGGTCCGCGACCTCCCTGGTACATCGGTTACGGCAGCGGGGTTGACGGGCCACTGAGGCGGACCGTAGCGTTCAGTTCCAATTGACCGGGAGATTTGTGGCATGCCTCTCATAGTCAGGGCTGGGCATCGCGGACAGGCGATGGTCGAATTCGCCCTCCTGGCTCCCTTCTTTTTCGTGCTCCTTTTCATGATTTTCGAAGGGGCTCTGTTCGTAAACGCGCGGGCCACCATGGACAATGCCACCCGTGAGGGCGCCCGCGCGGCCGCGATCTGCGGTTCCTCGACCATCTACAGCACCTACCAGGGGATCAGCTCCAGCACCGGCTGCTCCGCGCTGGCCTACAGCGTGGTGATCGCCCACATGGGCTTCCTCAAGATCATCAAACCCAACAACCCCCTGGTCACCACCCAGTGCACGCCCAACAACACCTGTACAGCCGGGAATCAAATCGTGGTCTCGAGCGTCTACACCTACTCCTATTTCATCCCCAACCTGCTCGGGCTCCCGGTTCGGACAGACCTGACCACGTCCGCCTCGGTTGTGAGCCAGCAATGAACCGTGGGCAGTCGACCGTGGAGCTGGCGCTTATCGCCCCGTTCGTGGTGGGCATCCTGGCGCTGGTTCTCCAGGGCGGAGTCCTGATATCAGACCAGGTGGCGCTGGAGCAGTTCGCATACGCCGGCGCCCAGTGGTCGACGTCGATGGGTGGCGCCGCGACGCCTGCGCAGATCCAGAATTACGTCGCGAATATCATGTGCTCGGGAACGGGCTCGGCGACCTCGCCACCGTCAGCGGTCCCTCCGATACTCCCTAGTACGAGCGCCACGCGGTTTTGCGCCGCCGAACCCAGCGGGGTGCCGCAGCTGACGCTGGCCACGACGCCGCAGCTGGTCAGCGTGAAGCCCGCGTCCGTCAGCATGCGATCGCCAGTTGACCTCCCGGTCCCCATCATGGGGGTGCTCGCGGCGCCATCGACGTGCCAGACGTGGGGGTTGAACGCCTCCCTGTCCAGCTCAACGGTGGTCGCAGGAGGGGCCAGCGGGACCGGCTCGACGACGGTCAATATCAGTTTCACTGCCAATTCACCGGGCGGCAACCCCACCGACGTGTGGCCTGTGGTGACGCTGGACGGCGGGACGTGGCCGCCAGGCCTGAGCCCGCAGACACCGGTTCCATCTCCTCAGCAGATATCGCCGGCGGGGTCCGGTGCCCCGGCGGGCTCCGCCAGCACCTCCAGTGTCACCATCAATACCACGGTGGCCACGCCGCCGGGCACCTACCACTTCTCGATCAACGGGCTTGACCAGTGCAACCCCCACGGCGGTCCCAAGGGAGGCAACACCGCCCTTGACCTGGTGGTTCAGGGCACCGTCGGGGCCTCCCCGGCCAGCGGCGGGACTCAGATCAGCGGGATCCAGCCTCCCTCCGTGTGCGCCGGCACCGGCACCTTGATCAACATCCTGGGGAACGGCTTCGCAGCGGGAATGACGGCGTACATCGGCAACTCGCCTCTCACCGGGAACACCGTCGTCAATCCGAACGACATGCAGGCAACAACCCCGGCGGTGGCCCCCGGCGTCTACAACATCACCATCTTCGATTCCACCGGGAAGCCGGTTGCCAATGCCGCCGGCGCGGTCACAGCGCTCGCGGTGTGCAATGCAGGAAGCCCTTCGCCCCTTGTCACGGCGCCCTGCGCCGCGGGCGCCACGTCCACTGAGGCGGTCATCACGATCACCTGGAATGAACCGCTCGCCATCCCCATCTTCACAAGCACCAACGCGCCCTATTTCACGCTGACCGCCAGGCAGGTCGTGCTCTGCATATCCCCTCCCAGGCCGTCGCCATATCCATGACAGGCGGTCGCCAGCGAGGTCAGACCATCGTCATCTTCGCCCTCGCGATGTTCGCCATTGCCGGGCTGGTGGCAATCAGCGTGGACTACGGCTTCTTGACCAATCAGCATCGCAACTTCCAGGCCTATACCGACGAGGCGGCCGCCGCGGGGGCACTGCAACTACCGGCAGGCGTAACCCTCTCAGACCGCCAGAACGCTCGCCGCGTGGCGTTCCAGTATCTCCGCGACAACCTCCTCGCCGGCAACGCCGGGACGATCTCGTCCACCTCCTTCACCTGCAGCTCTGGCCCCCCCAAAACCATCGACTTCACCCAGGACATCAAGGACTGCACCCTTCCACCGCCACTCAGCGCGTACACCATCTCCATCCAGACGCCCGCGACAACCCCTCCCTCGATATCCGTTCCCAACCAGTACTGGACGATGGGGGTGACGGTCACGGAGTCCGTGAGCACCTCCTTCGCGGCGGCGGTTGGCATCCCCAACAGCCAGGTGGGGGCGTCGGCAATCGCCCTTAACAACCATGACCAGAACTTCCCGGACGCCCTCTACTCGAACGGCTGTGTCCAGACCGGAAACGGCCTTGAGACAATCGGCGGCACGGTCTTCGTCAACAGCTGCGCCCTACAGACCCAGTCGGCAGGCGCTTCCGCGTTCTGCGTCGAGGATTCACCGGGCAGCCCGGGCAACATCCTCTTCGGCCCCTCAGCCCAAACACCAGTCTCGCCGCTGACCGGGTTGTCGACGGTGCTGACAATGGCCACGGTGCCCACCTGCCAGGCGGGAACGGGGGGGCAGATCCTCACCACCGGCACCAGCGGGGGCACAACCCAGGCCCTGCCCAATATGGCGCCCCCTCCACCCAGCCCCGACAGCTGCTTCTACACCAGCATCTGCCCGGTCGCGAGCGCGAACGTCACCTGCAACCCAAAAATCTTCCCTGCACCCACGGCCAAACCTTGTTTCAGCCCCGGGTCGTACTCCACCATCGGTCCAATCGCCAACAACCTCAATCCCGGGGTCTACTACATCACGGGTCCATCGAGCTGCTCGCAGGGTAGCCAGACCATCCTCCCCAACACGACGGGCTCGAGCGTCCCGCCCTGCAATGGCGTGCTGTACCAGGACAATTCCCTCAACGCCAACTGGCCGGACACCGCTGATGGCTGCTGGGGCGGCGCCAACAACCCGAGCACGAACACCTTCGTGAAGCCCTGTATCGACGGTTACACCTTTGATCCAACCGCACCCGTCGACCCCCAGTGCCCACAGGTCGCCACCCTGGCGCTCCCGGCCTTCACGCTGGTTGGCAGCGCGACAGGCGGCGCCCTCGACCCGACCACCGGCTTAAGCACCGGGACCAACTACTGGGTCGCGGTGACGGCGATCGGGGCCAACGGTGGCGAGACGACCAGTACCGAACAACAAGTCAATGTGAACAGCCAGGGCCTCAACAAGGGCTCGATAGCGGTCACGATCACCCCGGTGGCCGGTGCGACTGGCTACAGCATCTATGTCGGGACGGCCAGTGGAAAGGAGGTTTACTCCGGTACAGCGACAGCGCCCACGTACCTGATCCAGACCCAGCCGACCACTGGAACCAGCCCACCCCGACTAAACACCAGCGGCAACGTGCCGCTGAGCCCGCCCACGGTGAGTGCTACTGCCACCACGCCGGCCTCACCCAGCGCGCTCGCCACCGGCTCCTATTACGCCATGGTCACCGCGGTCAACAATTACGGCGAGACCCTGCCCCAGGAGGTTGGGCCGGTGGTCCTGGTAGGGGGACAGACGGTGCACCTCGCGATCACGCCTCAGCCGGGGATCCTGGGGTACTGGGTATACGGACTCTCGACCTCCTCAAAGAATGAGTTGCTCTACCCATCCGTGACCTCGCCGACGCTCGCGCCGACCGCACCGGGGCTGGCGCCACCCACGACCATCGACCTTGGTCAGACCAGCCAGGCCGCCGTGCCCGCCGCTGGCATCACCGGCTATCCACCAAGCGTGAATCGCAGTGGCTGCCCCAAGACAGGGTTCTTCAACCAGCCCGCCCGTCCCGATGAGTACGACGGGGTCACCTTCGTGCTCAAGAACAATGCCAGCGTATGCCTCAACGTAACTAACGCTGGCGGCTTGCCAAGTTGCGCCGCCAGCAACGGCGTCGGGAATAACACTCCGACGGTTCTCTTCAGCCCGGCCACCGCGATCCCAGGGGCGTGCAACCCCGCCGCGGGCGACGGGGCCTACTCGATCTACAGCTACGGCGCAGGCCTGATATCAGCCCAGGGCCTGAACACCAAGCTGGGAATGACCGGCACTATCTACGCGCCCAGCATGGGGCTGCAGATCACCCAGAATGCGCAGTTCGCCCTCTACGGCCAGGCGATACTGGGCCAGGTCAGCATCCAGACCGGCAATCTCAAGAATCCCAGCATCTACTACGGTGGCAAATGCCTCGCGGTGCAGAAGTCCGGGGTGCGCATCATCCAGTGACCACGCGGCGGCAGCGCGGTTGAACCGTGGCCAAGGCGCTAAGCTGAGAACATGAGCCTCGCCGTAAGCACCGAGCGCCCCACCGACCTCGCCGGCTTCATGGCCCACATCGAGGCCGGGGGCAAGGTGGAGGCGTCCGACTGGATGCCCGACGACTACCGCGCCGGGGTCCTGAAGTTCCTCGAGATGCACGCCAACAGCGAGTTCATGGGGGCCATGCCCGAGCGCGAGTGGATCCCCCGGGCGCCGAGCCTGATGCGCAAACTGACCCTCACCGCCAAGGTCCAGGACGAGGTCGGGCACGCGCAGATCCTCTACTCGCTGGCGGAGGACCTGGGCAAGCCCCGGCAGCAGATGCTGAGCGACCTGGTCAACGGGCGCAGCAAGTTTCACAACGTGTTTCACTACCCGGTCCCGGAGTGGGGCGACGTGGCCCTCATCGGGTGGCTGGTGGACGGCGCCGCCCTGGTTACCCAGCACGCGCTGCTGGATTCCAGCTACGCGCCCTACGCCCGGGCGCTGCGCCGCATCTGCGCCGAGGAGTCGCTGCACCTCAAGCATGGCGAGGCCCTGACGCTTGAGCTCTCCTCGGGCAGCCCCGCGCAGCGCGCCATGTTCCAGGCCGCGCTGAACCGCTGGTGGGAAGCGCTGATGCATTTCTTCGGACCGCCCAGCGACCCGGCGAAGGACACCCTGATCCGCTACAGGGTCAAGACCAAGGGCAACGAACAGCTGCGCCAGGAGTTCCTGAGCCGGTACGTGCCCCGCATCTGGTCGCTCGGTTACACCCTCCCCGACACTGCGCTGCACCAGCGTGAGGACGGCGGTTGGGATTACACCCAGCCGGACTGGGACCGCCTCAAGCGCGTCGTCACCAACCACGGCCCGGAGAGCGAACGCCGCCTCCAGCTGCGGCGCTCCTACTGGCGCAGGCACGCGGCGGTGCGCGAGCTCCTCGACTAGCGGCGCGGGAAATGCCGCGTTTCCTCGTCTTCGGACGCAAGGACAGCCAGGAGCAGATGCGCTATGTCGGCGAGGTCGACGCACCCAACCCCGAGATGGGTCTGACCCTCGCCCGCCAGTGCTTCTCGCGGCGGGATGAGGCGGACGAGGTCTGGCTGGCCCCCGCCGAGCAGACGTTGCGCTTCCGCCGCGGCCCCGCCGAGGGGCTTGACCACAGCTACCGCGAGATCCAGACGTATGCGGACCTTGGCAAGCGCCGCCGCCTGGTCGAGGCCAACATCCCCGCGACGCGACTCACCGAGGATGATTCGCTGAGTTCCTCCGGCCCCGACCTTCATTCGTGACCACGCTGTCCGCGCGTGCCGGCGTCGCGATTCGCAACCCGCAGCTGGAAGGCCTGGAGCCGGCTCAGCGAGCAGCGCTCGGAGATTTTCTCCTCGCCATGGCCGACAGCGAACTGGTCATCGGTCACCGGCACTCCGAGTGGACCGGCTTCGCCCCCAGCGCCGAGGAGGACATCGCCTTCAGTTCCATCGCCCAGGACGAGATGGGGCATGCCCACCTTTACTACGCGCTGGTGACTGGGGTATCCGACGAGGAGGCCGTGGATTCGCTGGCCCTCGACCGACCGGCGTCGGCGCTGCGTCACCTGCCCCTGCTGCACGCCCCCAACGGGGACTGGTTCTTCACCATCGCCCGTCAGCTCTACTGGGAAACGTGGGAGGACGTGCTCCTCTCCGCCGCCCTCTCCTCTCCCCTTCCCCTGCTCCCGGGCGCGGCGCAACGCCTGCTCAACGAGGAGGTCTACCACGAGGAGCACGCCATGGAGTGGCTCGGCCTGATGTCCTCACGCGAGCCCCAGCGAACCAGGCTCCAGGCCGCCCTGGGACGGGTGACGAACCTCGGCGGAAACCCCGCGCGACGCATCGGGGGGCTTGAGGCGCTGGGCCAGTCCGGCGCACTCCCTGCCGTGGCCGACCTCGCGGCCGGCTTCAGCGCGTCGCTGCGCCGCCGGGCGCAGAAGGCCGGGTGGACGGACGGCGCCGGGCACGAGGCGCTGGCAGGGCTGGAGGGCGACCAGCCCCGACCCAACCCGCCCGGGCTGCGTCAGCTGCATGCTGACCTGACAGGGATGAGGCGCGCCCACCCGGGTGCAAGCTGGTGACGGCGACCGCCTCGGCGCGGGCGACCTCGGCGCGGGCCGCGCTGGCGGAGGTGCGCGATCCCGAGATCCCGTCGGCGCGCATCCTCGAGATGGGCATGATCCACGATGTGCGGGACGAGGATGGGGAGATCGTCGTCGAACTGGTCCCCACCTTCAGCGGGTGCCCCGCCGTGACGGTCATCGAGACCGAGGTGCGGCAGGCGCTGTTCGCGGCAGGCTTTGCGCGATCGCGCGTGGTGCTGCGCGCGGACATTCCCTGGAGCACCGACCGCATCACCAGCACCGGGCGCCGGGAGATCGCGGAGCATGGCCTTGTCCCCCCCCAGCGAGGCCGGCTGCGGGTCGAGGAGATCGCCTGTCCACGGTGCCGGCTCCAGCAGGTGACGCTGGTGTCTCGCTTCGGCCCCACCCCGTGCCGTGCCCTGGCCCGTTGCCGTTCCTGCGGCGAGCCACTGGAACTATTCAAGCCTATCGGCTCAGCAGGGTCCCCACCTCGAGCAGACCGTCAAGGTCGTTGACGGGCTCGTTCATCCGCGGCATGGAACCGAGCACCGGCACGCCCAGCTCCTCGATCCGCCCCAGCAGGTCGCGGTCGCGCAGGGCCAGGGTGCGCAGGTCAAGGTAGTTCTCTGCCAGGAGGCGTTCCGCGGGGCTTGACCGCTCCTCCAGCCGGCGCGCCAGGTTGAGCGCCGAGCCCTCGGTGAGGAACTCGGGAAGCTTCTTGTTCACCACCGCGCCGGCAAGGTGCATCTTTGCCTCCTGCAATTTCTCCACGAAGAAGCGGGCCTCCTGGAAGGGAACGTCCTCCAGGGTGGTGACGACCACGAAACTGGTGGCCTCGTCACCGAGCAGGGCGTAAACCCCCTCGGCGCGCTGCTTGAAGCCCTCGTAGAGCCCCTCGATGCTGATCAAGAACTCGGACAGCTCGGTCAGCGTCGAGCCGCCGAGGAGCTTGTCGGCGATGCTCATGATCGGCCGGGCCGTGAGGCTGAACATGCGCAGGCCAACCTTGCCGGCAAAGGCGCCGGGCCGCGCCAGGAGGCCAAGTAGCCCACCACTCACCAGCTCGGTCATGCGCGCGGGGGCCTCCAGGAAATCGAGCGCGTTGCGGCTCGGGGGGGTATCGAGAACGATCAGGTCGTACTTCTCCGATCCCCACAGGTCGTAGAGCCGCTCCATCGCGATGTACTCATGGGAGCCCACGAATGCCCCAGATATCTCCCGGTAGAAGGGGTTGCGCATGATGCTCTCGGCGAGCTCCTCACTACCGGCCCGCTGCAGGATGAGGTCGTCCCACGCGGACTTCGCTTCCAGCATGCCGGCGTGCAGGGTCCCCCGCGGCCGGCCGCGGCCGCCGGCCCGGTCAAGGTCGACGCGACGGAGGCGGTTGCCCAGGCGGTCCAGGCCCATGGCGTTGGCCAGGCGACGCGCGGGGTCGATGGTCAACACCGCCACCCGCAGGTCCTGCTGCCAGGCGGCCCGGGTGGCGACGGCGGCGGCTGTGGTGGTCTTACCCACCCCGTCGCTGCCGCACATGACGATGATCCCGGGCCGGATGAGATCGTCGATCACCCGGCCGCGGCCTCGAGCATCGTCCTGGCCAGCAGTTTGGTGAACGCGAACCCGTGCTTGCGCTGGTAGAGGGTTGGGACCTCGAGGGTGTTGAGCTTCAGGCTCTTGCGCAGTAGGGCACGCAGCTCGTCGGCGCGGCCACGCTCCTCGAGGAGCATGTCCCCGGCCAGCAGCAGCGGCTCCCCCTCGTTGTGCTTTTCGAGGAAGTGGCGGCGAGCCGCGCCCGTCATCAGGTCCCGGAAGTCCGACCCCAGCTCTCCCGAGAGCTGCCGTGGCTGCAGCTGGTTGATGATCAACCCGAACGGCTCGATCCCAGTCTCGCGGCTGAACCTACCGGCAAGGTCGATCGTCTCCATGGTGGGCATCTCCTCGGGGATGGTCACCAGCACCACCGCGGTGCGGTCCGGATCAGTCAACAGTTCGTCGATGCGCGCGGCCTGGTCGTGGATGGGCCCCGACCGGACCAGGTCTCGGAGATGGCCGGCAGCGCCCAGCTGGGATACGACGTGCCCGGTTGGCGCCCCGTCGACGATGACCAGGTCCCAGCGCGGCCGTCCCGAGTCCTCGTGCCTCTCCTCGTAGTAGATCTTGCCCGTGACCAGGATCTCCTTGAGGCCCGGGATGGCCTGGGAGGCGTAGTTCATGAACCCGCTGAGCGGGTTGAGAGAAAACTTGGGCACGTGCAGCATGATCGACAGGTATTCGTGCATCGATTCGCGGGGCTGCATTGAGAGCCCATAGACCCCCTGGTGCAGACGACGGTACTTGAACCCGACACGGTTGGTGTCAAAGAAATCGGGCACGTTGCCCTTGGCGTCCACCTCGATGACCAGGACCTTGAGCCCCTGCTGCGAGGCGACCAACGCCAGCGCGGCGGCGGTCGTGCTCTTGCCCACTCCGCCCTTCCCGGTGAGGATGACCACCCGGCGCTCGAGCAGCTGGGCAAGAAGGCCGGCCGGTTCGGGCATCGCGGAGAGTCTATTCGGCCAGGAGCACCCAGGAGAGACCGGTGGGAAGGCCGACGGGCCCGCCCGCGGCGTCCACGAAACGGAGTGGCTGTCGCTCGCCCGGCGACTGCCAGCGGCCGCGAATCACGGTCCCGTTGGCATACATCTCGGCGGCCCCGCCTGAGTTCAGGTCGAAGTCCCGACCACAGACGCCGTTGACGTCGTGGATCTGGCAGGTCGTTGACTGGGGTACGTGCATGACCACGACGGAGTGCGCCCGGATGGGTCCGAAGATCGCGTCCTCCTGCGGCGCGCCATCGGTGTTCACCGAGTAGGTCCCCGCGCCGAACTCAAACGAGGCGCGGAGCAGGGGTACGACGATCTGCCCGGCGGGCTCGGTGCCGCTCCACTTGTCCGACCTGAACACGTCGCCGGCCATGGGTGGGCGGAGCCCGAGCCGGCTCACGGCCACCAGCTGGTCCTGGCGTGAGTACACGTTGTGGGGCGCCGGCCTGCCCCCCCAGCGGAAGAACCAGCGGGGATCGAAATCGTTGAAAAACCCGCCGATCATGCCCTGCTCACCCCAGACGCGGCCGAGGGTGGCGTTCCCGGCGCCACTGGCGAGCATCACCGCGTCAAAGCGGCGGTAGAGGTACTGGGTGATGAAGCGCGCACTGCGCACGGGGCCGACGACCCCCGGGACGCGGTGATAGATGACCGAGAAGCGGGTGATGTCTGACTCCGTCAGGTACTGGAAGACCAGGGAGGCGGGCTGGATGCCCGCCTGCGGCCGGGAGGGAGCGGTGTTCTCAACCTGCACCAGGAGGGGGTAGGGCATCGGATCGGAGACGGGAAGGCCCTGGCCCGGCAGCGGGCCGGCTGACGCGGGCGGCATCGGAGGCTCCGCGGGGGGTGGCGGGGAGGGCGAGGGCCTCGGATCCGCTTTTCGTCCGTGCGCGGCGACGTACGCCTGGCGGGCGTGAACCGCGGGCTGGCCGCAGGCGGCGGCAAGCATCGCGACGGCGAGCAGGAGCAGGGGACGTGAGCGGGACGTAAAGAGGTTCATCAGTAGGCGTTGGTCGCCATCCGCAGGGTAGTTGGAGGTTCCGCCCGCGTCAATGCAGAGCGGCGAATGATTCGCGTCAGGGCAGCGCTTTGCGCGGGCGTCGCGGCGCCGCGGCCGCCTTTGCCATCTGGGGAGCGGCCCAGAGGGTCTCGAGGTCGTAAAAGGCGCGTTCACCGGGGAGCATCACGTGGACGATGACGTCAACGAAGTCGAGCAGGATCCAGGCGCCGTCCTCCTCGCCGGAAACCTGGAACGGCTTGCTTCCCGCCTTCTGCGCGGCATCCCTGATCCCATCGGCGATCGCCCGGGTCTGGCGGTCGGTATCGCCCTCGCAGATGACGAAGAAGTCCGTCACCGGGCTTCGCCCGCTGAGGTCGATCTCAACCACGTCCCGCGCCTTCTTGTCCAGCGCGGCCTCCCTGACCAGGCCGGCAAGCTCTCGCGAAGTCATTGGGGGCGGATTATGCCACTGCGGGGCCGTAGAGGCCCCTGGCGCGGATGTACTCAATGACGGGCTTCGGCAGCAGACCGTCGACCGGTTCGCCGGCCGCCAGGGCGGCGCGCACGCCGCTGGCGGACACTGCCGGCGAGTCGACCTCCAGGAGCTGCGAGCCGGGCGGGAGAGCGGATGGGCCCGCGGCGGGGACACCGGCTCTGTTGAAGACGACCACGGACGCCAGGTCGAGGATCGTCGCCGGGTCGCGCCAGGAGGCGAACTCCGCCGCGGCGTCCATCCCCAGCAGCACGATGAGGTGAGCACCGCGGGTACGGGAGGTCATCTCCCGTACGGTGTCGACGGCGTAGGAAACCCCGCCTCGCCGCACTTCGACGTCGTCGACCTCCAGCCCCTCGACGCCCTCGGCCGCGAGGCGGGCCATGGCCAGGCGATCATCCGCTGACGCTGAGGGCGCGGACCGGTGCGGTGGCAGGAAGGACGGCACCAGCAGGACCCGGTCGAGCCCCACTTGCTCGCGGCACTGCCGGGCCACCGCCAGGTGGCCCAGGTGGACAGGGTCAAAGGTACCGCCCAACAGACCCAGGCGCTCGATCACAGCTCGGGGTTGAAGAGGAACTCATACCCGGCGATGGACACCGTGTCCCCCTCTCCGGCGCCAGCGCCGACCAGGGCTTCACGCAGCCCCGACGAGCCGAGGAGCGTCTGCATCCGCTCGAGGGCGTCGGGGTTGGCCATGTCCGTCTGGCTCACGATGCGCTCTATATCGGTGCCGTGGACGGTAAAGACATCATCCTGTCGCGTCACATCCATACGCGTGAACTCGGGCTCGGGACGGTACACGCGCAGTGGCGGCGCCTTCGGCCTTCTTGCCTCGAGGTTGGCGCGGGCGATGGCATCGACCACGGCCTCGAGCCCTTCACCCTCTCGTGCGGAGGCCGCCACGACGCGCCAATCCCCTGCCAGCTCGCGGGCAAGTCCCTCGGCGGCGAGGGCCGCGCCGGGGACGTCCGTCTTGTTGAGGACCACGACCCTGACCCGCGCGGGCAGGTCGGCGTCGTAGCCCCGGAGCTCGTTCTGCACCTCCTCGAAGACGGCGCGGGCCGCCGCCTCCCCGGCGGAAACGTCGAGCAGGTGGACCAGGATCGAGGTGCGGCTGATATGCCTGAGGAAAGCCGTGCCAAGCCCAATCCCTTCGGACGCACCCTCGATCAAGCCCGGGACATCCGCGAGCACCAGGCGATCTCCGTCCGGCAGCTCCATGACGCCAAGGTTCGGCTCAAGCGTGGTGAACGGGTAGTCCGCGATCCGGGGGGTGGCAGCCGTGAGCGCGCCGAGAAGCGTGGACTTGCCGGCGTTGGGCGCCCCCACCAGGCCCACGTCGGCGATCAGGCGGAGCTCCAGCAGCAACTCCAGCTCGCGGCTGGGCTCACCGAGCTCCGCGAAACGTGGCGCCTGGCGCCGGCTGTTGCTGAAACGGCTGTTGCCCCGACCGCCGCGCCCGCCCCGGGCTACGACCAACTCGGCGCCGTCCTCGGTCAGCTCCCCGATCAACTGCTGGGTCTCGTCGTCGATGGCCACCGTCCCGACCGGTACCAGCAGGCGCACCGCCTCGGCATCGGCCCCGTGCTTGAGGGCCTTGCGTCCCTGGCCGCCGCGGTCCCCGCTGATGATTCGACGGCCTTTGAAGTGGGAGAGGCTGTTCAGCCCCGAGGTGGCGACGAGGATGATGTCAGCGCCGTTGCCGCCGTCCCCGCCATCGGGGCCGCCCTGGGGCACGAACTTCTCGCGCCGGAAGGTCATCGCGCCCGGACCGCCCGCCCCCGAGCGCACCCGGACCCGGACCTCGTCCAGGAACATGCGGGTGGCTTAGGCCGAGGCCTCCACGGGCTCTTCGGTGGCGACCTCGACGGGGAGGATGCTGACCCGCTTCTTGCCGCCTGCGAACTCGGTGAACTGGACCGTGCCGGCCGCGAGGGCGAAGAGGGTGTAGTCACGCCCGAGGCCGACGTTTTCGCCGGGGTGGAACTTGGTGCCCTTCTGCCGCACGATGATCGAGCCCCCGGTCACCAGCTCCCCGCCGTATCGTTTGATACCAAGGCGCTGGGACTGACTGTCGCGGCCGTTGCGGGAGCTTCCGCCACCCTTCTTATGAGCCATCGGCTTCAGCCTCCTTGGCCGGCTTGGTGCTGGCCGCCTTTTTCTTTCCGGGCCCGGCAACCGAGACGACCTCGAGCAGGGTCTGGTCGGCCCTGGCGCCCATGGTTCGCCGGTACCGCTTCTTGGCCTTGTACTTGAACACGACGATCTTGGGGCCGCGCGTCTCGGCGACCACGCGCGCGGTGACCGCGGCACCGGCCACCACGGGGGTGCCGATCTCGGCGTCGCCGCCGTCCGTGAGCAGGAGGACCTGGTCGAACTTCACCTCGTCCCCAACCGGGGTGGCAAGGCGGTCGACGGTCAGCCGCTGGCCCTCGGCCACGCGGTACTGCTTGCCGCTGATCTTGACGATTGCTTCCATAAGTTCAAACCGCGCCGTCCGCTGAGCGTGCGTTACCGCAGTTGGCGCAGGCCGCGATTTTAGCAGAGGACCGGGGCACCCGGCTTAGCGCCTGACACTCACCTGTGCTTGGTCGCTCACGGTCTGCGCCGGCAGGTTGTTGTAGGTGATGGTCACGCTGACGGGGTACGCGCCCGGCGCCGCGTCACTGAGTACCCGGGCGTCAAAGGCGATCCTCAGCAAACCCGGCTGGCCTCCCTCCTGTCGTGGCGGAACCGCCCAGGTCCCCCATGAGGGCAGGATGCTGCTGCTGAGGGGATCTGTGACCGATTCCCTGAACGAGTTGCCGGCGATCTCGACCGTTCCCCCGTATACGAAACCGCCCGGCAGGGCCGCGGAGATGAACGTGGACCGCGCCGCCGCGGTCCCGGCGTTGCTCACCTGGATGGTGTACCGAGTGGTCGAACCGGGCGCCGCGGGGGAGCGGGCCGAGACTGACAGCGTGACCAGGGCCGCAGGCTGCACCGAAAGGACCAGCGGCGTGGCGGCGGCCGGGTCCGTGTTGTCAGAGGCGACCTCAACAAAACTCGGGGTCTTCCCCGGGTTCGCTCCCACCGACACCTCGAACTCGAGGGCCAGAGTGGACGGCTTCTTCTCGGTGCCCGCGGGGATGCTCCAGCTGCCGAATGTAGGCACCGGGGTTAGTGGGGGTGGGTTCTCGGTGCGTGTCCGGATGGCATCGCCGCCGAGGGACTTGATGCTGGTGAAGGCAAACCCGACGGGCAGCGTGTCGCGGATGGTCACCCCGCGGGCGATGCCCCCGGAGGGGTTACTGACCGTGATCAGGATCTTCTTGAAGTCCTTGGGGGCGGACTTGGGGCTCTCGTCAACCTGGGTGATGGAGAGGCTGATGGGCGACTGCACCAGGCTGCACGCCGGCAGCGCCGAGAGCACCAGAAGGAACACCAGCGCCGATACCCGACGCGCCATCAGAACATCAGGTCCTTGTGGTGGATGAGGACCGACTGGACGATGCCTATTGCCGCCATGTTGGTCAGCATGGAGCTGCCCCCGTACGAGATGAAAGGTAGTGGGATGCCCACCACGGGCATGACCCCGAGGTTCATACCCACGTTGACGACGACCTGGAAGAAGATCATGGTGGCCACCCCGAAGGCGAGGTACGTGCCGAAGCTGTCGCGAGCGAGGTGTGCCGCCCGGACGACGCGCAGGAGAACCACCGTGAACAGGCTCAACAGCACCACCGCCCCCAGGAACCCCCATTCCTCGCTGAAGATGGCAAAAATGAAGTCCGTGACCCGGCTCGGTACAAAGCCAAGCTGACCCTGGGTCCCGGTCAGGAATCCCTTCCCAAAAACACCCCCGGAACCGACGGCGATCTTGGCCTGGAGAATGTTGTAGCCCGCCCCCTGTGGATCCGCGCCGGGGTTGAAGAAGGTGACCAGGCGTTTCTGCTGGTACCCGTGCAGGTGCCCGATGACAAAGGGGATGACCGCGGCGGCGAGGAGGAAGGAGCCCACGAGGTAGCGCGCGGGAACGCCCGCCATGAATGCCATGCCGAAAAAGAGGGCGAGGAAGACGATCGCGGTCCCGAGGTCCGGTTGGGTCAGGATGAGGAACGTAGGGGGAACCATCAGTAGAAGCCCGAGCCCGAAGGTGCCCGCCTGGCGGATGCGTGGCTGCCGCTCGTAGAAGAACCTGGCCAGCACGACGATGATCAGCAGCTTGGAGATTTCCGACGCCTGCAGTTCGAAAAAGCCAAGGTAGATCCAGCGCTGGGCCCCAAGCGCCTGGTGGCCGGCGAAGCGCACCAGCAGCAGCAAGAGCAGCATGACGAGGTACGTCAAGCCGTACAGCCGGCCCACCGAGCGGTAGTCCGTGAAGGCGAAATAGGAGAGCACGGCCAGCCCCAGGCCGATGTAGATGAGCTGGTGGACGAACTCCACGTGGCGGCCGCCGGAAGCGCTGAAGATGGCCGCCACGCCAAGCGCCAGGACCATCAGCAGGAAGCTCGCCAGGACGAAGTCGTACTGGCGAAGGGGGCTTCGCTCGCGGGGCAGGGACATCGCGCTCATGGCGCGGACGCCGGCGCGCTGCCCGTGGCCCGGATCGCGTCGCGATGCTGGAAGTAGTAGCTGAGGATGTTGGCCGCCGCGGGCAGCGCACCCTCGTGCCCCTCACCACCGCCCTCGATGAAGACGATCACCGCCACCTCAGGGTTGTCGGACGGCGCGTAGGTCACGAACCAGGAGTGGAGCGGGAAGTCACCCTTGGCGTCCGGGACCCCGAACTGCGCGGTGCCCGTCTTGCCCGCGGGCTGGGGTATGTCGGGGTGGCCGGCGAAAATATAACCCGAAGTGCCCCCCTTGGAGGCGGCGGATCGTAGGCCCTCGCGTACCAGGGCCAGGCTCTCGGGCGAGACCGCCACCTTGTGGTCAAGGGCCGGGGCGAAAGGTTTGACGGTCGCCCCTGACTGGTCCACGACGCGGTTGACGAGCTGTGGCTTGAGATAGCTGCCGCCGTTGGCCACGGTGGTGGTCCACTGCAGGTCCTGGAGAGGTGTGACGAGGAGGTAGCTCTGCCCGATGCCGTAGGTGATCGTGTTGCCCTCGTACCAGTAGCTGTCCTTCCACGCCGGGTCGCCGGTGGCGGTGAAAGCCTCCTCGAAATACTTCTTCTTCCAGTCCGCGTTGGGCAGGATCCCCCTGGCCTCGGTACCGAGCTCAATGCCCGTCCTGCGCCCCACCCCGAAGTCCCTGGCGAACTTGCTCAGGATCCCGTCTCCCATCTGGTCGGCGACGGTGTAGAAGAAGACGTCGCAGGAGTGCGCGATGGCGTCGACCATGTTCTGCGAGCCGTGGCCGGAGCCGAGCCAGCAACCGAAGCGCGTCGTCCCCCGCTGGAGGAAGCCGGGGCAGACGATGTGGGTGTCGCGGTTGGCGGTCCCGGACTGCAGCGCCGCAGCGCCGGTGACCGTCTTGAAGGTCGACCCCGGAGGGTACTGACCATCGATGCTTCGATCGAGCAGCGGCAGCCGCGGGTCGGTGGTGAGGGCGGTGTAGTCGGCCTGCGTGATGCCGGCCGCAAACTTGTTGAGGTCGTAGTCAGGGAGGCTCACCATGCTGTATATCTCGCCGGTCTGGGGGTTCTCGACGATGGCGGAGCCAGCCACCGCGCGGTTCCCGCCCAGCATCTTGTGCTGCGCGTCCATCTGCGCCTGAAGCTGCTGCATGGTGAACTGCTGCAGGCCCAGGTCCAGGCTGAGGTAGACGTTGGAACCTGGGGATGGGTCGGTCGACGAGATCGTTCGGACCAGCTTGCCCTGGGCGTCGGTTTCGATCACGCGTTGGCCGTCCTTGCCCCGCAGGTACCCCTCGTCCGCGTATTCAAGCCCGGTCTTGCCGATGGAGTCATCCAGGAGATAGCCACGGGCGCGGTTGTCCTTGTACTCCTGGGGGTCGACGCGGCCGACGTAGCCGAGGATGTGAGAGAAGGCGGCGCCGTCAAGGTAGTGCCGGGTGGTGGCGATGGGAGCGGTCACCCCGGGCATCTGGGGGAGGTTTTCCTGCAACGCCTGGTAGGCGGCGCGGTCCAGGTTCTGCTTCAGGGTGATGGGCTGGAATGGGGCGTCGCGATGGAGTCGCACCTGGCGCTCCACCTCCACCGGCGAAATGCCGACCAGTCGCTCCAGGCGACCGAGGACCTCCGCCCGGGTGGCGGGCGCCCGGGGCAGGTCGAATGGCACCACGGCGACCGCAAAAGAGCCCTGGTTGACGACCAACTGCTTGCCGTGGCGGTCGAAGATGACTCCACGGGGCGGCACCAGGACCTCCTCGCGCACCCTGTTGCCCTCGGCGAGGGCCGAGAAATGGAACCCCTGGGCCACCTGCAGCTGGTAGAGGTTGAACCCGAGGTAGAGGAACGCCAGCGCCAGGACGGCGCCAAAACCGACGAGCCGGGGCGACAGCGCGGGCACGAAGTTCTGCCGGCTGACCGAACGCGGGGCAAACGGGTCCTGGGGCATCTTCGCCCCCGGGTCCGCAAGGCGGGGACGAGGATTGCGGGGGTCGACGATGCGAGGGCGGCGGCGTCTCACCAGGCCGGCAGCACCGAGACCGGGAAGCGGTTATCCAGGCCGCGCTGGACGAAAAATACCGGCGCCAGAAGGACCAGGCTGTAGAAGGTGCCCGGGAGGACGCCCAGCACGACCTCGGAGGCCACATCGGGGTGCCGCCCGGTGAGCACCAGGGCACCCAGCAGCACCAGGCCGTAGAGCAGGGAGCCCGCGAAGACCGCGGCTCCGGCGAACAGCGCCGTGCTGCCATGCATGACGCGGTGGCCGAGGTCCGCAAGGTAGGTGACCAGCGAGAGCGCCAGCAGGTGCGAGCCCGGGGGCAGCTGGGAGAGCAAATCCAGGACCAGGCCACCTACCAGTGCCCATGGCAGCGCCTCTCCCCTGCCCCGGATCACGGCCCAGCACAGGATCCAGACCAGCAGCAGCTCGGGTTGGGCCCCCGCGACGCGAATGCCCGGCACCAGCGAGGTCTGCAGCAATGACAGCACGACGACCAGCGGGAACCAGAACCAGGGGCTCATCGCGAGCCCTGGGGGACGAAGTCGGTCACCACCATGACGAACTCCAGCCGGGAGAGCGTGTCCAGCGGCGTGACCTCCGCCACCTGGGTCACGCCGTACGGCTGGTAGCGAAAATTCACCAGCTCCGCCACCGGCAGGCCCTTGGGGAAGTTTCCACCAAGCCCGGAGGTGACCAGGACCTCACCCGGGAGCAGCTTCAGGTCGGTGGGTGCCCCGAGGATCTGCACGGTCATGCGGTCGCTGGTGACCCGGAGCGTGCCCGGGAGGTGACTGGATGCCATCTCCACGTTCACCGGCAGCTGCGGGTCGGTGATCAGGCGCACCTGGGCGGAATGCCCCTGGACCTGGATCACCCGGCCCACCAGGCCCCGCTGGCCCAGCACGGACATCCCGGCGCGCACGCCCTGCTTTGTCCCGACGTCGATGGTCACCGCCTGGCTCAACCGATCCGGGTCCAGCGCGATGACCGTCGCCCCGACGGTGTGGAGACGCAGCGAGTCCCGCAGGCTGAGGGATCGCGCCAGCTGCTGGTTGGTCACCTCCAGCTGTCGCTGCGCGGCGAGCTGGCGCTCAAGCTCGGCCACGCGGGTCCGCAGGCGCCGGTTCTCAGCCGCGGTGTCGCCGAGCGAGGTGAACGCGCCAAAGAAATCGTGGATCCCGTTGCCCGCCCCCGACATGACTGCCTGGACCGGCTCCACGATCGTCGCGGCGACCCCTCGCACGGCGCCGAAGCGCAGGTTCTCCCCGACGCTGATGAGCACTATTGCAAGGGCGACGGCGACGACGAAAACCGATGTGGCTCGCATTTGCGAGCCTCGCCGCATCACGAAGGGGAGGTTAGCAGCGCGTTAGCGCAGGGCCTTGGCCTTCTGGGAGGTGATCACCACGCGCTTCAGGGTGCTGAGCTCCTCCAGTACCAGCCCGGTGCCGCGGGCGACGGTGGTCAGTGGGTCCTCGGCGACGTAGACCGGCATCATGGTCTCGTGGCCGAGGAGCTCGTCGAGGCCCCGGAGCAGCGCGCCCCCGCCGGCCAGGATCACGCCCCGGTCCATGATGTCGGTGATCAACTCGGGCGGGGTCTCCTCAAGGGTCTCCTTGACCGTGGCCACAATGGCGCTGACGGTCTCGGCGAGCGCCTCGCGAACCTGGATCGTGGTCATCTCCACGGTCTTGGGCAGCCCAGTCATGAGGTCCCGACCGCGGACGTGGAACTTCTTGTCCTCCGGAAGGGGGTACGCCGAGCCCATGGCGATCTTTATGTCCTCGGCGGTGCGGTCGCCGATCAACAGGTTGAAGTTGCGGCGCACGAACTGGACGATGGCCTGGTCCATCTCATCACCGCCGACGCGGATGGACTTGCTGGCGACGATGCCGCCCAGGGAGACCACCGCCACCTCGCTGGTGCCACCCCCGATGTCGACGATCATCGAACCGGTCGCCTCCTGTATAGGCAGCCCGGCACCGATCGCCGCGGCCATAGGCTCCTCGACCAGGTAGGCCTCGCGGCAACCGGCGTGGATGGCGGCGTCCGTGACGGCGCGCTTCTCGACCTCCGTCACACCCGAGGGCACACCGAGCACGGTCCGGGGACGGCTGATATGCCAGTTGCGGTTGTGGACCTTGGCGATGAAGAACTTGATCATCTGCTCGGTCACGTCGAAGTCGGCGATCACCCCGTCCTTGAGGGGACGCATCGCAACGATGTCAGCAGGAGTCCGGCCCAGCATCTTGCGCGCCTCGCTGCCAACGCTGAGGACAACGTTGCTCGGCTTGGACATGGCAACCACTGAAGGCTCATTGAGCACGATGCCGCGTCCGCGAACGTGGACCAGGGTGTTGGCCGTGCCGAGGTCAATGCCCATGTCCGAGGACCACAGCCCGAGGACGCTGTCAATCGCGCCCACTCAGGCAACTCCAGGCGGCGTGCGTGCCTCGGGCGCGATGTATTTCGCGCAACTCAAGATGGTGGAGCCTACCAAAGACCGAGTTGGCGACCGAGGCGGTGCAGCACGTGCAGGGGCAGGCCCACCACGGTGTCGGTGGAACCGCTGACCAGCGCCGCGAAATCCCCCGCCTTTCCCTGGATGGCGTAGGCCCCCGCCTTGTCCATTGGCTCCCCCGTGGCAATGTAGGCGTGGATCTCATCGGAGCCCAGGTCGGCGAACGCGACCCGGCTGACGCCATGGCCCTGGGCACGTTCACCTGCGGGTGACTGGAGGCAGACGGCGGTGTAAACCAGGTGCTCGCGCCCGGCCAGGCGGCGCAGCATCCGGCTCGCCTCCACGCCGTCCGCGGGCTTACCCAGCGCCGCCCCATCGAGGGCGACCACGGTGTCGCAGCCCACTACCCACGCGTCGGGGCGCCGCGTCGCCACCTCCGCGGCCTTGCCGCGCGCCGCCGACCGGGCCTGCGCAAGGGGACGGAGGTGACGGACGGAGGATTCGTCGAAACCGGAAACGACCACCTCGTGCTGGATGCCCGCGGCCTCGAGCAACTCCCGGCGCCGGGGCGACGCCGAGGCCAGCACCAGCCTCACCTGGCGTTCCCCGCTCAGAAGCGCTTGTAGGCGAGAAGAGCCAGGACGAGGCCGAGGGCGGTGCCCACCGTGAGCCGGATCGAGAAGCCCAGGGTCATGCTGACGGGAGGCAGGACGAGGGTGAATGGCGGGTTGATCCCGCCGCCGGCCCCGGTCTTCAGGAAGGGCAAGACAGGCGAAAGTACCTCGTTGAGAATGCTGCCCATGAGCGCGCCGACGATTAGAAAAAGGACCAGGATGGCAACAGGGTGCTGGCGGTTCACGCCCGAAATCCTATCCGGCGAGCTGGAAGACGAAGCGCAGGAGGAGTCCCGGGAAGAGCCCCCCGCCGACCAGGGCCAGCGCCAGGAGGGCGGCCAGGCCCGCGCCGGCCCCGGCGAGCGGCCCGGCGCGATCTTCCCGCTGTTCCGCGCCCAGCCGCCGGCGCAGGACGACCGCGATGGCAGCGAGCTCGAGCACCATCCCCACCAGCACCAGGACGGCCAGCGGCGCGCCGACTCTTCCCGCCGCGCTGATCACCAGCAGGCGCGCGGGGAACCCCAGCGACGGCGGGAGCCCGGCACAGGCCAGCAGCGCCAGCGCGGTGACCACCAGGCCCACCCCGCGGCGCGACGCGAGCACGTCGGCGAAGACCAGGGCCGGGCGTGTACAGGCCAGCACCAGGAGCGTCAGCGCCGCCGCCTGGAGGCCCCGGATGTCGAACGCCGAGACCCCGACCAGCGCCAGCCCGAGCTCCCCCGGCAGCGTCCGCAGCGCCAGCCCCCGCCAGTCTCGCGCGCCCATCGCGTACACCGCGCCGGCCACCGCGGTAGCGGCTCCGAACCAACCCAGTACCGCGCCGGCCCGCTGTGCCTCGTGCAGCGAGGCGACGAGGGGCTGGCTCGCCGCTGCCGCGGCAATGACGGCGGGCAGGACGGCGCTCGAAACCAGGGCCGCGATCGGCGCCGGGGCACCCTCCAGCCAGCGGACCATGTGCCAGCCAAATGGGAGCATCCCCGCTGCGACCAGGAAGGACAGGACGACCAGACCGGCAATCAGTTCGTCGCCGTGCTGGCGTCCCACCGAGCCCCCGGCGATCGAGGCCGCGGCGGCCAGCGCCGCGAAAAGGAGGGCGCGGCGCCAGCCCGCGGATGCAGGCAGGTCGGCCAGGGCGGGAACGCTGCACCCCGCCAGCACCAGGAGGCCGACAAGCAATACCGGCATGCGCGCCAGCGCCAGCGCCAGCGCCAGGGGAATCAGCAGCCAGGCGGCCGGGGACACCTCCTGCATCGAAGCCCGCGCGGCGAGCAAGGTCAGGACCCCGGCGGCCACGCTCGCCCAAGCGGTCGCGCGCGACAGGGCGCCAAGACCAATGCCGTCCCCTGGTCCGCCGAGGGAAACGCCGGCGGGCAGTAGCAGCAGGAACGTCACGGCGATCGCCAGCATTGCCGCCGCGCCGAGGGACCACCGGCGAGGGTCGCCCGGCGCCCGCACGGAGACGCTCATGACTCCCGCCCTTGGGGCATCGTCCGTGGTACGGCGAGCACAACCAGCAGGACGGCCGCCGCCATCGCCGTGGTGGCGCCGGCATGCCCGCCGGCGGCCCACCCTGCCGCGGCGACGGTAAGCCCGAGGCGCGCGGCGCGGACCTGTTCCCGGTGACCCGGCTGCAGCATTGCGTGGACCGCGGCGGCGAGACCAATGGCCAGCAGGAGAAAGACCTCCGCGCCGCCGGCCACATCGGCCTGCAGTACCCGCACCACGACCAGCACCCCCGCCGCCACCCCCAGGAGCAGCGCGGCGATCCGGCCAACCAGGTCCTCAAACCCGCGCCCGGCCGGCGCGCCTGAGCGGTCGAGCGCGCCCGCGCCAAATGCGCCGCCGATCAAGGGGAGCCCGGCGGCGGGGCCGGCCACTGCCACCACCCATGCCGACACCAGGCACACAGCGCCGGTCCAGCTCCACGGCGCTGAACGCGGTGCCAGGAGAGCCACCACGGTTGCGATGCCCGCCAGCACCAGCAGAAAGATCAACGGCTGGCGTAAAGGACGCCGGCGGTGGCCAGGGTCCACGTCAGAGCGACCGCCCAGCGGGCATGCGCACGGAGCAAACCGCCGGCGCCTCGAAGCCGGCCCGCGACGGCGCCCACACCGGCCCGGACGGCGATTTCGGGGGTCACGGCCAGGCGCGGGGGGAGCACGCCGGGCGCCCACCTGAGGCCGTCCGCGCTGCTGTAGCTTCGCGGCCACCAGCCGAGCCCGGCAGCCATTACCACCGCCAAGATAAGGAGCAAAGCGCCTGGCACCGGCCCCGGCAGGGAGGCCGTGGTGGTCGTGTGGACCTCGGCCCCCGAAACGTGGGCCGTGGCAGCGGCGATTAGCGTGATGCGCTCCGCGACTGGCGTTGACCATCCGGCCAGGGCCACCAGCAGTGCGGCGCCCAGCCCGAGCTGGAGCAGCCCCCGTCGCCCGTCCACCCGGCCGCCCCCGAACCGGCCCGCCGCGAATGCAGACGCGGAAATCGCCAGCATTCCCGCGACCATCGGTACCGTCAGCAGCGCGCCGGCGCGGCCCTGCTCCCACACCCGCCGCACCACCAACAATCGAGCGTCAAGGCCTAGTCCAACCGCGCTGCCGGCCAGGGCCAGCAGGGCGAGCAGGCTCAGTGCCCCGAGCACGCCCCGGGGCGCGGGGCCGCTCCCCGCGAGCCTGCCGCGTCCCGCGTCGACCACCCCCAGGGACGCCACGGCGGCTGCTTCAAGGGAGACAAATCCCACCAGCAGCGCGGCCAGCCCCCCCGAGCCGCCGGCCCCAAAGGCGGACACCAAGAGCATGCCCAGGGCGCCCAGGATGCGCGAGATCGCGGACCCCAGGTCCGGGGCCCAGAGTGCGTAGAGCGCATAGACGAGGGCGCCGACGCCTCCCAGCCCCACCAGGGACACGTTGACGGCCTGTGGAAGGGGCCGTCCCTCGGCGAGGTCGAACGCGCGGCTGAGGACGTAGACAGCCAGTGGGACCAGAGCCGCGCAGAGCGCAAAGGCGGCGCCCGCGGCGGCGCGGCAGGCCCGGATCAGTCCGGGAATCGTCGCCAGCACCAACAGGGGCGGTACGGCCAACAGGGTCCCCATGCGGCTGTCCAGCGCCCCCACCGGGATGGCGTCAAAGCTGGCGGTCCCGGCCAGCGCCTCAACGCCCACCGCGGCACCGACAAGAATCGCCGCCCCACCGAGGTGCAGGACCAGGGTCCGGGCGACCGCCTCGGATGGTCTCCGCAGGCCCAGCGCGAGGTCCGGTATGAGAACCATCAGGAGCAGAGCCGCGACCGAGAAGCTCCAGCCCACGGCCAGCCCCGGCAGGTCGCCGGCCAGGATCGCGCCGATCGCTCCAAACTGGGCCAGCGCCAGCCAGCCGTAGGGCAGGCGCCGCCCGTCCCCCGACCACGGCAAGCTGACCAGCACGCCCGCGCCGGCGACCGTGGTGATGAAGAACTTCGAGAGGGCGTCATAGCGGGTGATCAGGGACAGGCCCGGGAGGGGCTGGTAGACCGGCACGGTCAGCGTCGCGGAGGCCAGGGCATCCATTCGCAGGACCGCCGCGAGGGTGGCCAGCTGCAGGAGCACGAATACGGTAGCGCTGGGACGGAGGACCAGCCAGGTGCCGCCGGCAAGCAGTAGCGCCGCCGGCGCGAGCGCCTGCAGCGAGACGATCATGTCTTCTCGGCCTAAGCCTGGCCGGCGGCTCGAGTCACCGTGCCGAGCTCAAGGCTCGATGCGCAGTAGGGACAAAGCGTCCAGCCCAGGCGCACGGACTTGCGGCAGGAAGGGCAGCGCTTGGCAAAGCGTGTATGGCAATACGGACAGAGGACGAAGTCGCGCTCGATGTCACGGCCGCACGCTGGGCACGGCCTGCTTTCCGCCTCCTCCGGCGGCGGACCCGCCAGCGCGTCGGCTTCGAGCTCCAGCGCCCGCTCCTCGACCAGGGTCATCGAGGGCCTGATGAGAAGGTAGATGACCAGGCCGAGCAGGGGGAAGACCAGGTTGATGGCCATGGCGAACACGTGGAAGGCCGAGTGCTCCGAGCGCGAGCGAGCGTCATTCAGGACCCAGTAGACCAGTGCCATGTACACCAGCCCCAGCGCCACCAGCGGGATCGCGATGAACGTCCCGAGGTTCTTCATCCCTGTGCTTCCTCCAGCGCGGTCAGTCTCTCCCGGGCTGCCTGCAGTTGCTCGCGGGTGCCCTGCACCACCTCAGCCCGGGCCTTGCCCACGAAGTCAGGGTTGGCCAGTCGCCGATCGAGCCTGTCGATATTAGCCCTCGCCGCCTCGACTTCACGGTTCCACGCGGCCGAGTTCAGTGGCGCCTCATTTCGCACGGCCAGCAGCACCTCAACCCCCTCGCCGACGACCACGCGGCTCGCCGTGCCGTCGAGGGAGTCGACCAGGTCCAGTCCCGCGAGCAGGCCGAGGCAGGCGCGCCCAGCCTCCCCCGTGAGCAGCTCCGAGCCGCGCCCGGTCGTCTTCAGGACGGCCCCGAGGCGCTCACGCTCGCCGGCGCCGAGCTCCTTGCGAGCATCACGCACCATGCGGATGAGGCTGAAGAGCTCGGTCACGTGGACCTCCAGCTCCGGGTTCCGCCTCCCCTCCGGGAGCGGCCATAGGCCGGGACCACGGCCGATCAACTCAGAACCCCCACCCGGCAGGCGATCCCAGAGCGCCTGGCTGATGAAGGGCATGACCGGGTGCAGCAGCCGGACCAGGACGCCGACGCAGTGCAGCGATACGTTGACCGCCTGCCTCCGCCCCGCATCCCCCGGCTCGAGCCGGAAGCGGGGTTTGGCCGCCTCGAGGTACCAGTCGGCAAGCTCCTTCCACGCGAAGTCGTACATCGCCCGGATGGCCTCGGAGGGACGGTAGCCTTCAATCGCCGCCGTGACGGTCTCCACCAGCCCGTCGAGGCGGGACAGGATCCACTGGTCGAAAGGGTCATCCCCGCCCTCAACGGATGCGTCCAGCTCAACGCCGCCGGCGTTCATCAGGACCAGCCGGGTGATGTTCCAGAGCTTGTTGGCGAACTTGCTGTACTCGTCGATCATGCGCTCGTCGAAGCGGACGTCCTGGCGCGG
>JBHEMP010000160.1:0-7609 GCA_046262515.1 Candidatus Dormibacteria bacterium | reverse complement strand
CTCGCCCGCTCGCAAGAGCGCGTCCATTACGTCGAGGACGTGGAACGCCAGGGCACCGCCCGCGCGTTGTTGGTCCCCGTCACGCATGGCGCGTGACATGTCCGCCACGCCGATCCCACGCCAGTCGCTGCCGCCGGCCGGGTTCACGACGTGCCACGCCGCGTCGCGGCGCCCCTGGACGCTCACCTGGCCCCCGAACCCGTTCGGGTCGGGCAGCAGCACCGAGCCCTCCGTACCCCAGAGCTGGATCGGAGGTATCTCCGCCGCGACGACATCGAAGCTCATGACCAACGAGATGGTGCCGCCCATGACGAACTCCACCAGCGCGCTGACGTGGGTCGGCACCTCCACGTCCACAATTGTGCCGGCCAGCGGCTGGCTGGTTATCGTTCGCTGCGCGTGCGTCGTGGTGGTCACCGCACGTACGCGGGCCACGGGTCCCAGCAGGTTGATTAGGGCGCTGAGGTAGTACGGGCCCATGTCGTGCAGAGGCCCGCCGCCGTGCTGGTAGTAGAAGGCCGGCGACGGGTGCCAGGACTCGTGACCCGGCGACAGCATAAAGGCGGCTCCTCCGATCACTTTGCCGATGCCACCGCGATCGATCACCGCGCGCGCCGCCTGTGCGGCGGGGCCATAGAAGGTGTCCGGCGCGGATCCCACACGCACCCCGCGGCGCACCGCGGCATCGAGGATCCGCCGGCCGTCATCGCTCCCGCCGGCCAGTGGCTTCTCGGAGTAGACCGACTTCCCGGCGTCGATCGCAAGGAGCGAGACCTCCGCATGCGCGCGCGGAATGGTCAGGTTGAGCACCAGTTGCACATCCTCGTTGGCCAGCAGAGCATCCAGACCGGAGGCGGCTGGCACGTGGTGTTGCTCCGCCATCGCCCGGGCGCGATCCTCCAGCACATCCGCCACGTGCACGACACGGACTCCCGGAAAGCGTGACAGGTTCTGCAGGTAGACCTCGCTAATGGCACCGCAGCCGACGATGCCGATCCCCATCTCAGCGCTCATTCCCCGGTCACCTCGATGCAGCCCAGCCCGAGTACGCCCAGCCTGGCCCCCAGGGGCAGGTCGTTCTCAGTTCCCTCGCCGACCAGCATCAGCCGCCCATCCGCGCCATGCTCGGCGTCGACCTGCCAGTGCCTCCACTTGAAGCATTCAGGGAGGCCGTCCCACACGAAGGCTATGTCGACAGTGTCGCCCGGCCGCCACGGCCGGTAGCTCCCGTAGACAACCGTGGTGACGCCGCCTGAGCGTGTCGCCAGGGCACGAAGGCTGGGCCAATTGCTGCTGGCGCTGACGCGTTGCTCGCCCAGCTTCCAATACAGGGACATGGCGTTGAAGCTTGGAGTGGGGCGCGGTGGGAAGGTGCTGGTGAACATCGTCTCATCGCTCACTGACTTCCCCGCCCCGGTGAGCCAGTCCACCTCGACCGCCCCCAGCGAGCAGAACGTCGCCATGTCGATGAGGGGGTCCGCGGCGACCAGCTCGTTGAGGAAGGCCAGTGTGAAGGCGGCGGCTTGGTGGCCGCGGAAGCGATTGGGCCAGGCGTGCACGACCGACTGCGCCCGGGTGTATCGGTCCATCTGTGGCTCCAACGCCAGGCTCCACTCTGTGATCCGGAGGGGCAGGTGACCGAGGCCGAGCGCCGTCGCGTGCTGCCTGACGTCCGCCAGCTCCGCCCGCACCTCCTCGAGGTCCTGGCGGAACGAGTGCAGGTACATCGCGCTCACCGGGAGGCCCTCCGCGGCGATGAAGTCGAGATGCCTGTTCAGGCCGGCGGGGTGGGCATGGTCACCGGTTCCCAGGAGCATGTCGGGATGGTCCGTCATGAATTGCTGCTGCACCACTTTCCACAGTTGATGGTATTCGTCCACCGAACCGCCCCAGTACTGTGGCAGCTCCGGTTCGTTCCAGAGCGCCACGCTCTTCACCGGCCAGGTTTTTCGGAGGTGAGCCAGGATCTCCGACGCGAGATGCGCCCAGAGCGAGAAATCGCTCGGCGCCGCGATGTGCCGCGGACCCAGGTCGTCGCCGGCCCCGGTTAGAGGGTGGTTGTAGTCCAGCGTCAGGTGGAAGCCGACCCCGGCTTCGCCCAGCACACGCATCTTGTCGTCGATGTGAGTGAAGTCGTACTCGTAGCGGGGAACAGCGCCCGGCCCCCGGTCGTGGATTGGGGTTGACGAGACCGCACCACCGAGCCTGACCAGCGGCAGGCCGGCGGCGGCGCAGGCGGCGAACTGGGCATCCCGGATGGCCGTCCCTGTGTCAGGGTTGGCGCCGTCCTGGCCGTTGCGAAAGCCGGTGTACAGCCCCAGCCCGCCACCTAGGTAGGGGGGCAGCCGCCCCGCAGGCACCGATGCGTCCACGCGGATCTCCGGTCCCGACCTTGCAGTCATGACCGCCGCCGAGCGTGCATACCGGTTGACCTGGATCTCCGCCACCTCGACATCGTGCGGGGCGGGAGCGCCGTCCAGCACCGTCAGCCCGCCGTCAACCCCGGAGGCGCCGGTCGCGGCTAGTAGCGCCACTTCGACGCTGGACTCATGATCCTGGGCCGGGGCGCGCAGCGTCAACCGGCCCCCCTGCATGGTCACGGTGAAGACCGCCCACTCCCCGGCGGGATGGGACCCTGTCCCCAGGTCGATCCTGGTGACCTGTTCGCCGACCGCCGCCGACATCAGTCGGCCGCCCAGCCGTAGCCTGAGCGCACAGCCGAATCGCAGCAACTCGATCTCAGCTCCAGCGCCGGCGAGATCACCATCCCGCGACCGCACCCAGAAGGTGACGGTGTACTCGTCGGTGGGGAGGAGCCCATCAACCGGGTAGACCAACCGGGGCTCGCCATAACCCCCGGGGGAGGCCACGCCCCTGCGGCTGAAGGGTCCCGGGACGATTTGCGCGCGCGCCGTCGAGGGCGCGAAATAATCGCTGTACTCCCCGGCCAGGCGTCCCCCCTCGGACAGGACATGGGCCTCGTCGCGGGGATCCATAAGGAAGAGCGTGTCCTCCTCCCAGGCCGGTGGCCGTTGCTCCGGGGCCCAGAGTGAGTTCACGAGTTCCCAGCTTCCGGCGCGACTCACGACGGAGTCGGGGCGAGGCTGGCGGCCGGCCGGTGGCCCACCTGGTTCAATCGTCAATCGAGCTGTACCGCGCGGTATCGGTGTCCGCGACACCGGGTTGGTAAGATTTCCGTTCAAACCTATCCCACGCTCGGCCAAGAGTGCAAATCAGATCTATGCAATCGGGATTGGTTGCGAAGCGGGCCGGCGGCTCGCCGGCACCCCGTGTGAACCATCAGTGAGGAGAATGCGCATGACGGCCGACCCTGAGATCATCGCCCGGTACGCTCGGCTGTATTCCCCGCTGGTCTCGGACTGTATGGACGACATTGGTGTCGGTACCTTCTCGATCCCGCCGGGGCTGCAGCCGTTTCACCGGGACCCTCTCCGCGTGGTCGTCGGCACCGCGCACACGTGCCAGTACGAGGTCACCACGGTTCCGGAGGACCTGGACGTCGACCTGCTGCTGGAGGTCTGCGACAGCGCGACCGCCGGGTCTGTGACCATCACGGCAACCACCGGCGACCCCTCCTTCGCGGTTTGGGGTGGGCTGATGAGCACCGGCACGATGGCCCGAGGCGGCCTCGGCGCGGTGGTCGATGGGCCGGTGCGGGACCTGGTACAGGTTTTCGAGCTGGGTTTCCCGGTCTGGGCGACGTCGGTAACCCCGCGTGACGTCCGTAAGCGGGGCCAGGTGCGCAGCATCGACCGCGAGGTGGAGTTCTGGGGTGTGCGGGTGCGCCCCGGCGACCTTGTCATGGCCGATGGCAACGGCGTCGCCATAGTGCCCCAGGGACATGAACTCGCCGTACTTGAGGCCTGTGAGGAGCGGCTCGAACGCGAGCGTCTGACCCAGGAAAGCTTGCAGGGATCGGGTAGGCCGCTCAAGGCTATCTACGCCCAATACAAGGCGATCTGATCGCCAGTCTCGTCGACGATCCTATTGGATTGGGTGACTCGTGGAACTGGTCGCATTGTCTGGATGCGAGCCAAGCCGTACCGTCTATTTTAAGGCTGGGTAAGCGGGGTCGCCGTTTCGATTGACATTGGGCTCAACGCCCAGATAACGGGTCGCAGCAGCTCCTATCAGGGCTGCGGCAGGAATAGCCTCGGCAGTACTTCACCCGTCCCCATCGTCGTGCCCGCCACCAACAGAGCGATACCTGACCGCTCGGTGAGAAGGCCGAAGGGACGTCCAAATCAACTGGCCATGCTCCGCTCTTATGGCTCCAACAGAGATGCCGACACCCAGGATGACTAAACCCAGGGGAAGAAGCGGCAGCAAGCTGGGCCACGCAGCAAGAACCGCGACGGAGATAAAGACGATGAGTATGTATACGGATGGTGTCGTCCGGTGCTTTCCCATCCATTCGTGGCGCACGGCCGTCTGTGGACCGCTGCCGACGTGTGGGCCGATTTCCTTGATGACCGCACTTACCCGGCGGGAGACCACGATCATCGCAACGTTGCTGAGAAGAAATAGGCCATTACCGAAGAGCTTGCCACCGACGTTGTCTGCCCGCAGGCTGACATACAGCCCAAGCACTTCTAGCGGCACCCAACCCAGCAGCGGAGTCAGCACGCGCAGGACCGCGGCCAGTGCGCGCAGGAGTGCGGTGTTCGGATTAGACAGAGCGGCCGGTCGATCGTCCATTCCAAGGCCATCGTAGCTGACCTACCAACCTGAGTCGTGGCTGGCCCGATGGATGGCAATCGGTTATCCGCCGCTCCGGAACGGCCGCTCAGCGCCTTCAGGTGGGACGAGCGGTCATGCTGACACATCGCGTGACCGTCCTCACGCCGGCGCTCGCGGACGTCAGGCGGCGCTGAAGTCCCGAGCGTGCGCAGCCCGGGCGCGCGCCATGTCATTCCCCGTATAGGCAGGCAGGTCACTGACCGCGGCGCAATCCAGGATCTCGTCACCGTTGCGCGACCCTGCCAGCACGGTTGAGACGCCCGGGTTGTCAAGCACCCAGCGAAGCGCAGCCTGGGGCATGGACGCGACCGGCGGCCGCACCAAAAAGGAGAGGCGCTCGATCTCCTCGACACGCTCTGCCACCTCCTCCCGCGTGTATCGACCGTTGAGGTTGTTCGGGGCAAACACGGTGTCGCGGGTGATCTTGCCGCTCAGGAAGCCGTTGGCCAGGGATTCCCGGGCGACCACACCGATGCCCTGGTTACCCAGCTCGGCGATCAGGCCGACCGACTCGCGGTTCAGCAGGCTGAGCACCGCCTGGACAACGTCGATCCGCCCATCCGCGGCCCAGGCGCGGGCCATGCCCTCGGTTTTGTCGAACAGCGAGATGGAATGCCCGACAAAGCGGACCTTGCCTTCAGTGCGAAGGCGCGTCAGACCCTCCCAGACATCGTCGTGGATCTGCTCCGGGCCAAAGGGGGAGTGGAAGAACAGGATGTCTATGTGGTCGCGCTGCAGCCGGCGCAGGCTGGCCTCGACGGAGGCTCGGCACCCGGCGGCGTTGAAGAAGGTGTCGATAGGCTCGGTGGGCAGGCGGCCGAACTTGGTTGCGATGATGACCTCGTCGCGGTCGGCGCCAAGAGCTTCGCCCAAAACCACCTCAGCAATCCCGTCCTCTTGAGCGGTGCCGTACAGGGGCGCGGTGTCGAAGGTGTTGATGCCGGCGTCCAGAGCCGCCCGGACGGCGCCGATGGCCTCATCGCGGGAAACGTCGCCGTACACGTTGGAGGCGAAGGACCACGTGCCAAGGCTTACCTCGCTGCATTTCAGCCCCGTCCTTCCCAGCTGGCGGTACCTCAAACGTTCACCTCCTCGCGAAGGCGGCGCACGTGCGTCGCGGCGCCGTTGACAAAGGCCGCCAGCATCGCGTTACCGGTCTCCGCGCTGGATGCGGCGGGGTCCTCGCCCCAGACGCCGTCGTCGTCCAGAGTGGGCACATGGTCCCCGGGCAGGGCGCCGAGGTCGACGAGCCCGGGGTCGACGGCCATCAGTAGCGACGTCTCGCCGATGGCCGCGTGGTCCGCGCCGTAGTGCCCGATCTCGGGGTCGGTTAACGTAGTCACCCGCACCTGCGGATGGGCGGACATGCACGCCGCGCCGGCCGCGCGGAGCGCGTCGACATGGCTGCCGCTGCCGTGGCCGCTCACCACCGCCACGACACGGAACCCCTCGTCAACCAGTTGCTCGAGGTAGTCCGCGCAGAGGCTCCGCACGGTGCCGGCAGGATGCTCGACGCTGTGCTTGAAGCCGCGCACAACCTTGATCGTCTCGGTGGCCACGTAGACGGGCGGCAGCACAACGCCACCGGCCCTTTGCGCCGCCGCGCGGCACAGCCCGTGCGCCTTCAACCCGTCCAGTCCGATGGGGTTGTGCAGCCCGTGGAACTCCAGCGCCCCCCAGGGCACGTATGCCACAGGGCAGGTGGCGATGATGGCCTCGATCTGGGCCGGTCGGAGCCGTTCGTACAGCCCCCAGGGGGCATCAATCTGTGACGTCATCGCGTAGCGATGATAAGGGTGCGCGGGGGCCCCACGTGCTCTCCGCCTGCGGTATAGTCCAAATTCGTGCAAGCGATTGCGCGGCGCGCGGCCGGCGCGCTTTGGGACCTTCATGACGGGGTTTGATTGGTGATGGCGGCTCCCTCCTATTCCAACGGCACCAGCCCGGTTCCACTGCTCGGCGAGACCATCGGTGAGAACCTCCGCCGCACGGTGTCGGCGTACCCCGAAACCGAGGCCCTGGTGGCACCCTTCCAGGGCTTCCGCGCGACCTACGCTGAGTTCTGGGACCTGACTGAGCGGGTGGCCCGCGGCCTTATGACCAGGGGTGTTGGGGTGGGGGACAGGGTCGGGATATGGTCACCCAACCGTTACGAGTGGACTGTCATCCAGTACGCCACCGGGCGTATCGGCGCGATCCTGGTGAACATCAACCCGGCCTACAAAGCGGCCGAGCTGGAGTACGTCCTCAACCAGTCCGGCGTCAGTTTCCTGGTGCTGGCGCGCGCCTTTCGGACCTCGGACTACGTGGCTTTGTTGGGCCAGGTCAGCGGCCAGTCCCACGAACTGCGCGAGGCGCTTGTCCTCGAGGATGGGTGGGATGCGCTTCTCCGGGATGGCGAGGCCGTAAGCGCCGACACGCTGGCGGAGCGGGAAGCGTCGCTGAAATTCGACGACGCCATCAACATCCAGTACACGTCCGGCACCACCGGGTTCCCCAAGGGCGCGACGCTGTCGCACCACAACATTCTTAACAACGGCTTTTTTATTGGCGAGACCCTCGCGTACACGCCCGCGGACCGGGTCTGCATCCCGGTGCCGTTCTACCACTGCTTCGGGATGGTGCTGGGCAACCTGGCGTGCACCTCGCACGGCGCGACGATGGTGGTGCCGGGCGAGGCATACGACCCCCTGCTATGCATGCAGACCGTCCAGGACGAGAAATGCACCGCGCTGTATGGCGTGCCGACCATGTTCATCGGCGAGTTGGACCACCCGGACTTTTCCAGATTCGACTTCTCGACGCTTCGCACCGGGATCATGGCCGGGTCGCCGTGCCCGGTGGAGGT
>JBHEMP010000159.1:0-7592 GCA_046262515.1 Candidatus Dormibacteria bacterium | reverse complement strand
GCCCTGGCCAAGGCCCGCGCCGTCCGTGCCCAGCGCCTGGCCGCGGCGAAGGGGTGAGCATCACCTGAAGCCGCCGGCAGCTCCGGGCGTTTAGTCCGGGAGCTCCCCGTGCCAGGTGGCGGCGCGGTTCCTGCCCTGGTCCTTGGCCTGGTAGAGGGCGCGGTCGGCGGCATCCAAGAGGTCGGCCGCCGGGGTCGTCGCGCTGGAGGCGATGCCCCCGCTGATGCCAATGGGCCCCCGGAAGGCGCCGAAGTCCGCGGTCGCCACCGTCGCCTGCACGCGGTTGAAGATGTGTTCGCCGACCAGTGTGTCGGCGTGGGAGAGGCCCATCACGAATTCGTCCCCGCCCAGGCGCGCCAGCAGGTCGATGTCACGGAGGTGCTTATGCAATGCGCCGGCCAGGCCCGCGAGGACCGCGTCACCGGCGGCGTGTCCCTGGGTGTCGTTGACAGCCTTGAACCCATCGACGTCCAGCAACAGAAGCGCCACCGGGTACTGGAACCGCTGGGCACGGGCTATCTCCAGCCGCCAGCGCTCCTCGAACGCCCGCCGGTTGTGGATGCCGGTGAGGTGGTCCGTCTGCGCGGCCTGCTGCAATTCCGTGTTGGCGCGGGCGAGCCCGTCCCGCTCACGCTCTATGGCCCTTTCGTTGCTCTTGACGCCGCGCTCGCGGTCGATGCGCTCGGCAATGAGGCCGGCCACCTGCTTCATCAGGGCCATCGACTTCTCGTCGACCTCGACGGCCGCGGAGCTGGCCCCGCAGACAGTTCCCCAGATGGTGTGGTCCTGCTGGACGACAGGGCAGGTCACGTACGTCTGCAGCTTGAGCTCGGCCGCCGCCTGGCTGTCGCTGTAATCACCGGGCACGTTCGACGTGCGGGATGGGCCACCGAGCAGCGCACGCCGGCAGAGGGTGTCGCTCCATTCCACCCGCAGCCCCTCCGGGATATCCAGCGCACCGGCGTTGAAGACGTGCAGGATCTCCTGCTCCCCCGCTCCCCAGTGAACCTGGGTAAGGTACACGGACTCAAGGCCCGTGGCCGCCCGCAGCACCTCCAGGAAGGGTCGCGTCAACTCCTCGACGCTGCCCGCTTCGAGCGGGTCCGGGTCTGCGCGCGCGTCATTCATGCTGCTGCACTCTAGCCGGGATCCACACCCGTGGCCAGCGGGATGCCATCTTGTCGTCAATTGATGTATCACGGTTTCATGTCATATACTCGTCTGAGTGGCGTCCCAACCGGGGAGGCCAGCTGGAGGTCGACATGGGTTTCCTCGATCCCACCGCCCTCGGGGGCAGCATCGCGGTGCAGACGGCACGCCCACTGGAATGGCTGTTCCTGGCCGGTTCGTTCGCCCTGCTGGGAGGCCAGCTGGCACTCTTTCGCGCCGTGGGGCACGCGCACCCACGCCCCGCCGCCCGCTCCGGCGCGGCCGAGGTGATCGACGATGTCCAGTCGGGTGCGGAGCGGATGAATGGGGTACCCGCGTGGGCCGCGCTGCCGGTGACGGTCGGTCTCTGGGCCCTGCTCACCGCCTTCATCGGGTTCGTCTGGGACGTGGGCTGGCACGCGGACACCGGTCGAGACAAGGAGCTGTTCACGGTCCCTCACGTCCTCATCCTGGTGGGGCTCGGCGGCATCGTCCTGGCGGCGATGGTGGCCGTCGTGACCGCGACCCGGGAGCGGGCGCCGACGGGGTGGCACTTTCACGGCTGGCATGTTCCTTTCGCCGCCGTACCGCTCTTCGTGATTGGCTTCGGGGCGTTGCTCGGGTTCCCCCTCGACGACCTGTGGCATGCGGCATACGGCATCGACGTAACGATGTGGAGCCCCACTCACCTCCTGATGATCGGCGGGGCGTCCCTCTCGCCCCTGCCAATGTGGCTGATCCTCTCCGAGGGTGGCGCTCCGGTCAGCCGAAGGGGCCGGGTACTCTGGGCCTTCATGGCCGGCGTGGTCATGGTGGGGCTCTCCACGCTGCAGCTCGAGTTCGACATGGGTATCCCGCAGTGGCAGGCCTTCTACCAGCCGCTGCTGGTCGTCACCGCGATGGGCATCGGGCTCGTCGCCGCCCGCGCCGCCATCGGACGCGGGGGCGCGATCGTCGCTGCCCTGGTCTTCGTGGTCCTGCGGGGCGGGATGGCACTCCTGATTGGCGGCGTGCTCGGGCGCAGCCTGCCGCATTTCCCCCTCTACCTGGGCGGAGCCGTCTGTGTTGAGACGGTGTTCGGCCTGCTCGCCGGACGTGCCCTGCTGACACGAGCGCTGGCAAGCGGGGTGCTCATCAGCACTGTGGGCCTGCTTGCCGAGGCCGCCCTGACGCA
Organism: Candidatus Dormibacteria bacterium; assembly: GCA_046262515.1. Classification (GTDB taxonomy): domain Bacteria; phylum Chloroflexota; class Dormibacteria; order DASZGP01; family DASZGP01; genus JAXDLW01. Next base: position 5,269 of record JBHEMP010000159.1, on the reverse strand, counting down.
TGCCTGGTTCCCCTACCCATGGCGTTTGAGCCTGCTTCCGTACGCACCGCTGTTCCTGGCCGCGGGGGTGCTCGCAGCGGTGGTCGGCGCGGCCATGGGGGCTGTCCTTGTGGGTCACCACAGTCAGCTCAAGGCCCCGATGGTGGCCCTGGCGCTCGTGGCCCTCTTCGGGGTCCTCCTGGTAAATGTGGGCCGACGCCACGCGGACCCTGCCCAGGTTTCCCTCGCCGCCACCACTGTGGGCACCCCCGTGCCAGTGGTCGACCGCGATGGCGTGCCAACCCTGTCCCGGCGAGTCGCCCTGACGGTGCGCCTGTCGCCGGCGAACGCCGCCGCCGGTGCCGACTGGTTCGAGGCAATGGCGTGGCAGGGCGGTGCCGGTGACCGGGTCAGTCACTTCCCGCTGGTCGCGACGGCTCCGGGTATCTACCGCGCCCAGGGGAGCATCCCCACCGGCGGAAACTGGAAGAGCCTGGTGATACTGCACCGGGGCAACGTCGTGGAGGCCGTGCCAGTCGCCATGCCCACCGACCCCGCCTTCCACCTCGGGACCATCCAACCCCCGCTGGTGGAACAGGGCGGAACGGCACGCACGCTGGCCTTCGCACCCTCCAGCAGGTACCTGATGCGCGAATTCAAGGACGGCGTCGCCTGGCCGGCAATTGTCATCAGCGCGCTCTTCGCGCTGGTGGTCGCGGCCTGGGTGGGCAGCACCGCGATCGCCTACAGGTCGTTTGCCAGGGCCGCCGGGCTACGGGGTGGGACGGCAAAGCCGTTGCGTTCAAGGGGGGCCGCGCGGGCGGCCACGGCCTCAGCGGGCTGAGCCCCGCCTCACCCAGTTGATGTAGAAGAGAAGGCGGGTCGCCTCGGCGGTGATCACGACGTCCGCGTTGGCACGGTCAGCGCGAAGAAGTGAGAGACCCGTCGGGAAGTACTCCACCCGTGCCAGTTCGCCGAGCGGGAACGAGAAGGATTTCAGCGGGCCCACGAACCCCAGCCGCTGGTCCGTGACCACGAAGGTGCCCGGCCCCAGGATGGAAAGTGTGTCCCGCGCCGGCGCGCTTCGACGGGTGCCGAGCAGGAATGGTATCCCCGTGATCTCCGCCCTGAGTTCTGGGCGCGAGCCGGACGGGGCGGCGGCCGCGAAGGTTTTCTCCCGCGCGAGCTCGGCCTTGGCGGCGGCGTACGCTACCTCCCCCGGGCGCAGCTCAAGCGGCGACGGCACATTGCCCGCACCCGACCTGTGCAGCCGCGCCGCCAGGAGCGGGGCGTCAAACCCGAGCTCGGCAACCGCCTGCTCGCGAACCGAGGCCTCGGCGGCGAGGGTGTCGGACGCGCGCTGTAATTTTGCCGCCGCGGCCCCGTCTGACCGCGAGCGGACCTCCATTTGCATTGCCTGTGCGTGGGCCTCAACCAAAGTCGGCAAGGCCCCCCCGAACCGGCGCCCCAGGGTCGCCAGGGCTGACCGGGAGTCCGCCTCGCGGGCCTGCCGCTCAGGCTGGACGCCCGGAATCGGTTTCTGTCTGCGCCGGAAGATCCCGAACTTCGAACCGGGGGAGGACCTGACCACGCCGTCGAGTTCCTCCACGCGGGCAATCGCCTTGCGAGCCGCCCTGAACGGAGGCCTCGCAGACGGGTTCCCGAAGAGCCATTCCGCTTCGAGGGCGAGGAGGCTTCGACCCACCTCCGCAAGGCTGGAGGTGGCGTCGACGTGGAGGGCGGCCGCACGATCCCGTTGCTCTCTCGCCTCGGCCGCGAGCCGTTCCGACTCCGCGCGCACCTCAGGGATTTCCACCGGCGTGACGCGTAGCCCGCCCACCCGCACCGCGCGGGTCGTCACCTGGCTTCGGGAAGCTTGAGGTCACCGTCGCCCGCATCACCCACGACCCGGGCGGTGGCGGGCGCCTGGTGAGCCCGTTCGAGGTATGACTGCGCCGTCTGCACCTGTCCCGAGAGCGCATCAACGGTCTGCTGCATGGTCTGCAGCGCCTGCACCTTGTACGTGTCAATGGCATCCATCGTGGCGTAGATGTTGGTGAAGGCCGCCTGCAGTTTCTGCACGTTGACGCTGGCGCTGGCCGCCTCGTCATGGATGTCGGCGCTCTGCTGCCGGAGCAGGATGGAGGTCGATTCGATGAGGTTGCTGGTGGTGCTGTTGAGGGCCTGTACCTGGTCCAGCACGAGCTTCTGGTTGGCCATCGCCTGCGCCACGATCACCGCCGTGCGCAGCGCCGAGATGGTGGTGGTCGTTGCGCGGTCCACCCCCTTGACCAGCTCGATGTTGTTCTTGCGCACAACCTCCAGGGCAAGGTAGCCCTGCACGCTGACAGCAAGTTGAGTGAGAAGGTCCTGGACCTTCTGTCGCACATAGAAGAGGAGATCCTCCTGGAGGACCTTTGCCTTCTCGGGGTCGGTCGCCTGCAGGCTGACGATGCGCGACTGCAGTGACTCGTCAAGCTTGCGCGCCATGTATGCGTACTCCTGCAGGCGCTGCATGATGTGCCAGAGATTGACCTTCTCCTGCTCCACTGAGGCGTTGTCGCGGCGCAGCTCGTCCTGGCCGTGGTAGAGCGCCTGGATGATCTTGTCGAGGTGCGCCTGGGCGCCCTGGTATTTTTCGAAATAGTCGCGGAGTTTATTGCCGAAGGGAATGATGCCCAGCAACCGGTGAGGCTCCAACAGTCCCTGCCGGCTGGGGTCAAGGTCCTGGATCTGTTGGCGCAGCTCCACCAGGGTGGTCGAGATATGAGCGGTGTTGTCGACCTTTGACATCGCGCTCACAGGCCGGTCAAGGAGACGGTTGGAGACGTTGGCGGAGTCGCGGATCTCGCGGTCGCCGAGGTCCTGGACTGATTTGACCCGGGCCGCGAAGTCCTCGGAGTGGACGTCAAGCTGGAGCAGTGAGTCCGCAAAGCCGGCCACGGTCTGGTCGATGGTGGAGGTCGTCGCCGGGTCCAGCCTGACCATGCTGTCCGCGGCCGAAATCGTCACCGCGTTGACCGCGGCCGGGGGCTCCAGGACCAGGTCGGTGTGCTGCTGCACGCCGGCAACAGCGGGCGGCGCGCTGGGCGGGGTCAGTTCCTGGCTCATCTGGTGACCTCCAAAGTAACCACGCAGGTTGTCATTGCCGACCTGGCCGTGCCACGCCGTACCTTGATTCTGCCCGATCAAATGGCCAGTTGCGTTTCAGCACTCCTATCTGACATGATTCCATGTCACGCTGTTTGATGTCATATAAGGGAGCTAAGGTGGAAGGAGCGCAGCAGCCGGCCGGCCGGCAATTCGACGTTGCCGTGATCGGGACCGGGTTTTCAGGCCTTGCCGCCGCGATCCGCCTGAAGCAGGAGGGCCTCACGGATTTCGTCGTGCTGGAGCGTGGAGCGGAGGTCGGGGGGACGTGGCGAGACAACACATACCCGGGCTGCCAGTGCGACGTCCCGTCCCACCTGTACTCGTTCTCCTTCGCCCCCAACCCAGCGTGGAGCCGCTCGTTCTCCCTGCAGCCGGAGATCCTCGAGTACCTGCGCCAGTGCGCCGACCGCTTCGGCATCCGGCCGTTCATTCGCTTCAACCACGCTGTCGAGATGTGCACCTGGAATGACTCCGCCGAGCGCTGGGAGGTCCAAACGTCCGGCGGCCTGTACAGCGCCCGGGTCCTCGTGGCGGGGATGGGAGGGTTGAGTGAGCCCTCAATCCCGCCGATCGCGGGCCTTGAGAGATTCAAAGGAACGTACTTCCACTCCGCGACCTGGAACCACGACCACGACCTGCGCGGCCACCGCGTCGCGGTGGTGGGTACAGGCGCATCGTCGATCCAGTTCATCCCCAAAATCCAACCCGACGTCGCGCACCTGGACGTCTACCAGCGCACTCCGCCCTGGATCATGCCCCACCCAGATCGGCCCCTGAGCGAATGGGCGAGGCGGACCTATGCGCGGGTACCGGCAATCCAGCGCGCCGTCCGGGACGCCATCTACTGGAGCCGGGAGAGCTTCATCCCGTTCTTCGTCTATGACCGACTCGCCGGCGTGCCGCGCAGGATCGCCATGCAGCACCTGCGCCGGCAGGTCGCGGACCCCGGACTGAGGGCGAGGTTGACCCCCGACTACCAGGTGGGGTGCAAGCGCATCCTCATCTCCAATGATTACTACCCGGCGCTGCAGCAGTCGAACGTGGAAATCGTGACCACCGGCATTGGTGAGATTCGTGACCGCTCTATTGTCAGCAGCGACGGCACCGAGCGGGACGTCGACACCATCATTTTCGGGACGGGATTTCACGTCACGGACTTCCCCTTTGCGCAGCGCCTTCGCGGGCGCGACCGACGTCTGTTGGCCGACGTCTTCCAGGACAGCCCGCAGGCGCACCGGGGCACCACGGTGGCGGGGTTCCCGAACCTTTTCTTCCTGCTGGGGCCCAACACCGGCCTCGGCCACACCTCGGTGGTGGTGATGGCCGAGGCCCAGGTTGAGTACGTGCTGGATAGCCTGCGCTTCATGCGCCGCCGTGGCGTTACATCTGTCGAGGTCAAGGCGAACGTCCAGCAGGCCTATAACGAGCGCCTCCAGGCTGACCTGCAACGGACGGTTTGGAATGCGGGCGGCTGCGCCAGCTGGTACCTCGACGCGACCGGCCGCAACACCACGCTTTGGCCGACGTACACGTTCAGGTTTGCGCGCCAGATGCGTAATTTCGATGCGGCCGAGTACATGCTCCGGTCCGGCGCGTCGCGGAGCGAAAGGCCGGCGGCATGAGCACGGGCACTACCATCGCACCGACCGTGGAACTGGCCCAGTTGGTGCCGGACGCACCGTGGAAGTCTCGAACCGTGGACCTCGGCTTTCCGGTGCACTACGCCGACTTCGGCGGGTCAGGCCAGGTCATGGTGCTGGTCCACGGGATTGCCAGCTCACACCTGAACTGGATGGGGATCGGTGAACAGTTGGCGCGCGGATACCGCGTGTTGGCGGTTGACCTGCCGGGCTACGGCCTGACCATGCGCAGCAGTGAGCCCGCGACGGTCGAGACCTCTCAGCTCTTCCTCGACCGCTTCATCGACGCGGTTTCGCCCGGCGCCCCGGCTGTCCTGTGGGGCCACTCCATGGGGGGGCTCGTCGCAATGATGGAGGCCTCTCGTTGCCCCCGAAAGGTGAGCCACCTGGTGCTTCTTGCCCCCGCCTCCCCCTACCCGCGGCGCTCCCTCCTGGCCTTCATGGCAGTGCCGTTCCTGGCCGCGCTCTTGATGCCTCGGCGCAGCGCCGCCCTGATG